>JACRDO010000109.1 GCA_016212885.1 Elusimicrobiota bacterium | reverse complement strand
GGGGCCTGGCGGATTTCGAGCGCCGCTTCGGCCGCCGGCCGGAGGGGATGTGGCTTCCGGAGACCGCCGTGGACCTGGAGAGCCTCGAGGCCTTGGCCGCGAACGGGCTCCAGTTCACCGTGCTCGCGCCGCGCCAGGCCCGGCGCGTGCGGCGGTTCGGAGAAAGGTGTTGGCACGACTGCGCCTTGGGCGTGGACCCGACCAGGGCCTACCGGGTCTGGCTCCCTTCCGGACGCACCCTGGCCGTCTTCTTCTACGACGGCCCCATCTCGCTCGCGGTCGCCTTCGAGGGCCTGCTCTCCAGCGGCGAGACCCTGGTCAGCCGCCTTCTCTCCGGCTTCTCCCAGGCGCGCGAATGGCCCCAGCTCGTGAATATCGCCACCGACGGCGAGACCTACGGCCACCACCACCGCTTCGGGGACATGGCGCTCTCCTACGCCCTCCAGGCGATCGAAGACAGGAAGCTCGCCCGCCTGAGCAACTACGCCGAATACCTCGCCAAGCATCCTCCGACCTGGGAGGCCGAGATCGCGGAGAACACCTCCTGGTCATGCGTGCACGGCATCGAGCGCTGGCGCTCGGACTGCGGCTGCCGCTCGAAAGCTGAATGGAAGCAGGCTTGGCGGGGGCCCCTGCGCGAGGCCCTGGACAAGCTCCGGGACGAGGTCAACCCTCTCTTCGAGGCGAAGGCTTCCAAGCTCTTGCGCGACCCCTGGGAGGCGCGCGACGCCTACATCGAGCTCATCCTCGACGGCTCGCGAAAAACCGCCGACGCCTTCTTCGAGCGCCGCGCCGCGGACCGGCTCGATGAAGCCGGGCGGAGTCTGGCGCTCAAGCTGCTGGAGCTCCAGCGCCAGCTGATGCTGATGTACACGAGCTGCGGCTGGTTCTTCGACGACATCTCGGGCCTCGAAACGGTGCAGGTCCTCCAATACGCCGCCCGCGCGGCGGAACTCGCCGAGGAGATATTCGAGCGGCCGTTCCACGAAGGGCTCGCCGAGCGCCTATCCGCGGCCAAGAGCAACCTGCCGGAGCGCCGGGACGGCCGTTTGGTCTACGAGAAGCTGGCGCGAGGCGCGGCGGTCCCGCCGCGCGCCGTCTGCGCCCAGTACGCGCTCGACTGCCTCTTCGACGACCTTGGCGAGAAGGCGGACCTCTACTCCTATTCGATCGAGCGCGAAGCCTTCAAGCGCATGCAGGCGGGCGGCGCGCGCCTGGCCGTCGGTCGCCTCAGGATGCGCTCCCGCCGCACCCTTCAATCCCATCGCTGGGTCTTCGCGGCGCTCCACCTGGGGGACCACAACTTCCACGGCGGGATGACGGAGGTCCCATGCGCCCCTGCGGCGGGCCTAAGTGCCGATACGGCAGGCACAAACGCCGCGGGGGCGTCGCGAGAGGAGAACGACTTTCGCGACGACCTCTGCGGCTGCTTCGACCGGGCGGATATTAGCGGCTGCATGCTCCTCTTGGGCCGGCGCTTCGGCGCGGAAGGCTTCGACCTCGGCCTGCTCTTCAAGGATGAGCAGCGCAAGATCATCTCCCGCGTGATCGGCTCGGCGCTGAGCGGCGCGGTCTCAGCCTACCGCCAGCTCTACGCGAACCACGCCTCGGTCCTCCGGTTCCTCAAGAACCAGGGCCTGCCGGCACCCAAAGCCGTCCACATGGCGGCCGAGCTGACGCTCCACACGGACCTCCGCCTCGAGCTGGAGCGGCCCGACCCGTCTCCAGGGCGCATCGCGGAGTTCCTGGAAGAGGCGGATCGCGGCGGCATCCGGATGGAAGCGGACGAGCTGCCGGGGCTCTTCCGGGCCTTCCTCGAACGTCTGACGGGCAAGCTGCTGGCGGCGAGGGAGGATCCCGCGGCCATCGAGTCCCTGGCCGCGGCCCTGCGCCTTTTACCCAAGCTTCCCTTCGCCGTGGACGTCTGGAAGGTCCAGAATTCCGTCGTCCATCTCATCCACGACCGGCACCCGGGCCATGCCCCCGGCATCGAGCCCGCCAAGCAGCGCTACGCCGAATTGGCCGGGCTGCTCAACCTGCGGCTCGAGCCCCTGCCGGCCATAAAGAGCGAGGCGGCTCCGGAAGCGAGCCGCGGGGCGGCGTAGTTATTGGACTTGGCCGCGGCGGGCGCACTGCGCGTACTCAACAAGGCGCGCGTCCAAGTGGGGATTGTCGGCGAGAAAGCGGCCCAGTGTAGTCCAGCCACAGCTAGCCCTCGCCTCCAAGTTCCGCCAAGGCCGCCTCCAGGTCGGGCTCCCGGCGGATGTCTCCCGCCGTGGATACGCAAACGAATCTCATCTCCGGCATAAGGCCTCCAGAACCCGGGCTGCTACTGCCCCTCAGCCGGCGCCTCCCCCGCAGGCTTCTTCTTGATATTGAGCTTAGGCTTGGGCTTTTCCGCCTTCTTCTTCTCCTTTTCGTCGACCGGCACGGGCCTTCCGGACTCGTCGAAGACGTAGGCGCCTAGGCAGAGCCTCGCGCCTAGGGCCAAGATGAGCGCCGCGCATAGGTGGATGACCGCCCGACCCGGACCCATCGGCCGCGGGCTCCTCAGGGCTTTTCCACGACGATCTGCTTGACCACGCTGCCGTTGGCGCCGTCCATCACTGAAGCATAGGTCAGGAAGAGGTGCCAGGCCCTCTCGGTGGCGGGGCTGATGAGGCTGCGCGTGCGCGGGAGGTTTTCGACGAAGCGCCGGTACCAGTGCCGGAGGGTCTTCGCGTAGTGGCCGTAGCGGTAGTAGACGTTGCGGACGCAGAAGCCGGTCCGCTCCATGATCTTGAGGTGAACGTGGACCGGGAACTGGAAATGGTCCGGGAACACGTACTTCTGCGAGAAGTTGCCGGAGATCGTCGTGTAGTTCGTGTGGCCCGGAGGGGTGACAGGCGGCACGATCGCGTGCACCCAGGCCCGGCCCCCGCTCTTAAGCAGGCCGAAGATATGGCGGTAGTACTGTTCGATCTCGGCGTGGTCCAGGTGGGAGACCATGCCGCAGGTGTAGATCTTATCGAACTGCCCCTCGGGCTTGAGCTCCAAGTAGTGCATCAGCTTCATGTTCTTGGAGAAGCCCCTATCGACCTGGTTCTTCGACAGCGTGATCCCGAGGGCATTCCTGCAGCCGTACTTGGTCTCCGCCAGGTGGGTCATGTAGCCGTAGCCGCAGCCGATGTCCACGAAGCGGTCCTCCGGCTGGATCTCCAGCTCCCTGGCCGCCATGTCGAACTTGTTGTACTGGGCGTCCTCCAGCGGCTCCGGGTCCGCGTCGCTGAGCGGCTCCTTCCACATCGCGCAGGAATAGGCCCGGGTGCGCTTGTCGAGATAGGATTCGATGAAGTCAGCCGGGAGGTCGTAGTGTGTCTGGATCGCGTTGAGCTTGCGCTGGACAGAGGACGGGACGAAATAGGTCCAAGCGTGGCGGATGTAGTAGCGGAAGCCCACCAGCCAATCCGATTCGCGGCGGATGTATCTCCGGCAGCCCACGGTCCCGTAGATGTCCCCGTTGAAGTCGGCCTCTCCCACGACGTAATGGTCCAGGAACGTGCGCAGGTCCGGGATGACGAGCTGCTCGAGCGCCCCCCGGGTCATGCAGACCCACTCGGCGCGCTCAGGGCCGGAGCCGAAGGTCCGGCTCTGCCCTCCGAAGGAGATGCGCACGGTCCAGGGCAGTTGCGGGAACCACTCTTTCATCCTGTCTGCGGCCTTCTCTAGAAGCGTCGCCATGTTCGTCCTCTCCTGCTCATCGCTTGTTCGGGCCTAAAAGAAGCCCGGCGGGCAGCTGCGGCATCGCGGCTTCCCCCGTCTTCTGGAAATCGCCGACCACGCCCAGCACGGCGGGATTCTGGGCCAGCGCCCTGGCGAGGACCGGGTTGGCGAGCATCATGAGGACCTCGGGGTTGTCTCTCGCAATCTGGCCCACCATCTCGGGGCTCTTGGTCATGGCCGTCACTGCCGGGCACTGGGTCAGCACCGTGTTCGTCAGGGCGCTGCCGAGCACCGCGTTCAGCGCGTCCGGGCGGCGGAAGCCGGCCGCGAAGGCGTCCATGAAGAGCCGCACCCCGCCGGGAGCGTTCGGGTTCGACAGGTAGTTCGCCAGGGCCTGGGGATCGCTGCAGTTCTTCTTCTTGAACTTGCTCGACATGTAGCCGTCGATGACGAGTTTATTGCCGAGGAGGAACTTGATGACTTTCGGATAGTCGAAGAGCTTCTCGACGGCCTTTACCAGCAGAGGGCTGGCCGCGCCGATCTTGGGGGCGGCTTGGTCGCTCCAGCCTCCCGCTGCCTGCGCAAGCGCGGCGTTCTCCTTCTCGGAGAGGCTCTCATCGCTCGCCGCGGCCTGCGGCTGGGCCGGGGCGGCGGGCCTGGCCTCCGGCTTCTGCTCCGCCGGCTTCTCCTGCGGCTGGGACTGGTCTCCCATGAAGGGCTTGGGCGAGGAGGAGGAGGCGTAGGTCCCGATCTCCCTGGCCGGCGCCTGCCGAGCGGCCAGCCCGGAGGCAGCCTCCTGCGCGCTGCGGGCCGAATCGAAGACCGAGGACTTCGGCTGAGGCGCCGCCGGCGCCGCGGCCGCCTGCCGCCGAGGCTGAGGCTGGGGCGCCGGAGGCCGTTTAACGGGGGAAAGCAGAATATAGATCGCGCCGACGCCGGTGGCGGCCATGAAGGCCAGGCCGACGAGGACCATGCGACCGCTGAGTTCTTGTTCTTCCGCCATCTGCGTCCTCCTTCGTCCTTGGCCTATTATTGTACAACAGAATACTTGGGGAATACTTAGCTACAATAGCCGGATGAAACTCGAACGCGACATCGTCTTCCTCGATCTGGAGGCCACGGGCATCGACCCCCAGCGCGACCGTATCGTGCAGGCGGCCCTGGTGCGCCTGACTCCCGGCGGGGAGCGCCTGCGCTGGCGAACGCTGGTCAACCCGGAGGGCCCCATCCCGCCCGAGGCGATCGAGGTCCACCACATCACGGACCTCATGGTCGCGGGAGCCCCGAAGTTCCGGGACATCGCCCCCCATCTCCTGGAGAAGCTTTTGGACGCGGACCTGGGCGGTTTCGGCGCTGTCCGCTACGACCTGCCGCTCCTCGCCTCCGAGTTCCAGCGCGCGGGCCTCGGCTTCAGCCTCGAAGGGCGGCGCATCGCGGACGCCCAGGTGATCTTCCACAAGATGGAGCCGCGCAACCTCTCGGCCGCCTGCGCCTTCTACTGCGGCAAGCCCCACGACAAGGCCCATGACGCCGCGGCCGACGCGGAGGCGGCTCTCGACGTGTTCCTGGCCCAACTGGAGCATTACGCCCGGCGCGGCAGAAGCCTTCCAGCGGACATGGACGCCCTGCACGAGCTCTGCGCCGCGCCCGACCCGAGGAACGTGGACCCCCAGGGCCGGTTCGTTTGGCGCAACGGCGAAGCCGCGTTCAACTTCGGCAAATACCGCACCCGCAGCCTGCGTGAGATCCTCCGCACGGATCCCGACTACCTGGGCTGGCTGTTCCAGAGCGGCAAGATGGGCCCGGAGGTCGCCAGGATCTGCGCGGACGCCCTGAAAGGAGCGTTCCCCAAGAAGGCCCCGGCCCCATGAGCGAAGGCAAGACATGGTTCCTGTTCGTGCGAGGAGCGCAGGAGGGGCCCATGACGCGCGAGGAGCTCATCGAGCGCCTGGAGGGCGAGGAGCGGACCAGCGATATCCTCGTCATCTCCTCCGGGTCTTCCGAGCCTGAGCGCGCCGCGAGCTTCTTCGAGCGGGTCGCCGCGGAGGAGGAGGCCCGCGGCCTGGCGAAGAGGCAGCGGCTGCGCGATCTCGAGTACACCCTCCTCGGCGACGACCTCCAGCTCGTCGAGATCTGGCTCGACCCCGGGGAGTCGGTCTTCGCGGAGCTGGACTCGATGATGTACATGGAATCCGGGATCCAAGCCGAGTCCCGCGCCGACGAAGATCCCGGAGATGAGCCGTTCCTGCCGATAGGCTTCACCAACGTGGTCGAGGGCAAGCGCAAAGCCGCCTTCTCCCCCCTTCGGCCGGGGAGGATCCTGCGCATGGACCTCCGGAAATGCGGTGGGGAATTCTTCTGCCGGAGGGACGCGATCCTGTGCGCCTCCAAAGGGGTCAAGCTCGCGGCAACCTTGGACCAGGAGGGCGTCATCCTGGCCAGGCTCAAAGGCGGCGGCAGCGTCTTCATCCATGCGGGCGGCATGGTCGTCAGCAAGGACCTCAAGGCCGGCGAGAGCCTGCGCGCGGATGCCGGCTGCGTCCTGGCTTTCACGAAAGAGATGGACTGTGACATCTCCCGGGTCCAGGGGCCGGCCTGGGCCGCCTTGAAAGGCCCCGGCCGGGTCTGGCTGCAGGCGGGCCGATGAGCGCCGATTGGGTCCGGAGCTCGGTCTTCCACCAGATCTTCCCGGACCGGTTCTTCCGCAGCGGGCGCCTTGAGACCGGCTGCGCCTTCGAGCCCTGGGACTCCCCGCAGACCCCGCTGGGCTTCAAGGGCGGCAGCCTCCAGGGGATCGTCGACAAGCTGGAGCATCTCTCGGACCTCGGGGTCAACGCCCTCTATCTCAATCCCATCTTCAAATCCTGCGCCAACCACCGCTACCACACCTTCGACTACTTCGAGGTGGACCCCCTCCTGGGCGGGAAAGCGGCCCTGCGCGAGCTTCTCGACGCGGCGCACGCGCGGGGCATCCGCGTGATCCTCGACGGGGTCTTCAACCACTGCAGCCGCGGGTTCTTCCAGTTCAACCACCTCCTGGAGAACGGCGAAGCCTCCCCCTACAAGGATTGGTTCCACGTCCGGGGGTTCCCGCTGAACTTCACCTTCTTCTATCCGGGCGCGCCCAACGTCTATTACGGCGGCGTCCGCCGGAGCCCTCAAAGCCTCGGCCCGCGGGAGCCGGGGAAGGATCCCGGCCCGCCGCGGGCCTCTGCGAGGGCTCGCTGCGCCCTGGCTCAGAACGGCTTCTTCTGCCTCGACTGCAGGAAGAAGTAGACCGCGAAGCCTGCGATGGTCCCGGCGGTCGCGCCGAAGAAGAACGTCACCGGGATGGAGACGAAGAACGACATCTCCACGGGATTGCGGACCATCCACTTATAGACCCCTTTAAGGCCCTGCTTGATCTTCTCGACCGGACCCGGGGCCGGCTGGGCCGGCTCGTTGACCTTCGCGGTCAGCGAATCCCTGTCCAGATGCAGGCGGGAGAAGTTCTTCAGCCCTTGGTCGAGGGAGGTCTGCCGAGCGGTCTCGGCCGCGGCTTGGGCCTCGCCTGAGGCGATCCCCGAAGCCAGGACCGGCGAGGCGTCGAGGCCTCGACGGACAGCAGACCCGTCCATGACCCCGGCCGTGTTCTTGACCGCATCCTGGACCTGCGACGCCGCTCCGCTCCCCGCGGCCCAGAGGCCCGCGGACGCGGACAGGACGACCGCCGCCACTAAGGCTGGGATTCTAAGGTTCTTCATCAGAGTTCTCCTCCATCGAGGTCAAAGCCCGCGATGGACCAGCTGCGGCTGTCCTGGCCCGCGGCCGCGACGGCCATCCCGGGATCGTTTGGATGGTAATACTGGTCCCGCACCTCGGGCGCCCACTTCGTGATGGCCGCGATGCGCTCGGACGTCAGAGGATGCGACCTCCACCACTTCACGAGTTCCGGATGCTTCGGGTCCGGGTACGCGGAGAGCATGCGCTTCCAGAAATCCACGGCCAGCATGGGGTCGTAGCCCGCCTTGGCCATGAAGATGAGGCCCACATGGTCCGCCTCGTACTCCGCGACGCGGGAGAACCCCGCCATGCCGAGCCGCTGGCCTTCGTACGCGATCAGCTGGTAGATCTGGTTCACCGTGGCCAAAGCGTTGGCCATGTGCGCGATCCAGGCCGGCAGGAGCACCGGAATGACGTGCGGGAGCGCGATGCTCCCGGCCATGGAGAGCGCTTGAATCACGATGATCTGGCTGAGCCTCTCGTCCAGGTGCCGGTTGTGCACGTGCGCGACCTCATGGGCCAGGACTACCGCCAGGCCCAGGTCGTCCTGCGTGTACTTCAGGATGCCCTTGAGGACCCCGATCTTGCCCCCGGCCACGGCGAAGGCGTTGACGGTCCCGGTGTCGATGTAATGGTATTCCCACGCCAGGTCCGGCTGGTTCGCGGAAGCGATCAGCTTGTCGCAGACGCGCTTGATCTGGGCCACCGCCTCCGGGTCGTTGTCGATGAGCCCCTTATCCTTGTAAGTCTTAATCATGTTGTCGTAGATCATCTTGCCCAAGGCGTTGGCCTGCTTCGCCGGGAAGAAGAGGATGCGGTGCCTGCCGGTGTAGGGCGCCCCCTGCGTGTGCTGGCGCCACCAGTCTTGGATCCCCTGGATCTCCACCCCTTTGGCGCGCGCCTGCTCCAGACTGAGCTGCAGGCTCTTCGCCAGATCCTCGTCGGCCTGCGCTTGGATGCTCTCCAGAGACTGCGCCTTGGCGATCCCGGCGCTGCCCGCAAGCAAGGCGGCCGCCAGCAGCATGCCGGAAGCCCATGCGACCCTTTTTCTGATCGGACTCATTCACCCACCCCCATTGCCGAACTTGACCGGTCCAGTATACCCTAAAGGCCTATATTCCTTGATAGGCCCTGGGTCCTGATTTTTCGGCCGCAATAGACCTAGAACAATATAGGCCTTTAGGCCTATCCCGCGGGCGCAGGGAAAATGGCGCAGCGTACTTTGTATGATTCCGCCGGCTGCTGCGATATCGAAGATGGAATCCAAGCGCGGGATCCTGCTCATCGCCCTCGGCGTTCTCCTCGCCGGGGCCCTGCTCGTCTTCGCCTTCTTTCTGATGGGGTACCTAAAATACCGGTCCATGGAGCGCGCGATCTCCGAGAAGCTCGACCAGTACTACCTG
>JACRDO010000108.1 GCA_016212885.1 Elusimicrobiota bacterium | reverse complement strand
GACTGTCGTACTTGGCGGGGCGCCGTGTCATTAGAACGTAGCTCTGAGCCATGGGCTTTGAGCTCACGGCTCAAGGCCCATCGCTCACGGCTGCTGTTGAAGTGGGAGAAGGCGCACGCCCTGGCCCTGGAGGTCTACCACGCGCATCGAGGAAGTCCAGCGCATGCTCGCCGCTCTCATTAAGAAGCTCACAGCTCAAAGCTCATAGCTCTTGGGCTGCGGGCGAAGCCCGCGCTGTGGAGCTGGCCCCTGGGCTCTACCTTGGGCGGCGGGCCTTCGAGCGCGAGCTGCCCGAGGAGGCGACCCTCGTGGTGGACATGACGGCGGAGTTCCCAAAGCCTGCGTATTCCAGCCGCCGGGAGTACGTCTGCCTGCCGACCCTCCTGCTTGAGCGTCTGGCGCCTGTCCTCGCGCCTGACATCACGGCGTCATGAATGCATCCCTCGGCTCACAATTGAGCGACGACGGTATGTTATGATACTTCCGTTCTGGGAGCAAAATTCTGAGCTTGAGCAACAGCCGCCTTCAACGCTTCTATCTCCTCGCCCTGATCGCGCTGTTCACGGCCGTGGCCCTGGCCCGCTTCGATCTCTTCTGCGAGGCATACCGGGTGACCCTGCGCCAGCTTGCGCGCGGCGGGCCGATGCGGTGGAAGATCCTCGGAGAGATATTCCTCTTCGGCGGCATCCTGCTCCTGACTCTGAAGATCATCCCCGCGCGCGTGGACGTCAAGCGCGACAGCCTCCTCGCGGCCCTCGGGTGCGCGGCCGGCTGGCTCATTGAGGCGTGGGGGACGCGGACCGGGCTTTGGGTCTACTACACCCGGGAGTCGCCTCCTCTCTGGGTGGTCCCGGTCTGGCCTCTGGGAGTCCTGGTGGTGGACAGGATTTCCCAGGCTTTCCAGGCCCGCTTCGGACCTTCCCTCTCCGAGCGGGCCCAAGGGGCCCTCTGCTGGGCTTATTTCGCGTCCTTCGCAGCGGTCTTCTCCGCTTTCGCTTTCCGCTGTGCCCCATGGCCCTCCTGCGCCGCGGTCCTGGCGGTGGTCATGGCCGGCCTCGCGTTCCGCATGCGGCCGGGCGACGTCTGGCCCATGCTGGCCGGCCTCCTCTACGTCTTCTTCGCCGATTTCTGGGGCACGACGAACAACTGCTGGACCTACTATCCCCAGCGATTTGCCGCAGGGACCGCGTTTGGTGTCCTCTTCGGGATGTTCCTCGACTCCGCGGTGGTCCTGCTGTGCCTGAAGGCCGCTCGGCTATGGAGCGCGGCTCTGCCGCGTCCGAAGGGGGGCCTAGGCAATATAGGTCTTTAGTCCCTTGTTCATAGAGCCCAAAAGTCCCTATTCTATTGGCGAGTGGAGGGAGCTATGAAAACGCGGTTCGCGATGCCGGTGCTGGTGGTGATCTTCTCAGTAGCAGCGCTCGCGCTCATGTCCGTTTCAGTGCGGACCACGAGCGCCCAAGACATTTCAACGGCCGTGGTGCAGCAGGACGGCAACATCGCCCCATCGGCGCTTCAAAGCGCCGCGGACGCCGCATCATCGACCCAGCAGGACGGTAACGTGGCGAAGCCCGCCACGCCCACGCAGAACTTCCCCAGCACCACCCCGACCGACGACGGGCTGGACAAGGGCGAGGACACCGGCGAGTCGAAGGGCGGCTGCTGCGGCGGTTGAGAGGCTTCTAAGCTCCGTCGTTTTCTCAGGCGCTGGAGCGCTTGCATCCTATCTTCAGAGGATGCGGGCGCTTCCTTTCTTAGGCGTTCTCGATCAGCTCAGCGAGCCCATCCCGGATGAAATCGTCGGCTCTGCGGAATACCCCGTCCGTGTTGAGGTACTCCCAGCGGCCGCTGCGGCCGACCAGGCGGATGCGCTCGGGCTTCAGGCGCTCCTCGACCTTGGCCAGGGCTTCGCTCAGGCCCAGGGACGGGATGGGGTAGGTGTACTTCTCCAGCCGGGCCTGCGCGAACTCCACGTCCGCTTCGTCCAAGAGCATCCCGATGGACCGGATGTCCCGCAGGACCGCGCTCACGAGCGCGTCCGGAGCCGCGCTGGAAACACTGCCTTTGCGCGTGATCTCGGCCACCAATGCCCGCGGCCTTGACAACGAGAAATTGTGCATCAGGTCCAGCCGGTAGAAGACCTCCGGCCCGGCGAAGAAGACCCACTGGCAGGTCCCGAACCTATTGAAATCCCTGCCTGGCTTGAGCCCCACCGCGACGAACCATGTCTCATTGAAGGCGAACTCCTTGCGCAGGGCCTCCAGGGCGGGGTCCCCCAGCGCAAAGATCAGCTCAGGCAGGGGGATCGTTGAAACGACCGCGTCCGCTTGGACAGGGGCCCCGCTCTCCGGCAGTATCTTCCAGCCTTTGCCGGAGGGTGCAAGCCTTCGCACCTGGAAGCCGGTGCGTATGTTCTCCCGGAAGGAGGAGGCGACCGCCTCCGGGACCCTTCCCGCGCCTTCAACCGGATAGATGAAGTTCGCCTGGTAGGCCCGGCCCACGCTGCCTCCCGAGAAGCTGTTGCGTATCACGGCCCATGGCCGCTCCGGCTCGATCTTCCGGCTGACCAGGTCCATGGAGATGCGGCTCAAGGGGAGGTTCCATATCTTCCCGTTGTAGGGGGTCATAAAGAAGCGCGAGATGCCCCGGCCCAGGCCCTCGCGGATCCAATGTTCGAGGTTGCGGAATTCTCCCGGCCCCTTGGTCCAGGAGGCCCAGCAGTATCCGGCCGCGCACTCGAGCTTGTGCGCCGGCGGAAGGTCGCAGAGGCCGTTCTCGAAGGGGTAGCCGACCTCGTAGATCCTCTTGCCCGGGCCGTGGTGGCAGATGCGCACGTCGCGCTTGTGGCGATGGTACTCCAGCGGGAGCTCGGTGAAGTAGGCCATGGCCTGCGGGTCCTTGCTGTAGAAGGCGTGCGGCCCCAGGTCCCAGGAGAAGCCGCCGCGCCGCTCGGTGCGGCAAAGCCCGCCGACTGCCGGGAGCTTCTCCAGGAGGATGAACGGGACTCCCTTCTCCTTGAGCCTGCGGCCCACCGCCAGCCCCGCGAGCCCCCCTCCGAGGATGGCGATCATTCCGGGACCGCCTCGACCTGTTCGGGCCCTTGGATGCGGTAGCGGCGCCCGCCCCATCGGATATCCCGGACAAAGGCCGCCTTCACGAACACGAACGCCTGGAAGAGAGGCAGAAGGGGCGCGGCCAGGGCCGCGGCAAGCGGCAGATTCCGGAACGCGGGCTTATGGGACGAAAAGCGGCCTGGATAGAGGAGCTCGTGCCCTTGCAGGAGGAGCCATGCGCTGGCCGCTTCTCCGGCAGCGAGGAGAGCCAGCAGGCGCCAAGTCGTCGGAGGGCGGATGACCCAGGCCAGGACCACGGCCTTGAACGCCGCGGCGAGCGCCAGGAAAGCCCATATGCCCGGCTCATAGATGCGGTTGAGCGCGATCCATTTCGCAAACAGCGCGGTCATGGGCCTGAGGGAGCAGGCTTCCAGCGAGACCGGCATCTCGCGCAGGGTGAACACGATCCTCAGCCCTGAGGCTTGCACGATGCGGGTGAGGGTATGATCCTCCATCAAGGACCGGCTCCAGGCGCCGGCCACGTCCCACTGCTTGAAGTCCCGCTTGCGCAAGGCGAAGGAATGGCCGATAACCTGCGGGTAGATGAGGGTCAGCACCGGTTGGTACCAGGCGATCCAGAGCAGCTTGAAGAGGGCCCAGAGCGAAGCCTGCACGGGGAGGTAGAGCGCGCAGGTGCTGGCCGCTCCCACGCCGGGGTCATCGAGAGGGGCGCACAGAGAGCGGAGCCAGCCGCTCGGGACACGAAGATCCGAGTCCGCGAACACGAAGAGCTCGGAGGAAGGGGACGCGCGCTCGAGCGCGTAGAGCAGATCCACGATCTTGCCGCTGCAGGTCTTGGGCGTTGCGCCCGAGGCCAGAAGGCGGGCGCAGGCCGTTCTCCGCTCGCCCGTCCTCGCAGGCGATCCGGGAAGCCGGAGAGGGCGCGCTCGCGCGCCGGAGGAGAGGAGTTCGGCCAGCCGGACATGGGCCGGATCCTCCCGGCTCGGAGTCACGAAGAGGTACTCCGTTTCGCCTTCGTAGTCCTGCTCCAGCATGGACCGGATGTTCTCATCGAAGCCCTCCGCCCGCCCCTTGCAGGGAACGATGATCGAGACGGGCCTTGCGCAGGGCGCGAGGGCCGCGTCCCTCTCGGCTTTCAGCCTACGCAGGAACGCCGCGGCCAGGGCCAGCTGGGCCGCGGCGATCGCGATGCAGTAGGCGGTGAACTCCTGCCTGCCGGTCATCCGCGTCCCCGGCCGAACGCGAGCAGGAGGAGCAGGGAGGCCAGGCCCAGGGCGTTGAGGAGGCCTCCGATGCGGGAGAAGAGGGTCAGGCCCTTGAGCGGGACCGCCTCCGAGATGAGATAAGCTTTCTGCCCTACCGGGATCCGGGCCGCGACCCGGCCCGTGGGGTCCACCACCCCGCTCACCCCCACGTCCACCGCGCGGAGCATGGTGCGGCGGTTCTCGATCGCGCGCAGGACGCTGTACTGGAGATGCTGCTCGCATGCGACCTTGCCGCCGAACCAGACGTCGTTGGTCACGTTGACCAGCAGGTCCGCCCCGCTCAAGACGAAGCGGCGCGCCGGCTCCCGGAACATATCCTCGTAGCAGATGGCGACCCCGATGCGCGCCTTGCCGCTCCCCATCTCCAGCAGGCGCCCGGGCTCGCCTCTGGTCAGATGGAACACGGCCGGGTTCACCCGGTTGAGAAAGGGGAATACCCGTCCGAACGGCACGTATTCGCCGAACGGGAAGAGGAGCTGCTTGTGGACCACGCCGGAGAGCTTCCCCGGAGGCTCTAAGAGGAAGGCTGAATTGAACCGCTCCTTTCGTCCGGACCACAGGGTCGCTTCGGATTGGGCGTTGAGGAGCAGGGCGGCCGGGTAAGGCGTCTCGCGCTTCCACGCCTCTTCGACGGAAAGCCCGGAGAGGTTCTCCCCGCGGCGGGCCCCGTCTTCGGAAGCCGCGTAGTAGAGCCGGCGACCGTAGGTCGCCTCAGGCCAGAGGATGAGGTCCACCGGCCCTTCGGCCAGGGCCTGGCGGGTCATCTCATCCTGCACCGCGAGGTTCTCAGCCGCCATGGCTTCGCGGCGCGCGATGTTGCGGGCCGGCAGCATGGGCTGGATGATGGCCACGCGCAGGGCCCGCTTCTGAGAGGTCTCCTGCGCGATGATGCGGTCTAAGGCGCGCATGCGCAGCCGCCCGTACGCTTCATTGGCCAAAAGGAGGGCCGCGGCGAACGCGAGGAAGGCGTAGGGGAGGCGGCGGAAGAATGTTTGTCCCGAACATTCGAACTGCATAGGTTCGGGACGTCCCAAATCTACGGATTCTGGATGTTTGGGACGCCAAGCGCTCCAGCAGGCATAGAAGCCGACGTTCGCGCAGAATAGCAGTGGGACCACCGCGCCGCTGCCGAATAGCTCCGCGCACTGCACAGTGGGCAGATGGAAGAGCTGGGTCTGCGCCAGCTGGAACGGGAACACGCCGGTGAAGTAGCCTTCCAGCGCGAGCATGGCCGCGCTCGCGACGACGGCCAAAGCGGCCCAGGGGCTCTCTCCCAACAGGCTGGACAGACGGGGGGCGAGCCTGCGGCTGGCCCAGGCCAGGATCCCCCCGGAGAGGCCGTGCGCCGCGCAAAGGCCGAGATATAAGCCAAAGGCCACGTGGTACGGGATGCGGAAGGAGCGCTGCATGGCGCCGGCCAGCCACGGCACAGAAATGCACCATGCTGAGCCTGCGAACAGCCAGCCCCATAGGAAGGCCTGTCCAAGGCTCAGGCTCTCGATCGCGATGAACAGCGGGACGAAGCCGAACCAGCACAGCCAGCCCGAGCCGCCCCAGCGGTAGCCGGCCGCGACGAGCAGGCTGCAGGGGATTGCGGCCAGGAAGAACAGGGCTTTCTTCATCGTCTCCCCGGGACCGCGATGACGTCCTGGGGCCCGAAGACATCATACCTGTAGCGGCCCCAGCGGACCCCCATCATGAAGAAAGAGGCAACGAAGTTGACGGCATAGACGAGCTGGAGAGCCGGCGCGAGGAGGATGGCTCCAGCTCCCAGCCCCCGGCCATCGCAGAGGCAGACGCGGTACGCCTGGGACAGGACCCACAGATTGGCCGCGTCCATGGCGAAGAGAAGCGCGAGCAGGCCCCAAGACACGGGCGGCCTCACGGACCACAGCAGGATATAGGTTTTGGCCAGGGTCACGAGCAGGCCCAGGAGCCAGATGGAAGGCACGTAGACCTTAAAGCCGAAGAGCCACTTGTTCGTCAACTTGAGGAGGTCCCAAAACCCGGTCGATTCCTCTGAGACGGACATGGCCCTGCCGACGAACGCGGTCATCAGGCCCGCGGCGCGCAGGACCGGGTGCAGGGCGAGGTCCTCCAGAAGGGAGCGGGACCAGAGCCCCGCGATCTTCAGCCTCTCGAAATCCGCGGCCCGCAGGGCGAGCGACTGGCCGCTCGCCACGCCCGCGGATTCCAGGTAGGGGATGCCCGCGGCCATCCAGGCCGAGCGCAGGAGCGACGGGACCGATGTCCGGCCGGTCCGGTAGAGCATCAGCGAGGTCGCGGCCCCGACCGAGGGGTCCGCGAGCGGAGCGACAAGGCGCCTGAGCCAATCGGGCCGCACGCGCAGGTCCGAGTCCGCGAACACGAGCGCCTCCGCTTCGGGGCTCGCTCGGCGCAGGGCGAAGAGCACGTCAACCGCCTTGCCGCTGCACCGCGCCGGGGCTTCATCGGATGCGAGCAGGCGCAAGCGGGCATCCGAGGGGGGAAGGAGCCGCTCCAAGCGGCCCCAGGCCGGATCGTCTTGGCCGGGCGTCACGAAGACGAACTCGGTCCTGCCCGCGTAGTCCTGGCCCAGGAAAGCGCGCACGTTCTCGTCGAAGCCCTCGCCCGCGCCGCAGCAGGGGAGGACGACGCAGACGCTCGGGCTAAAATCGCGCGCGGGCTCGGCCGATTCTTTAAGCCTGCGCAGGAGGAAGCGCACGCTCAAGGAGAGCTGCGCAGCTCCCAGGGCCAGGCAGGCGCCGGCCAGGGGCGCGGAATGGACGCGCAGCGCCGACAGGAGGTGGTGTAGGGTCAATGGCCGCGGGACTGCGCCTGGGTCTTGGCCGGGGGCAGCTGCTTGGACGCCATATTCTGAATATCCGGCGGAGCCACCGATGAGACCAAATTCTGCAGGGGCCGCAGATCCGTCCCCGCCGGGATCATCGCCTGGGCCAGCATCCGGCTCATGTGGGGGATGAGCTCCATGGCGAATTGTCCGATGAAATCCGCCATGTCCTTGTCAGCTGTGATGAAGCGCTGCATCTCGGCGTAGACCGGCTTGGGCGGAGGGTTCTTCAGGGCCTCGAGGCTCATCTGTATGGCGACCTTCCACGTTTCAGGACGCAGCGCGTACTTCATGGCGGTCTTGCGGACATCCGGCAGGGCGATGACCGAGCGGGCCCATTTGTACATGTCCCGGTCCTGGGCGTACTGCCGGCTGGCGGCCATGTAGCGGTCGAGCTTGGCGAAAGCGGCATCGACCTCGCGGACGATGGGATACTGCTTGTAGTATTTCTGCGCGAGCGGATATAAGTAGCCCTCTTGATACTTCCTGACCGCCGGACCGTACTTCTTGACGAAGTCCTGCTCCGCTTTGCTGCTGCCGGGCCCCTGGCCGGCCTTGGGCTTGACGAAGAGGGTGCTGGCCTCCTGGACGAAGCCGCCCAGGCCCGGCCCCAGGCGCGGCTTCGCCGCTCCGGCGCCGGCCTGCGGCGCCGCGGGAGCCGCGCTCTGCTGCCCCGGCAGGAAGCGGTTCTCCGGCTTGGGCGCTTCCGGCAGGTTGAAGGCGCTGAAAGCCCCGGGCGGAGCATCCTCCTGATTGGGGGATAGGATGACCCAGACTCCCCATGCGCCCGCGCCGAGCAGGGGCAGCAGCAGGACCCACAGGAAGCTTACCGGGTGTTCCGGCTCCTTTTCCTCTTGCTCAACCTCGTCTTCAGCCATCAATCAGAAGTTTAACAGGACGCCGATGACCTGTCAAGCCGAGCTCCTTGACAAAACAGGACTCCGGGGTTAACCTAACAAAGATATTCTTGAAGCAGCCGAAAGGCGGATACGAGTCGGCGCGATGATTTTGTCGCGCGGCGCCGGATTGGTGGATATAGTCGTCGAGGCCGATCACCGGGTATGCCGGACAAACGCGCCGAGCCCGGTTTCACCTTACAAGGCCGTTGGCAAAGTTATACGCTCTGATGAAAGAAAGGCCCCAGCGAGGCCGAATCTTGACGGCGCGGCAACGATACGGGCCCTGGCCGCCTACAACGGCAAGCTCTATGCCGGGGACTACGGCAAGATATACGTGAGCGCTGACGGCAATGATTGGAGCGCAACCAATAGCGGCGCCGCGGTCGGGTCCAGCATCCGTGCCCTGGCCGCCTACAACGGCAAGTTCTATGCCGGGGACTACGGCAACGGCAAGGTTTACCAAATCACCCCGGTCACCGCCGCGCTTTCCGGCTTCGACGGCTCAACCTCGGCCCAAACCCTCACCGCCACGGGCTTGAACCTCGTCCAATCCACCAACTCGCTGACCTGCGGCGGCGTCTCCCCCTGCGGCGCCACGAACCAAGTCAAGTTCACGGTTTCCGACCTGGCCGGCAACGTCAAGGTCGCCGGGCCCTACGCGATCTTAGTCAGCGTCCCGCCTTCCTCCCTCACCAGCCTCTCCGCATCGCAAGGGCCCTACACGGGCTCCATCCAACTGGCCTGGACCTGGCCGCAGGCTCTCCAGGCCGGGTCGCCGTACTACATCCAGTACTCGACGAATTCCAGGGAGACTTGGTCCTGGCAGTACGCGCAGATAACCAAAAGCACGGGCACCGTGAGCGGGGGGCAGTGGGCCTCCGCGATCGTGGGAGGGCTGGATGTGGGCCGCGACGGCGCGAACGCCGACATCTCGCCCACCTATCACTTCCGGGTCTGGGTAGCAACCAGCGCGAGCGGAGTCCCATCCGGGACGTCCAATGCGGCCTCATCCAAGGGAAAGCTGCCGGGCTTGTTCACGGTGAACTTCACCAACTTCGGGGGGGCGGGGACCCCCGGCGGCGGCTGGCTCTCCACTTTGAACGGTCCTTCCAACGGGAACGACGGCGCTTTTGCGGCCGCCGTGGATAAATCGAGCAATGTCTACGCCACCTATTATTGTACCGACGGCACCAAAGGGTTGTATGTCCTGAAATACGACCGCCTGGGCGCGATCCAATGGACGAAGTACTACAACAGCCCCGTGAACACCGATGTCGGAGCCGAAGGAATCGGAGTGGATGGAGCGGGCAATGTTTTCGTGGCCGGGCAGGAGCTTCGCACGGATCTCAGCCAAGGCGAGAACATCTTGGTCAGGAAATACGACACGGACGGCAATCTCCTCTGGCATTCGACCTACAACAGCCCGGGGAACAACACCGACATGGCCATGGGCTTGGCTGTGGACGGAGCGGGCAACGCCTATGCGGCCGGCTGGGTGACGCGCGGGGATCTCGGCCAAGGCCATAACATGTGGCTGCGCAAATACGGCCCGAGCGGATTGCTCCAGTGGACCACGACCTACAACAGCCCGGCCAACAGCGACGATGAGGCGAATGGGGTCGCCGTGGACGGCTCGGGGAACGTGTATCTCGTGGGCTCGGAGAACCGGACGGATCTCGGCCAGGGCGTCAACATGCGGATCCTCAAGTACGATCCAAACGCTTTACTGCAATGGACCACGGCTTACACGAGTCCCGGGAGCCAGGCGGACGTCGCGCGCGGCGTTGCCTTGGACAGCGCCGGGGACCTCTTTGTGACGGGTTATGAGACCATCAGCGGGCAGAGCCAGAACGTCTGGCTGAGGAAATACGACTCCAGCGGGCAGACGCTGTGGACCAAGACCTACGACAGCCCTGCGCACGCGCAGGATGTCGGCTACGGCGTTGCAGTGGATACCGCTGGGAACCCGTATGTAGCGGGGACAGAGCAGCGGACCGATCTGGGAACATCGTGGGATATCTGGGTCCGGAAATACGACTCCGATGGGCTGACTCAGTGGACCACGGTTTACACCAGCCCCGGCGGCAATATGGACACGGCTTACGGCATCGGTCTGACAGGCTCCATGGCTTCCATTTCCCATGCCTTCGCCCAAGCCGACGGCGCGTCTTTCCATGCGTTGAATTTCGTCGGCGCTTCCTTCAACACCGTCGAACAATGCGCGTTTGCCAATGCGAACGGAATCGCCGCCTATCTCGGCTTCGGCTCCAACGGCAACACGATACTCCGCAGCACGATAACGAGCAGCTGGCAATATGCCCTCTACATCATCGACTCGTCTTCGAACTTGGTCACGCAGAGCGCCCTCTTCAACCCGGCCGGCTACGCCGCGGCCATCGACATTTCATTTCCTCCGGCCTATTCCATCCACAACACGATCAGCCAGAGCACGATCACAAGCGCATCGGCCGGCTTCCCGGCCCTTTTAATCGGCGGCGCCGCATTCAATACGGCGGACCGCGTGTACGCCCAGGGTTCCACCGCGGTCCAGATTTCGGGCTCAACAGGCACGGCCATCCGTTCATCTACGCTCGTGGGGACGGGCTCGGGGGGCAGCGGGGTGCGGGTTTCCAGCGGAAGCGTGGGCCTGGATTTGTCCACGAACACGGTCATCGGCGGGGCGCAAGGCGCCGGGGTGCGGCTCGACAGCGGCAATGCAGGATTGCTGTCTCTCTCGAGCAATACCGTGAAAGGGTCCCGCTATGGCCTCAACATCGCCACCCAGGCCGCGGGCGCAAGCCTGTCCATCGCTTTCATGACGTTCGAGTCGCTGCCTGCCGGCGCCACGGCCATCCACTTCCTCGGCGGGACATTCGTCTCCACGTTCAGCGATGTCAACTTCTTGGACCAAGACATCGCGGTCAACGTCAATGGAAGCTTGCTGGCCGCGGGCTCCCGCATCACGATGCGCAATGCCGCAGGCCCGCGCGGCGGCCCCATCTACGAGAACGACCCGAACAGCCAAGTGGACTGGCCCGACTTCAGTTCCGCGATTTACCCGGAGGGCTTCATGGACATCTTTACGAGCAGCCTGAGCGTGCTCTGGAGCGCCTCCTTCCCAAGCGGGACCCGCTACTACGTCCAACTCTCCACCGCCTCCGACTTCACCGGAGCCGTGCTCTCCTCCGCGACCTACGACTTTGCCGCGACGTTCACCGGGCTGAGCCCCAACGTGCCCTATTACGCCCGCGCCTCGTACTCGCCGAGCGGGCCGTTCACGAGCCTTGGGACAACCATGCCGGCCTTGCTGCCCGGCCCTCCCGGCGCGCCCTCCGGCATGGCCCTGGGCATCTCCTCCATCGCTTGGACATGGTCCGCGGCTTCGGACGCTGTGGGCTACCGGGTGCTCCATGCAGGCAGCGCAAGCCTGTTGGGGACATCGAGCATCCCCGGTTTCATGCAGACCTCGCTGGCCACGAACACCGCTTACGGGATCGTCGCAGGGGCGACGAACCCCTCGGGCCAGGGCCCGCTGTCAACGGCAACGACGGTGTATACCCTTGCGGCGCCGCCATCAGGGACCAGCGCAAGCTCGGTGGAAGGCACGAGCGCGACCATCAGCTGGAGCTTGAACACGAATCCCGCATGGACCCTGGCTGAAGCGCAGCGGTCCATAGACGGAGCCGCGTTCGTGAGCGTGTTCTCGGGGTCCGCCACAGCCTATACGGACTATTACCTTCTAGGCTGCACGACTTATTTCTACCGCGTGAGGAACAGGAACAGGGACGGCATCGCGACAGCGTTCGATGCCACGGTCCAATTCCTGACCAAAGCCTCGACGCCGCTGGCGTCGGGCGGGCTGTCGGCTGAAAGCGCGGCCGGCCGGCGGATCCAGCTCGCTTGGGAGAAATCCCCGTCCGAAGGCATCACGGGGTACCGGCTCTATTATGATTTAGGGACCGGGACCATCGACTATGCCGTTCCCCTGGCCGTGTTCAACTCCACGGTTTCGAGCTATTTGACGGAACCCTTGAGCTCGGGGTATTCGTATAAGTTCGGGCTTAGGGCGGTCAACCGGTGCGGGGTGGAGGAGCGCAACGTGCGCCTGCTGGCCGTAGCTACGGTTCTGGAGAGCCTGACCGGTGTCCAAGCCGCGATCAAAGTCCCGCAGGGCGGAAAGAAGATCATGGGCAACCGGGTGACGGTGTTGGCCGAACTCATCCGGGGCGATTCCGGCCAGACCCGGAACATCCGGTTCCAATACAAGGGCGTGGCCGAAGCGGGCTGGCACGACATCGTTGTCCCGGTCAGGACCTCAACCACCCCAATCCTGCGACGGACTTCCCGTACCTGGTGCACTGGGACGTGACGGCCGTGTCGACCGGGGACTACCAGTTGATGGCCGCGGCCACAGACATCTCCGGCGTCACTGACCCCTCGCCGCCCAGCATCGTGGTGAGCGTGAGCGCGAACCCGGCTGACTGTGACATCAATGAGACGAGCCTGGGCGCTGGGATGGTGCTGAAGCAGCAGGTGGTCCACAACTCCGTTGAGAACACGATCGCGGCAGCTGACGAGGGGTCTAAGCAGGTGACGAAGGTGGTGATCCCGGCCGAAGCCCTGGACGCGAACGCCAGGGCGGTGGGGATGGGCGGGGCGTACACGGCGCTGGCCAGGGACTCGAACGCGCTTCTGTACAATCCGGCCGGATTGGGCCTGGTGGACGAGCATGAGGCCACGTTCATGCACAACGAGCACGT
>JACRDO010000106.1 GCA_016212885.1 Elusimicrobiota bacterium | reverse complement strand
GTGCGACGACCTCTTGTGGTAATCGATTCCTACGTGTATCATATTACTGGCCTCCTGTGTTTAAGGAATGAGTTGAGCTCATTGCCTTCGAAGTCTAGCACAGGAGGCTCTTCGCTTTCATGATATCTTAGTACTACAGAACATCT
The DNA here is from genome assembly GCA_016212885.1 of Elusimicrobiota bacterium. Classification (GTDB taxonomy): domain Bacteria; phylum Elusimicrobiota; class Elusimicrobia; order UBA1565; family UBA1565; genus UBA9639. Next base: position 11,483 of record JACRDO010000106.1, on the reverse strand, counting down.
CCCGGGAGATGTTCTGTGGGAAACTTTTGGCGTCTTGATCGAACGCGCATGGAAGATAAATGGATATTCCCAACGGAACGAGCGGCCCGCGGGGCCGCTCGGGCTCCTCGCGCATATTCCAAGCGCTTGAGGCAGCCCGCCTGCCAAGCCCCCAAGGCCCCGCCGCCCGAGAGCATCATGCCGAGCGGAGGGCGGAACCCGGTTTTCAACGGATCCCCGCGCGGGCGAGGAGCTCCTCGTAGAGCGTTTCCTGCCGGCGGACCATGCCGTCGATGTCGAACTCGTCGCCGATGGACGAGAAGGCGGCCGCCCGGATGCGGTGGCGCAGGCCCGGGTCCTTGAGCAGGCGGGTGACCTTGGCGGCCAGGCCCTCCCAATCCCCGGGCCGGGCCAGGAAGCCGTTCTCGCCCTCCCGAAGCACGTCCGCCACCCCGTCCGCCGCGTAGCAGGCGCAGGGCAGGCCGGTCCTCAGCGCTTCGACGAGGGCCCGGGGCAGCCCCTCCCAGAGCGAGGTCAGCACGAAGACGTCGGCCGCGGCCAGGACCTCCGGGACGTCGCTCCTCCAGCCCGCGAAGAAGACCTTCCCGGACAGGCCACATCCAAGGACCTCCGCCTCGAGCTTCGGCCGAAGGGCCCCGTCTCCGACGAAAAAGAACCTCGCCTCGGGAACCTCCCGGAGGACCCGCGAGGCGAGCCGGATGAAATCCGCGGCGTTCTTCTGAGGCTTGAGGTTGCCCACGCTCACCACGATCGGGGCCGCCTCATCGAACCCCAAAGCCGCCTTCTTCTCAGTGACGGAACGGAGCTTGGCCGGGAAGTCCGCGAGCCGGACCCCGCTGCGGATCAGGGCATAGCGCGAAGGGTCCCCGATCTTGAGGCCCGCGGCCGCGTCCTGGTTCGCCTTTGAGACGAAGATCAGGCGCGCGGAGACGGCCGCGCAGAGCCGCTCCAACGCGATCCAGAGCCCTTTGACGAGCCGGCTCTGGTAGTCGTGGAAGCCGAAGCCGTGGAAGGAATGGATGATGATCGGGACCCCGGCGAGCCTCGCGGCCAGCCGTCCGAGGACCCCGGCCTTGGAGGAATGAGTATGCACGATCTCGGGCCTCTCCTCGGTGAGGAAAGCCTGGAGCTGGAGCAGGGCGCTCAGGTCGCGAAGCGGGTCGATCTCCCTTGCGAGGTCCGGCATGAACCTCACCCTCACGCGGCAGTCGCGGTCCAGAGCGCGCGCCTGGGTGTCTAAGACCCCTCCCTCGCCGCAGGCCAGGAGCGGCTCGAAGCGCGCGGGATCCAGGTTCGAGACCGTATGCAGGGTGTTCTGCTGGGCCCCGCCCAATTCGAGGAGGGTGATGAGATGGGCGACCTTGACGCGCCGCGGTCCGCCCGTCATTTCTTGCGGTGGCGGCGCTTGTGCGAGGACGGGAAGCCTTGGCCCTTCGTTTCCTCTTGCCCCGCGGATGGCTGGACCGCGGCCGCAGGGGCGCTCGCGCTCTGGGAAGCGCCGTCCCGAACATCCATACGGCGTTGGTTCGGGACGGCCCCAACCGACGCATTTTCGATGTTGGGGCCGTCCCCGGAGGGAGACGTTTTTCCTCTCCCGGAGGGGGCGGCTTTCGGGGACGGGGCTTTACGCGGCTTCAGGCGGGGAGTCTCCACGCTCATCTTCGGAGGCGGCTCCTGGTACCCCGGCAGGCTCGCGCCCGGGAAATAGTGCAGCAGGATCGTCTTGAACGAGCGCCCGAGCTGGGCCTGCCCCACCGCGCCCGCCACGCACAGGCCGCGGCCATGGCCGGTGCCCGCGCCCCAGACGATGAGATGCGAGATCTCCCGTCCTTGATAGAGGGGCTGGAGCGTGAAGATCGTGGAGCGCAAAGACCCGGGAGACAGGAAGGCCTGGATCTCGGCTTCCCCCTGGAGAAGCGCCTGGCCTCGCGCGCCCGAGATTTCCAAGGCCAGGACCCGGCCGGTCGGCGCGCGGCGCTTGATGCGCACGGTCCGGATCGGGCCGACCGAGAGCGCACGCTCCAGGTTGGACCTCAACTCGGCCGCGCTGAACACCCGCACCCACCGGTTCCAGATGGCCGGCACCCGGGCCGAGGCCTCGTCGAACTGCTTGGGGTCCGGGAAATAGTGGATCAAGCGCTCGAGGTCCAGCGGAGAGCCCAGCGGGAGGGCGGGCGCGGCCCGATCCTGAATGAAGGCCTCGGTCTCCCACCCGCAGGATTTATGGAACTCCATCGCCGCGGCGCCCGCCGTCAGGAGGCCTACTCCTTGGGTCCGGCGCACGCCGTTGGTGGCGACCTCGGACTCCCCCGCCACGCCGTCGTAAGGGATATCCCGGACAGAGTCGCAGAGGTGCGAGCGCTCCGGGTTGTCCGGAGGGCGGGCGATGGCGGCCGAGGCGCGGCTTCGCAGGAAGACGGCCATGGCCTTGTAGGCCTCCAGGGGGCTGTCCGCCGGGAGGACGTCGTTGACGATGGAGGGCAGGTACTCCTCGATGGGGACTTCGTTGACGACGTGGAACCCCATCGGGGTCGGCTGGATCTCGATGACCCCGCGGAACTCCCGGTCGCTGATGTCCACCCCCTTGATCTCGCCCGTCTCCGGGTTCTTGATGAGGACCGTGCCCCAGGATTCAGCGGGTTCGAGGCGGAAGGGCTGCCGGGTCACGTACTGGACCGCGTTCGACGTATCGCGAATCTCGATGACGCGGTTGTCCGGCTTGAAGACGACCTCCCACTGCGTCAGGGCCTTGCTGCGCGCGACCTCCCCGGTCTTCATGTCCACGATGAGCGTATGAGTGCTCGACATGAAGAAGAAATGGGTCAGGTGCGCGGGGCTGCCCAGCTGGTTCGCGTACAGCAGCACGCGCAGGAGGGGGCTGGACGCGGCGCTCTTGGCAGCTGCCGCCTCCGAGGGCTCGCGCATGAGCGGCCGCGCAAGGCGCCGCAGCGGCATGTTTTCGGCCGGAGGCCGATCGAGAGCTTTCGCGAGCGCGTCCCTGCGCTTGAGCGCGAACTCTCCGGAGGGATCTAAGTCCAAGGCCAGCTTGTACGCCTGCCAGGCGGCCAGCCCCTGGCCGGTCTTCTCATAGGCGCGGCCCAATTCCTTCGCCATGTCGGACTGCGACGGGTCCTGCGCGAGCGACATCGTAAAGAAGGGCACCGCCTGCGGATAATGCCTCTGGCGCATCGTGATCCGGCCCAGCTCGCCGGCCACGGCCGGCGCCAGATACGGGCTCTGCGCCAGGGCCGACTGCAGAGGGCGATAGGCGGCCTTGAGGTTGCCGTCGATGGACTCCGCGAGCCCGACGCCGAAATAGGCCTCGGCCGCGGTCTGGGGCCCCGTCGAAATCTCCACGGACTTCCTGAAAGAGTCGCGCGCCTCCTTGAGCTGGCCGATGGCGAGATAGTTCCAGCCGCGCTGGTTCCAGTAGAAAGGGTCCTGCGGGCTCAGGAGGGTCGCCTTCAGCCAGTTCGCGACCGCTTCGTCGGGCCTGCCCTCGTCGCGAAGGGTCAGCGCGAGGTTCGCGGAGTGGGAGGCGTCGCCGGCGCCGATCGTCTCGAGATAGCGGTAGGCGCTGGCGGTCTTCTCGTAGCCCCCCTCCAGGAAATCGATGAACGCGCCGCGGAAAGCCTCCTCCACCTCGGAGCCGAAGCAGAGCGCGCCGGAACCCGCGATCAGGAAGGAGGCCAGAACGCGCGGGGTCATTTGGCCCTCCGGCTCCTGCGCACGGCTTTCCCCTCGATCGGGGGTTCGGGAGGCGGAGGCTCGTCCTCGTCGACGGGCCGCACCGATTCTCTCTGGCGCGGGAGGCGGATCTCGATGATGTTGAGCATGATGCCGGCGTCGCGGAACCGCCCATCCTCGGCCAGGCGAACGGCGCGCGCGAGGCGCTCGCGCAGGCCGCCGACATCGAGGCCCTTCTGCGCGGCCTGCTCCACCAGAAGCGCGATCCGGCGGGACTCCGCGTTGAAGGCATCGATCCTCCTTTGCCGGTTATCCAGCTCCAGGGACTTGCCCAGTGGGGAAGGAGGGGTGCGGATGTCCGGATAGCGCCGCTTGTAGACATAGCCGGCCACATAGCCGCTGTAGTTGTCGAAAACCCAAGCGGCCGCGGCGGCACCCAGAAGCCCGGCGCCGATCCAAAGCATCTTTCTCATCGTCATCGCGGGCAGTCAGAGGAAAACATTTTCCCGGAAACCGGTCAAGCGTCCGGGGTCTTAGGGCTTGGGGACGCCTGGAAGGAGGAGCTCGTCGAGCGTCATTTCATCCTTCGCCCTCTTCGGAGTCTTGGCCCCCTTCTGGGCCGCGGGCTTCTTCGCCTTCGCCGCCGGCTTGGCCGCCTCTTCCTGATCCGGCTCGGCCGCCGTCTCCTCGGCCTCCTCGGCCGCGGGCTCCGGCTTCTCCTCGGAAGCCGCCTTCCTCCCCTTCTTCGAAGGCTTCGGGGGCTGCTCGTAGGCGTCTTCGGGCGGGAGCTGGGTCTCGCTCTCGTCGGCAGGCTTGGCCCTTTGGCCCGGCTTCTCGGCGCCCTCTTCCTCTCCGAGGGAGGACTGCATGAGCATCGAACCCAGCGGGTCATTCAGCAGTCCCTCTTTGTCCCCCTCCTGCTCCTTGCGCGGCGCGGGGCGCTTTTTCCCCTTGGGGGCCTTCGGCTTCTCAGCCGGGCCCGCGGAGGGCTGAGCCTCGCCGGCCTTCAGCGCCCCCTGGGACTGCTCGTCGAACCCCGTTACGGTCTTCGCGTCGAGCTGGGCATCGAACCGGTAGCGGGGGGTCTTGGACCCGGATGCCCGGTCGTAGAAGCTCACCGTATAGCGCGCGTCCCCCGCGTGCTCCACGGTCCAAGGAGACATGCCTGGAGCGGGGTTGGGGCCTTCCAGCCGCTCCGAGAGGCTCTGCTTGGCGCCGGGCGGCATGTAGGACTTCACGAACTCGACGGCATCCTGCGAGCGGTCTGGCAATCCGGTCTTGGCCGTCTCGGCCACGGGCGGCTTTGGAGCCTCCATGGGCAGTTCGGCCTTCGGAGCCTGCGCGGGCGGCCCGGGGGGCTTCGTCTTGCCGAGGAAGGAGTCCAGGAACCCGAGATAGTAGGCCGCGCCCGCGCCGGCCGACGCGATCAGCAAGGCGAGGACCGCGATGAGGCCCGCTTTGCTTTTCTTCTTGGGAGCCGCAGGAACCATGTCCGCGGCCGCCTCGGCCGGGGCCCCGGGCAGCGGCGCCATGGCCGGGATGGTGGCGCCGGACATCGGCATGGGAGCGGCTATTTCGCCGAAGCCGCCCAAGGGCTGAGGTTCCGTCTCGCCGGGCGTCGGCAGATCGAGCGGGGCCACGGAGGTGTTGGGCAGCTCCACGGGCATGGGGACAGAGTCCGGGCCGGCCTGCGGGGCCGACGCCTCGCCGAGCGATTGGAAATCCATGGCCGGAGGCTCGAACTTCGGCTCCTTTTCGGCCGGGTGCATCTGCAGCGGAGCCTCGGCTCCGAAGGGCGCGGGGGCCTCGGAAGGCGGCGCCATCGCGGGAGGAGGCGTCGAAGGGCCGAGCGCCGCCTGTAGGGGCTTGGCTTCCACGTCCTGCAGCTGGGCGCCGTGGATGCGGAGGTCTTCGATCTGCTTGCGCATCTCGCTTTGCGCGGTCTCGAACCGGCTCTTGATGTCGGAGATGGTCTGAGCCTGGGACAGCTGCGAGTTGGCCATCTCCCGCTCTTCCAGTTGGGTCTTGGCCAGTTCTTCCTTAAGAAAGTCGATCTGAGCAAGCCGCTTCTCGACCTCTTCGACCTGGGCTTTCAAGGCTTCCGATTCCTTGGTCTTCAGCTCGTAATCGATCTTCAGGTTCGCCAACTCCTGATCCCGGGTCCTTACGTCTTCCTGAAGCTGGGTGATGACGCTCTCCAGAAGGGTAACCTTCTCCTGCAAGGAGCCGAGCAGAGCGAGGTCCCGTAGCGTGGGCTCCGGCGGAAGCAGCCCCGGCGAGGCCCCCCCGAGGACCCCCGCCGGCACCTTCGACATCTTCAAGAGGGCTTCGGCCAATTCCGACACCACGCCGGCGCGCTGCCAGTCTCCCATTTGGGTTCCCTTGCGGCCCTCGGGGCAGACGAGGGATTCCGCGGAGAATCCAGGGACTATGGTCAGCTCGTCGCGGTCGTGCGGTCCGACGACCTGGTTGTTCTGGAAAAGCCAGTATCTCATGTTCGGGACGGCTCAAAATCCAGTATAACAGCCCCAGGACGGGTTTTCAATGGCAGGAGTGTTACGGGATTCTGAAGAAAGGATGAAGCCCCCGTGGCTTCAAAGGGCCCGCATTTTGTATCATGGTCGCCCTGGGCCATTAGCTCAACGGTAGAGCAGGCGCCTCTTAAGCGCAAGGTTACAGGTTCGAATCCTGTATGGCCCATCCCGGATTTCATGAGACTCGCCGCTCCCTGGACCGCGGCCCGCGGGGCGGCCGAGGGACGGGCGGGTGGCGGAACGGCAGACGCGCACGGCTTAGGACCGTGTGCCGAAAGGCTTGGGGGTTCAAGTCCCCCCCCGCCCAGGTTTGTTTCTTAAGGAGAAGAGCATGGCATCGACGAACGCGCCCCTCAGCGTCAAGACGAAGAAATTGAAGGAGGAAGGCTGCCTGCACGCCTTCGATGTCGAGCTGGCGGCCGAGAAGCTGGCCGAGGCGGTCCATACGAACCTCATGAGGATCCAGCAGCGCGCCAAGGTCCCCGGGTTCAGGCCCGGCAAGGCCCCGATCGACATCATCCGCAAGCAGTTCTCGGCCCAAGCCCGCGCCGACGCGGCCGACGGCCTCATCAAGGCAGCTGTCCCGGAGGCCCTGAAGGCCTCGGGGCTCAAGGCCGTCGTCTTTCCGACCGTGGCCAACATCCGCGTGGAGGAGGGCAAGCCGCTGGCCTTTGAGCTGCGCGTCGAGACCGCCCCCCAATTCGAGGTCAAAGGCTACCAGGGCCTCTCCCTGACCAAGAACGTTTACCCTGTCACGGACGAGGACGTCGAAAAGAGGCTCGTCCAGCTCCAGGAGGGCAACGCCCGGCTCGATCGCGCGGGGGCCGAATCCATCGCCAAGACGCACTACGCGGTCCTCGACTACGAGATCCTGCGCGACGGCAAGCGCATCCAGGGCGCCCACGGCAAGCAGGAGCTCGTGGACATGTCCTCGGACCAGACCATCGAGGGGCTCGTGGACGGCCTGCTCGGCTCAAAGCGCGGCGAGTCGCGCGAGTTCCCCGTGAAGCTGGAGGGCAAGCCGGCCTCCTGCCGCGTCACCGTCTCGGAGATCAAGGAGAAGCTCCTCCCCTCCATCGACGACGAGTTCGCCAAGGACATGGGCTTCGACGCGCTCGAAGCCCTGCGGGCCAAGCTGAGGGAAGTGGTCCGCGGCGAAAACGAGGAGCGCTCCGAGCGCGAGCTCGTCTCGGAGATCGAGAGGAGCCTTCTCTCCGCCAACAGGATTCCCGTGCCGCCCACCCTGGCCGAGCAGCAGCTCGAGCAGACCATCGAGAGGGTCTCGCGCCGCTTCGCGGACGGGCTGCCGGAGAACAAGCTTGCCGAGCTGCGCGAGAAGCTGCGCCGTCAGTCCGAGGACGAGGTCAGCCTCTCCTTCATCATGGCGGCCATCGCGAAGAAGGAGAGCCTGGCCGCGACCGAGGAGGACGTCCAGAAGGAGCTCGAGAAAGGCCTCCTGAAAGCCGAGACCGAGGCTCAGAAGAACGACGTCCGGGAATTTTTCGAGACCCGGAGGGCGAGCATCGAGACGGCACTGCGCGACCGCAAGGTCATGGAAAGCATCCGGGGCTCAGCGAAGGTGCGGGAGCAGTCGATCAGCTAGGGTCCGTCAGCCACTTCATGAAGAGCCCGAGCCCGGCGCCGATCACGGCGCCGGCCAGTGCCCCGACCGGCCCTCCGGCGAGCCCTCCGATCACCGCGCAGTCCAGTCCTGCACGCGTTGTCCATTCTTCACCCGAAGCTCCTCTTCAGCCTTTTTGAGCCGTTCCCGGAACGTGTGTCATGTGGGAAACCACATGTTCATAGCGTGATGTAAAAGGCCCGGCTGCCATGTAATCAGGTGATGATTACAACGGTAGGTGCAACCTGGGGGTCTAGCGAGTATGGGAGCCCGAACATATAAGGAATGACTGCAACCCCGAAATAGCAAACCGTCGTTGAAGTTGCATTGCGGCGAGAATTCAGTGAGCCGAGCCTGTAGAGGTTGAGGCGAGGCCGAAGCCCTTCGGGAAGAAACGGGAGTATGCACTGAAGGGGAACTGCGAGGTACGGGTCCGGGCGCCTATACAAGGACTGCGGAGATAATTCCCCACCGTCGGTGCTTCCCCTTGATGGAAATCCACGACAGTCTTTCGGGGCCTGCTCGGTGTTCACTCGCGTTACGGCCTGCCGATTCGCAGACAACCTGTCGTTGCCCCTGTCTCCCAGGCTCCCACGGCGTCGTTGCCTCTTGTTCACGTGGCTGGGATAGCTACCCGGCTGGGGCGTCCTTGCCGGAATGGGACTTTCACCCACTGGACTGCTGCACTTAGCCATGTCACACCCGAATGTCTACACCGGGCAGATGATGGGCTACGCGCCTGGGATATAGTCGCTGACTCCGCAGGTTGTCCGGTCTATTTCTACATCGAAGTCACCTTTCATTTCTTGACTTGTCCGACGAAAATATAGTGTCCAATGATCCCTGTCTTTGGACACATATACTAATTTGTAAAAACGCATGTCATACATGTCAGGCTTGAATCTGACAGTCATGTATCTTTTAGCGATTTGAAGCAATCTCGGATCATCTTCGCTCATGTCCCGGCATCTTGCTTGCTTGGGATGTCGGCAGCCTGAGAGAAATAGGATACTTCCTAGAAGCGCAATGAAGCAAAATCGTATTGGCTGAATCATATATTTCCTATTTCACCATCATTTTGGGCATGTATAGGTGGACTTTCGCACTTTCAGGGCGATACCGGACAGTTATTTTAACATAGGTTTCACCCCCTTCTACGTCGCTTCAGCAAGAGCGCCAATAAGAATAGCCGCGAATTTTCGCGGGAGCGGTCGCGAATCGGACCGCGCAAAAATACGACGGCCCCAGAGAGCCCGACGTAACGCGGCGAGGGCATCGGCGAAGGACGGCGTGGTCTTCCCTGGGTACCAAGGTGTCGGAAACCAAGTCGGCTTTGCTCCGTGGGTCTTGATGTACCACTGCCAGACCGCGGCATAGATCCACAACGACAGTGATGCCGCACGCTCTGGTCCGTGACCTTTCCACGTCTGCGGGTCCTCCCCCCCGAGGCACTGCTTTGTGTTTCGGAAGGTATCCTCGAAGGCCTCGACCTCCGCGGCCATCTTCGCCCGAGACCCCGAACCGCACGAGATCGCGATCGAGGTGTTGTCGATCACGCATCTACGGCAGCAGCCCCCCAAATGCGTGAACGCGTCGGTCAAGAACACCTTCAGGTGGAACCGCTGGAACCGCGGGTAGAACTGGACGTAGAGCATCCTGGAATAGCCCAACACCAGGCTGGCGCACTGCAGCGCGAACTTGGCCTCGCCAAACTTGACCGTGCACGGCGATGTGTCATGCTGCATCTCCTCGCCGGGACCCGTCACGATCCGCGTCCATGGGACTTTCTCCTCGATGCCGTGCTCGCGACAGAACCACGTCAGCGTGGAATATGGCACATCCAAGACCTTGCCCTCGGCCTTGAGCTTGTCCTGGAGCTTCTCCATTACCCGCACCAGGTTCGGCCGACCCTTGTCGTCACGGCATTCGGCATGCAGGGCGCGAATGGCTTCCAAGTGCTCGTCAAGACAACTGGCCCGAGCCTTCGCGTTAGGTTGAGCCGTTTGCTCCCGCAGCACACGCTTGACGCTGTTGCGGCTCACACCCAGCGCCCGCGCGATCTCGCGCTGCTTGCGGCCCTTCGCCGCCAGCGTCAGGATCGCCGTGCGCGTTTCTTTTTCCAGCATCGCCTACCTCCTCACTCAATAGTCTCACAACGCTCTTGGCCAGCAGCTCGAAACGCTCGCGGCACGCACTCCAGGCTCGCACCATCCTACAACGCGCAGCTTCCGGCGTGTCGTAGTTGAGCGCCTCCGGCAGGCTCCGCAGCAGGCCCAACGAAACGTGGCCGACAAGCTCCAGGTTCTTCACGCACCGCTGCTGCTTTTCATCAAGCCCAGCCCCTGCCCCAGCCTCCCGCGCCGCGGCCCGCGCCTTCAAAAATAGCGCTGGATCCTCCACAATTTTGCGCCGTGCCGCCGCGCTCGACGCCCGCCAGCTTGCGTAGAGCTCGCCCAACGGCCGGTTGTGCAGCCCAAGCCCGCGGATCCTTTCTACCAGCATCCGCCCTTGCGAACCGTTGACGCGCGTCAACGGCACCAGGTAGTTCGCCGCAGCGTGCGCTCCCAGCCGCCCGCTCGACACCTCCTCCGCCAGCCAGTCCGGCTATTCCTCTACCAAGGCCAACCGCTTGCTTACCCAGGACTTCGACCGGACCAGACGCTCGGCCACCTCCCCAAGGCTCCACCCAAATGACCGGTGCAGCTCCGCCACCAGCCACTATGCCGAGCTCGGCATTACAGCCACCCCTCCTCAAAAGCGTCTCGCTTGCCCTGCGCCCCCATCTGATACGCCGTCGCCAGCGCCTCCGCCTCCGGCAGTTCCCACACCGCCGCTTTCGCCACGTCCGCTTTCAGCCTCTGGAGCGCACGCACCCGCTTGTGGCCGTCCACCACTACGTAGCGCCCCGCCTCGGAGCCGGCCACCACGATCACCGGGCTTTGCTGGCCTGTCTCGCCCAGTGATGCCAATAGCCTGCGCTCCGCGGCCGGCTGGCGCACGCTCAACCGGGCGTACTTCAGGTCCAGCGCCTCCAGGTTCAGTTCCACGACCCGCATGGTCGCCATTATCCCGCAGCCACGCCCGCGGCGGCAAGGTCCTCGTGTTTTGCAAACAGCTCCCGCGCCAGCAGGTAGTCCACCATCCTGACGAGCACACCGTCCCCACTTCGTGTTTTGCAAACATCGTCGACCGTGGCCACCTCGCTCGTCGGGCGGCGGGGCCCGCCAGTTCGTGTTTTGCAAACATCCGCCCTCAGGTCCCTCAAATAGCCCATGGGATTCGCCAAAATCCCACGCGCCTGCCTCCGCTCCTGGCGCCGTTTTCGCATCCGCTCACGCGTCTGTTCCCGATTGCGCTCCACGTAGGCTGCGTGCGTATGGCGCCGCTCGCACCAGTAGTTTCGCCCCGCCGCCCAATCCCTGATTTTCCCTTGGCGACCGAGCGTCCGCTCTGGATTCGCTGCGTGCCATCTTCGGTCCAGAACCTTCTTATGCGCCGACTGGCACTCCGGATCCAAACACGTAACCTGCCGCTCGCCTTTTCCAGGCTCCGCCTCGAACCATCTTCCGCAGTATGGGCAGCGTGGCTGGGTCATAGAGCTATCCCTCCTTCCAACGACAGGATAGCCATCCTCCGTTCCG
>JACRDO010000107.1 GCA_016212885.1 Elusimicrobiota bacterium | reverse complement strand
GCGGCGGACGCAGAGGCTGCCAGCAGGGCCGCGGCGCAAGCCGTGGCCGCGGAGACGGATACGACGAAGCTCCCGGGGCTGCAGGCGGAGGCGGACAGGAAGGCGTCGGCGGCTGCGGCGGCCCAGATCGCGTCCGCGGCTGCAGCGGCCAAGGCGGCTGAAGCCGAGGCGGCCAGCAGGGAGGCTCAGGCCGCGGCTCAGGAGGCGGCAGCGGAGGCGGCCAAGGATGCGGCTGCGGCCGCGGCGGCCCAGAAGGCCGCGGAGGCAGCGGCCCAGAGGGCCGCGGCCGCGCAGCAGGCCCGCAAGGACTATGAGGCGAGGATCGGCGAGGCCTGCTCGGGCGTGGAGCAGGGCATCGCCACGGCCGAGGGCCAAAGAGACATCGTCGTCGAGACAGCCAGAGGCATCAAGGAAGTTCCGGATGGGGTGAAAGGCGCATGGGACACCATGGAGACGGTCTATGAGGATCTCGACACCGCCAACGGGGCCGTGAACGCCGCCAAGGCGTATAGGAATCCTGAGTCGAACATCCACAACGCGCAGTATCTCGTGCAGGACTCCCGCAAGGGCATGTACGGGGTCGCCAGCATGCTCCAGATGGACGTCCCCAAGCTCTTCGGCTTCGTTCCTCCGCCGAACTGGAACGGGGCGATGCCGGGTGAGAGGCCTGTCAATGCCCTGGACCCCAGGGGAGTGACTCCCTCCAACAACCCGAACCGCAGCAGCTGGTTCAATATCGGCTTCCCCGGCCTCTCAGGCGGCGGAACCGGGGCCCAGGGAGGCGCCCAGACGGGGGGGCCCGGGGTCAAGAATACGGGCGCTCAGGCAGGGGGCGGCGCGGCCGGAGGGGGCGGCCCAGCAGAGCAGGCGATACCCCTGCTTCGCAGCAGCAAGGGAGGCATAACCCATGAAGGGCTTCCACTTGCGTCGGACCCGGCCAAGCCGGCGAGCCCCAGCGCCAGGGAGCCGGGACAGGCCGGATATGGGGCTTCTGCTTGGGGAAGGAATCCGTACGCCAGGGAGCGAGGCGTCCGGGGCGAGGCTGAACAGAAAGAGGGTCCCTTGGGCGGCGCAGGCCGCGGTCCTGCGGCCGCAGGACCTTGGGCGCAGGATTCGCCCGTGTCCGAGCAGACCGCGGAGTCCTGGAAACTCAGCCTGGAAGGTAAGTACTACGCGGCGGAGAAATCCGCGAGGGAGGCCATCCGCCTTCATCCGGCGGAGTATCAGGCCTACGAAGCCCTTGCCTGGGCCGAACTGGGGCAAGGAAGGTATCGGGAGGCGGAAGGCAGCGCGTCGCGCGCGATCTCCCTCAATTCGCGCAGCGCGAGAGCCTACCGTATCCGGGCCTTCGCCCGGCAGATGCTGGGGGATAGAGCCGGGATGATCTCGGATATCGAGATGGCCGCCAGGCTCAATCCGGACTACGCGGATGAAGCGGAGCTCGCCCGCCGCGGGGGCAATATCTACGATCCTTCCAAGGGGGATGCCGAGTTCCTGAATCCGCGCCGAAGCAGGAAGTCCCCGCTCAAGCCAATCCTCTGGGGCCTTCTGCTCCTGGCCGCGTCCGCGGCCGGGGCAGCTGTCCTCTGGGCGCGCCGCAGGAAGGAGTCCTCGCCGGGCGTGGGCGCCGCGCCCGTGGCGGAAAGCCCTGCTTCGAGCCTTCCGGATGCGCTGGCCAAGGGCTATGCGCTGGGACAGCAGCTTGGAGACAGACGCGGCAGCGTCTTCCTGGCGAAGGATATTGCGCTTGGCCGGACAGCTGTAATCCGCCGGCTGAACGTGCCGGATACCAAGGAGCGGGAGTCCGTCTTGGCCGCGGCCAGGAAAGCCGCGAGGTTCAGCCACCCGGCCGCGGCCCGGATCTACGAGGTCGTCGAGGCGGAGGAATCGGCGGTCATCGTGTCCGAGCATGTGGCCGGCGCGACTGTCCGCAGCCTCATCGACACTCCGCGTGGAGCCGGGCTCGACATGATTGTCCGCATACTGGCTCCGGTGTGCCAGGCCTTGGAGGCCGCGCATGCCGCCGGGATCGCGCACGGACGCCTCCATCTTGGGAACATCTTCCTGAGCGAGGGAGGAGAGGTCAAGGTGGCTGATTTCGGGACCGCCTTGGGCGGCGGCCCTGCGCAGGATATCCAGGCCCTCGGCCGCTGCTTGGCCGGCCTGCTCGCCTCCTTGAAGTCGGCTGCGCCGCCGAAACTCCAGTCCCTGGTGTCTCGGTCCCAGGGCAGCGAGCCCGCGGTCAAGAGCGCGGGGGAGTTCCTGAGGCTGCTGAAGGAGTAATTACATCCGCGCCTGCGCGCGGGCGGAATTGCGGGCGACGCTGGCGGCCGGAGCAGCCCTCAGCCAGAAGTCCTCGTAGATGCCCTTGCTCCCGTCGGCCCGGAGGAAGTACGCGCCCGCGCGGTAGACCGCGTCGTTGCTCCGTCCGTCGAAGCTGTTAATGCGCTGGGGGCGCTCCATGGTGAGCGCGATCCCCCGCACTCCGGCTGCCTTGAGCGAGACGGGCTCGTTCAGGAAGCTTCCGACCTTCATCCTCAGGCCGTAAGCCTCCTCAAGAGCCGTCAGAGCATTCTCGTCCAGGAAACGGCGCTCGATGACGGAAGCGGGCAGGAGCCCCTGATAGAAGGCTTTCACGACCAAGGCGTTGAGGGCCACGTAGCCGTCCGTCAAGCCGCCTCTATTGCCGTTGCCCGCGATGTCCGAGTCGTTGCCGAATATCTCCCTGCCGTTCGCGCCTGAGACCCCGTCATGGTCCGCGTCGAATACCAGCAGGCCGGCCCCCGCGGAGATGTCGTTGACGGCGATGGGGAAGCCGGCGCCGCTGATGTCGAAAAGGACGGTCTGGCGGCGCGTGGTCAGGGGCTTCTTGTCGAGGCTGAAGACCAGGGGGTCCCTGGCCGCGACCGGGCGCTGGCCCTCACCGAAGAAATTGACCGCATGCTGCTGGCCCCGGGCGTCCACCGTCAAGACGCTGAACAGGAGGGAAGGGAGGGCCATGGCCCGGACCATGGCCGCGGCCGGGTTCAGGCGCCGCGCCGCCGCAAAGCCGGACCGGCTGGGCAGAAGGCTCAAGCTCGCTCCTCTGGGCTGTGACCCTGTGACCACTCCCTCCTTCATCATGCGGTTGAGGTCGTTCGGCTTAAGCCACGCGGAGTTGAACCCGGTGAGCAGGCCCAGGGATTTCTTGAAGAGGCTGAAGGGCATGGGCTGCTGCATGCCGGGCTGCGAGGGATCGGAGTTCGGGAGCGTCACCAGCTCGTCTTGGGACATGCCCAAAAGCGGGAGGGGGAATCCCTCCGGGAGTTCCTGCGGAGCTTGAGCCTCTTCCTGCGCGGCCTGCGCAGCCGCGGGGGCAGCCGGCGCTTCGCTGCGGGGCGCCGCGGGGGCCGCGCGCGGCGCGAGCCGGAAATCCTTGAACGCGAGGCCCGACGCCATGGCCGTGGTCAGCACCGCGATGATCGGCAAAGCGCCATAGTTCCCGCCGCTCTGCGGCTCGGACGGCCGGCGCATCTCCTCCGGCAATGGGAAGTACCCGACGCTTGCGGCTTCGGCGTGTCTCGAGATCGGCTTCATGGCAGCCCCCATATCCCCTCGCCAAGAGTATGAGCGGCTGCGGTTAAACGCATGTTTCTGCGAGTTTAATTAATGGTAAATTCGGCTGGCGGCCTCTCGCGCAGGGCGGTATAATCTCCCGTCATGGAACTTCTGCAGTCGGGGCTGGACATCTTCCTGCATCTGGACAAGCACCTCAGCGTCTGGGCCGCGGCCCTGGGCCCCTGGCTCTACGGGGTCCTATTCCTCATCATCTTCTCCGAGACGGGGCTCGTGGTGGCGCCCTATCTGCCGGGGGATTCCCTGCTGTTCGCGGTTGGCGCGCTCTCGGCCGTGGAAGGCTCGCCGATCAAGCTGCCGTTCGTCTTCGTCCTGCTGGCCGCAGCGGCCATCCTGGGCGACGCGGTCAACTACTGGATCGGGGCGTGGGTTGGGCCGAAGGTCTTCAACCGGGAGGACTCTATCCTATTCGACAAGAGGCATCTGATCCGGACCCACCGGTTCTACGAGAAGCACGGCGGCAAGACGATCGTGCTGGCCCGCTTCATCCCCATCATCCGCACCTTCGCGCCCTTCGTGGCGGGCATCGGGCGCATGACCTACCTGCACTTCGCGGTCTACAACGTGAGCGGGGGCGTGGCCTGGACGTTGCTATTTCTGCTGGCCGGACATTACTTCGCGAACATGCCCGTGGTCAAAAGCCACTTCCACTACGTCATCCTCGCCATCATCGTGATCTCGTTCATCCCCGTGGCGGTGGAGCTCGTCAAGGCGAAATGGTATCCGGAGCCTGAGGCGGCCGCAAAAGAGCCTCCTTGCGCGCCTTCGGCATCGTCTTGATCCGCGCCTCGCAGACCAGGGCTTCGGAACGGGTCTTCCCGAGTTCCCGATAGACCAATTCCACGGGCAGGTGCGTCCGCGTGTAGGCGGCGCCCTTTCCGGCCCGGTGCTTGAGCAGGCGCGCCTCGATATCCTTTGTGATGCCGGTGTAGAGGCTCCTGTCCCCGCAGCGCAATATGTAGACCGCCCATTCGCGCGGCCCGCGCTTTTTGCGCTTGGCCATGCCGCGCAGCATCTTCCGGTACTTTGGCTGCATAGGGGAGATTAACCCGGGGTGGTTGGGGTCTCGGAGGGGGGTTAGGGGCCGGTCAGCTTCTTCCGCTGGACATAGGATCTCACCCTTGCCACGGCCTCGAACAGGTCGGGGCAATGGGCCATCACGGCGCGCTGCAGGGGCGCCAAGGATTTCAGGGCGTACTCGTGGGCGATCTGATTGCGGATGTCGCGGATATCCCGCCAGAGCTTGGCGCTCGGGATCACTGCGCGTTTCTCCATCCGATTCAAGCGGTCGAGGAAGCTCCCCTCATCCGCGAACTCCGCCGCGTCCAAGGCGCGGAACACCTTCTGGGTTAGGATGTCCGCCAGGCGCGCGAAGCGGGCGGTCAATACCTCCAGCTTCTCTTCCGTTGCCGGGCCCTTCCGTCTCGGCGGAGACCGTTTCCCTCCCAAAGCCGCAAAGGACTGTTCAAGGGCCCGGCTGGCCTTGGAGGCCATTTCCAACTGCTCCCTCAGATAGGCGGCCTTCAGCTCTTGCGAGGATGGTTCCATAGCACGACTCCTTCCCTTCTGGCGAGCCGGACGAAGGCATCGACCCGAGCCCGGGGATGCTCGATTACGACGTCGATCTTCCTTTCTCCCAATGCGTCTTCGACGGCCTGCTTGAGCCGCAGTTTCAGCGTCAGGGGATCGCGCGGACGGCGGGCCAGGGATATCAGCAGATCGAGGTCGCCTCCGGAGCCGGCCTTGGCGCGGGAACCGAAGATGCGGGCCACTGCGCCCGGGTGGCGCCGCAACACTTTTTCAAAGGATCTGCGAAGGCCGGCGAGTTCCTTTGCGCTGAGGCGGACGATTTTTCTGGCCATGGATGAGCGCGACGGACTCCATTCTACAAAGTTGGTCGGGTTGCAGATAGAAGCCCCGCAGTGCTGGTCCGTTCTTGATGTGTGCCAGATGCGAAATACGTTTTGTTCTATGTCCTGAATAAATTGTAAATTTGCAGAAATTTAATTATAATATAGATGCATTTTAATGACAATTAAGCGTCAGAGAATCCTTTCCCCGCTTCAGGCGAACCTCGCCCGCGGAGTTCATGTCCTCCAAATCCTTGTAGGGCCCAGGCAAGTCGGCAAGACCACGGCGGTCCAGCAATTCCTGCAAGAGTGGCCGGACCAGAAGGTCTACATCACGGCTGACCAGCTCACGCCGCCGGATGCCCGATGGCTCGCCGAGTCTTGGCGGTGCGCCAGGGAATTGCCTGGCAGAATGCCTCTGCTCGTGGTCGATGAGATTCAAAAGGTCCCGCGCTGGAGCGAAGCGGTGAAGATGCTCCATGACGAGGACGTCAAAGAACGGCGGCCGCTGCGAGTCGTGCTGCTCGGTTCCTCTGCGCTGCTGCTCCAACGAGGGATGCAGGAGAGTCTGGCCGGGCGGTTCCAGTTGATCCGCTGCCCCCACTGGGGCTATGCGGAGTGTCGGCAGGCGTTCGGATGGACCCTCGACCAGTTCCTTTTCTTCGGCGGCTATCCCGGCGCTGTACCGTTCGCGGAGGACTTCGCGGCCTGGAAGAACTACATACAGGACTCCTTGTTGGAGACAGTCATCGGCCGGGACATCCCGGCGCTCCGAAGCATCCAGCATCCGGCTCTTTTCCGGCAGGCGCTCGCGCTGGCCTGCCGGCATCCCGCCGAGATCATCAGTCTTCAGAAGCTCCTCGGACAGCTGCAGGAACGAGGCAGCATCAACACGCTGGCCAGCTATCTGGAGCTGATCGCCGGGGCTTTCCTGGTCGAACCGGTCCGCAAGTACAGTCCGCGAGCCATCCGCGTACGGGCTTCCAGCCCCAAGCTCATCGTGCGCAACAACGCCCTCGTCACGGCGCTGCGAGGGGTGCCGTTCGATGAAACTCTGAAGGATCGGGCTTTCGTCGGCCGCCTTGTCGAGAATGCCGTCGGCGCGGCTTTGGTCAACGCGGAGGAAACCGTCTTCTATTGGTCCGAAAGGGACAAGGAAGTCGATTTTATCGTGCAGCGTGGGGAAGATATCTTGGCTATCGAGGTCACGATTGGAGGCGGCCATCCGACACCGGGCCTGCGGATCTTCCTGAAGCGCTACCCGAAAACGCGGGCGGTCCGTATCGGCGGATCCTACGCCGACCTGTCGTTGGAGCAGTTCTTCGAGCACGGGATTTGATTGCAGGATTTGATTGCAGGGAGGGGTTGCCGCCGGGGCGTCGAAACGGTAATATACTTCTAACTAGATAGGGGGAAAACCATGAGCAAGATCCTGGATACGGTGCTTCTGCTGGCCCTGCCGGCCTCGGGCAAGTCCGAGGTCCGGAGGTATCTCAAGCATCTGCCGCCGGACGCCGCCAGGAACGATTTCCACATGGGCCCGACCGCCCAGCTAGACGACTTCCCCTACGTCCACATGATGCGCCGCATCGACGACGAGCTGGTGAAGCTCGGCAAGGACCGGATTTTCTTCCACTCCGGTGAGAGGCCCTTCAAGGACACCTGGGATTGGGGCACCCTCATCCACCTCGTCAACGAAGACTACGCGGACATGGTCGCCAAGAAGGTCCAAAAGCCCGCCTCAGCCGCCCAGCTCCTCTTCAACCGCTTTGAGGCGGCCGCGAAGAAGGCCGGGATGAAGCCGCGGCTCGGCAAGCTCGATGCGGGGACGCGCAAGAGCCTCGCCCAGGCCCTGGAGAAGGAAGCGGCCCAGATGCTCGAGGACAAGCACAAGAACTATCCCGACACCCTCCAGGGCAAGACCCTCGTCATCGAGTTCGCGCGCGGGGGTCCGGATAAGGCCCCGATGCCGCTCAAGGCGCCTTTGGGCTACGGCTACTCCATCGGCCGGCTCTCGCCGGAGATCCTCTCGAAGGCGGGCATCCTCTACGTCTGGGTCACTCCCGAGGAGTCCCGCCGCAAGAACCAGGCCCGGACCGACCCCAACGACCCCGGCTCCATCCTCCATCACGGCGTGCCGATCGAAGTGATGATGAACGATTACGGCTGCGACGACATGGACTGGCTCGAGGTCCATTCGCAGGCGAAGGGGACCGTGACGATCGAGACCGGCAAGAAGAAGTTCACCATCCCCATCGCCCGCTTCGACAACCGCGTGGACAAGACGAGCTTCCTGCGCGATGATCCGAAGAGCTGGAGGCCGCAGGACGTTCAGGCGGTCCACGAAGGGCTCAAGGCGGCGCTCGAGAAGCTGGCCCAATCCGTGGCGGCGTAGGCCGCGAGGATCGACCATGCCCGCCATAGCGAAGTCGCCGAACACGCCCCAGCTCAGCCATCCCGACGTCTTCGCGGACCGGCATAACGGGCCCTGCGAGCGCGAGGTGGGGGAGATGCTCAAGGTCGTCGGGTATCCGAGCCTCGACGCCCTGGCTGACGCCGCCCTCCCGCCGCAGATACGCGCCTCCCGCCCCCTGGACCTGCCCTTGCCGGCTTCCGAAGACGAGGCCCTCGCCGAGCTCAAGGGCATCGCCGCTCAGAACCAGGTCTGGCGCACCTACATCGGCTGCGGCTGGCACAGCGCCTTCACCCCGCCGGTCATCTTAAGGAACATCCTCGAGAACCCGGGCTGGTACACGCAGTACACGCCCTATCAGGCCGAGATCTCCCAGGGCCGGCTCGAGGCCCTGCTCAACTTCCAGACCCTGGTCGCGGACCTGACGGGGCTCGAAGTGGCGAACGCCTCCCTGCTCGACGAGGCGACGGCCGCGGCCGAGGCCATGGCGATGTGCCGCGCGGTCAAGGGGGGGGATGCCTTCTTCGTCGCCGGCAACTGCCATCCGCAGGTCATCGAGGTCGTCAAGACCCGGGCCAAGCCCCTGGGCCTGCGCGTCGCGGTTGGGTCCCCAGGCGCCTTCAAGCCCGAGAAGGGCCTCTTCGGCGCGCTCATCCAATATCCGGGCACGGACGGCCTCCTGCCGGACGTCGAGGGCTTCTGCGCCAAGGCGCGCCAGGCGGGGGCCCTGGCCGTCGTCTCCGCTGACCCGCTGATGCTGACCCTGGTCAAGTCCCCGGGCGAGCTCGGCGCGGATATCGCCGTGGGCTCCATGCAGCGCTTCGGCCTGCCCACAGGTTTCGGCGGGCCTTCCGTCGGCTATATGGCGGTCAAGCCCGCCTACCTGCGGCAGATGCCGGGACGCCTGGTGGGCGTCTCCAAGGACTCGCGCGGCAAGAGGGCCCTGCGCCTCGCCGTGCAGACCCGCGAGCAGCACATCCGGCGCGAGAAGGCGACGAGCAACATCTGCACCTCCTCGGTCCTCGCGGCCGTCGCCGCCTCGATGTACGCGGTCTACCACGGCCCCGAGGGCCTGCGCCGCATCGCTTCGCGCATCCACCTGCTCGCCCGGACATTGGCTCTAGGATTCAAGAAGCTCGACTACGGCGAGCCGGCCGGCGCGTTCTTCGACACCCTCCGCGTGAAGACCGGCAAAGGGGCGGCCGAGGCCATCCTGGCGGCGGGCCAGACGCGGCGCATCAATTTCCGCGACTTCGGCGACGGCTTTCTCGGCGTCGCTCTCGGAGAGAAGACGGGTCCGCGGGACATCGCGGACATCCTCTCCTGCTTCGCCATCGGGCACACCAAGCCGGTCGTGGAGGACCTGGCGGCCGAGGTCGAGCAGACCGGGGCCTTCGCCCTGCCCGAGGGCCTGCGCCGAAAGAGCGCGGTCCTGGCCCAAGCGGTCTTCAACACGCACCGCACCGAGACCGAGATGCTCCGCTACATCAAGAAGCTCGAGGGCCGCGACTTGTCGCTGACGACCTCGATGATCCCGCTCGGCTCCTGCACGATGAAGCTCAACGCGGCCGCGGAGATGCTGCCGGTCACCTGGCCGGAGTTCGCCAATCTGCATCCTTTTGTCCCCGCGGACCAGGCCAAGGGCTACAAGACCCTCTTCGACCAGCTCGAGCGCTGGCTCTGCGAGATCACCGGCTTCGACGCGGTCTCCCTCCAGCCCAACGCCGGCTCCCAGGGCGAATTCACGGGCCTGCTCGTCATCCGCAAGCGCCACGAGAGCCGCGGGGAAGGCCGCCGCAGCGTATGCCTCATCCCGCAGTCCGCGCACGGGACCAACCCGGCGAGCGCGGCCATGGCGGGCATGAGGGTCGTGGGGGTGGCCTGCGACTCGGAGGGCAACATCGACCTCTCAGACCTCAAGGCCAAAGCCGCGGAGCACGCAGGGGACCTGGCCGCCCTCATGGTGACCTACCCGTCCACGCACGGGGTCTTCGAGGAGGATATCCGCGAAATCTGCGAGGCGGTCCACGCCAACGGGGGGCAGGTCTACATGGACGGCGCGAACCTCAACGCGGTTGTCGGGCTGTGCCGGCCCGCGGAGCTCGGCGCGGACGTCTGCCACCTCAACCTGCACAAGACCTTCGCCATGCCCCACGGCGGGGGCGGCCCCGGCATGGGCCCCATCGCGGTCAAGAAGCATTTGGCGCCCTTCCTGCCCGGGCGGGGCAAGGACGCCATCGGCCCGGTTTCGGCCGCCCCGTGGGGCAGCGCGAGCCTTCTTCCCATCAGTTGGCTCTACATCCGGATGATGGGCGCCCAGGGCCTCGAGCGCGCCACGAAGCTCGCGATCCTCAACGCCAACTACGTCGCCAAGCGTCTGGCCGGGGATTTCCCCGTCGTTTTCAAGGGCAAGCGCGGCCTGGTCGCGCACGAATGCATCCTGGATCTGCGGCAATATAAGGGCACAAGCGGGGTGCAGGTCGAGGACGCGGCCAAGCGGCTGATGGACTACGGCTTCCACGCCCCGACGGTCTCCTTCCCCGTGCCCGGGACCCTGATGGTCGAGCCGACCGAGAGCGAGTCGATGGAAGAGCTCGACCGCTTCTGCGAGGCGATGGCCTCGATCCGCCGGGAGATCCGCGACATCGAGGAAGGGAAGCTGCCCCGCGAGGACAACCCCCTGCATAACGCCCCGCATACGGCGGACCAAGCCGCTTCAAACGAGTGGAAGCATCCGTATTCCCGCGAGGCGGCCGTCTACCCGGCGCCGTGGCTCAAGGAGCGCAAATTCTGGCCGCCGGTTTCCCGCATAGACAACCCCTACGGGGACAGGAACCTCCTCTGCGTCTGCCCGCCAGTGGAAGAGTCTTAGGCCGGCGGCGTTTTATTACGACTCAGAACAACCGAGCCGTCAGGAGTCGCCGAGCAATCCTGTCCCGCGTGAAAATTATGGAGTCTCGGCCATCCCTAAGCACTTGGCCAGGGCATCGAGCGCCGCCAGAACTTTCGGGAGAGCTGGAGCGTCCTTGGTGTTCTCCACGTGCAACTCCTACCCCGAACGCAGATGGGTCAGAGTCTGCTTGTAGACCTCTTGGAGACAGTCAGTCACCTTTTCTGGAGATAGCCTCTGGGGTAGATGATGAAGCCCTCTCCGGTGAGCACCTTGGCGAACTTCTCGGCTTCCCAGAAAACGTTGTTTTCGCTTACTTGATCACCTAGATTTGAATCTACGGTGGCGATGTATATGTTTTTCTTATATTCAAAAACGCCATTGACCACGATGGCATGTCCACCGCCGACGTCGATGCGTGTGACGATAGGTCGTCCAGTTTGGGCCAAAGCCTTCGCGAAGTCGCTGAGCACCACACTCTGGATAGCACCGTATTGTACCGCGGTCATGACGGTTTGATCTGCCCGCATTCCCTTAAATCTAAGCCGAAGTTGTGGGCGTTGATTCATGCAGCGGGTTTGTGTGCCGGTATAGCGGATAAGCCGCTCCCCGCGTTTTTCACCTTCGGCATAGCGGATGGCCTCTTCCGCGATCCCACGCACGTCATCATACGGCACGCCTGCCCCATGAGCGATGGCCCAGACCACGCAGTCATTCTCAACCTGAGCTTCCTTCTGGCCTGCGACGGGGACGAATATCCCTTCTTGGAATGCTGCGCGATGCAAAGCCCCATATTCGTCTTGAGAACGTTCTCGTACTTCATCGTAGAGCCCCTTGCGATTATCAGCAAGGCGACGGCTTAGCATGGCCAGTTTCGAATCCAGGTCCATTGCTTTTTTCGGGATACGTTCCAAGACCGGATAATAATAACCTGGCGCGGTTGGCTTTGTGCTCCGGACATTGAACCAAAGCATCACTTTTTGAAGGAAACGATGGTACTTCGCATTTTCAGCTCTTTCATGCTCCGCGATTTCCAATAAGCTTGATATCTCCGGGCTGTCTGTCCCATCGCGTTCGCACCTGCGCAGTAGTTTATTAATTTCTTCTTTCCCGCATTGGAATATCTCATGATCGATTCTTGCGGCATGTAGTGCGTTCTGCCTGCTTTGGATGAGATGTTCCGCGGTGGTCGCTGGGTCAGATTCTTCTTCCAAGAGCCTCGTATATTTCACAACCTTGTCTCTTGCTGCCTGGATATCCCTTTCTGCCTGGGAGAGTTCGTCCTGGAGTTGTCGGCAAGTGTTGCGGCGGCGCGGCGGTTCCGGCTGTGCGTCTTCCTGCTCCGCCTTCCCCAGCGCTTCCATGCGCTCTTTCAGGCTCTTCATGGAATCTTCCTGCTGCTTGGTCGATTCGGAGCCCTGCTCCATGCTCTTCAGGGTCTGCTGGTACTGGTCCTCCAGGGCCTTCTTCTGGGCAGGGTTCTCCTTAGGCTTCTGCTGCAGGGCCTTGATGAATGTCCCTACCGCGTTGCCGATCATCTCGACCTGCTGCACGCTGGGGTCCGGACCGGCCGGCTTGCTTGCGCCGGATCCGGCGCCAGAGCCTTCAGGCGCGCATCCGCATGGACAGGTCACGGCACCCGTATTCGGGTTCACGGCGCCAGCACATTCAGGCCGCACATTCGCGTCCCGGCAGCGGCAGGAAGGCCTTGGGGTCGCCACATCCGGTGCCTCCCATGCGCCGCCTTTGATTGAAACTGTCAACAAGACCACGGCTGCGATCATGCGTCTGGGCGCACTCATTTCTGTATGCCCTCCACCTGGGCCTGGAAACCCGTGAATGCCTCGGCGAATTTGGCGACGCTCTCCTCGGTCTTCTTCATGTCGTTGCCCTGGCGCACCGACACGACCGCGTCCACGAGGCTTGAGACGCTCTGCGCCGCCTTCTTGACCGATTCGCTGCCGGAAAGCTGCGCCGCGGCCGAGGCGAAGGTCTTGATGAGACCCTGCGGGTTGACGCCCATGTCCGGGTTGACGAGCTGGCCCACGACCGTGAGGTTGGACATGGGGTTGAGCGCGGCGTCCACGGACGGACCAGCCTGCGCGCCCTGGCCCTGCAAGGTCTTCACGTTGATGTCGGTGAGCAGCTTGTTCCACTGCATCATCTGTATCTGCGGCGTGACTTGGCCGCCGCTGCGGCTCATGGCGTCGTTGATCTGCGCCTGCTGGAGGCCGGATGAGACCTGGCCAAGGGCGGATGCGAAGGCGTTCAACCGCTGGTTTAGGTTCGCCATCCGCTTCTCGTTGACATTGTCGACGAATCTGTCGACTTCCGCGACCCGTTCCTTGGCGTCCCAAAGGCATTGCTTTTCCAGAAAGAAGTCCCTTGCGCTCTGCTTGCTGTGCAGATAATCATCCATTAAATCCGCATTGAGCTTTGCCATCAGAGCTTTGCCCGGCAACCCCTTCTTGTCATAGATGGATTTGAGAAGCCTCTGGGCTTCGAGCGTGTGCTTGGCTAGGAAGAACGGCGACTGGGCTCTCTTCAAACCGGCGAGTGCCTGTTTAGCTTCGCCTTCGGCGGCATCCGCTTTCTCTTGCGCCCAATAACACCGCGCCATGCCCATGTGGCTGTTGACCAGCGTTGCCAAGCGCTGATCGAAGTAGTAGGGGAAGGCCGCGATGACATCCTCGCTCAGAACGGCCTGGTTCGAGTTCTTGAGGCTTTTGAGCGCGCTTTTCAGCTTGTCCTGATAATAGCTGATCGGTTGGTTGAAGCCGGAAACTCGCCCCAGGATATCCGCGTATTTTTTGGCCGCTGTCGCAGGATCGCGTTTCTCTGTTTCCCGAAGCGCACTCATCTCCGTAAGACTACTCATGTCCGCATCCCGCATGGAGCCTAGATCCTTGCTTAGAGTGACGCAGCCGCACAGGACTGTCGAAAGCATGACAAATGCAGAGCAAACCCGTTGTGCGTTCATCTAGCTGCCTTTTCTGATTCCACTTGCGATGGCGCCGCCAGGTTTCAAGGCCTCGGCGATGTCGTCGCGGATCGTGAGGAAAACGGGGCGCATATTGGGCCCGGTGATGATGGAGCCCAGGAGGCCCAAGACAATTTGGTCTACGACACGTAGCAACCGCAAGTTGTACGCCTTGCTCCATAATATCTGCACCGGACTCGGATTCAGGGCGCGGATTTCCAGAACCTGCGAATCCTTCCGCGAATCATATAGGGTCCCAGTGACGATCAAATCGGGCGTTTCCGCCGAATCCGCCAGTTCCTTCCAAATCGAGAACCGGGCGGAGGCGAATTGTCCGGAGGCGTCGAGTTCTTGAGCAAGCCATCTTGCGCTCATCCGGGCGAAGTTGTCCATCCCGTCAACGGAATAGCGTTCCGGCTTTTGTTGGGCCCAATGCTCCAGCACATTCTCGATGTCGTAATATTGCCTCGTATCATATGGCGCGGCCACGGGGTTGATGCGCTGCTGCCTGCGCATGTCGTCGAACGGTGTCACTACGATGCGAAGATCGTGCTTGGCCACCTCCGGTCTCGGCGGATTGGGTTCGTAGACCCAGGTGCTCGCAGGCACTCGTGTGATGCAAGCGGCAAAGAGCATCGCTCCTCCGGCGCATACCACGAGGTGTGCAAAGCTGCGCGCGTTCATTTCTGTATGCCCTCCACCTGGGCCTGCAGGCCCGTGAATGCCTCGGCGAACCTGGCCACGCTCTCCTCGGTCTTCTTCATATCGCCGCCCTCTCGGACCGACACGACCGCGTCCACTAGGCTCGATACGTTCTGCGCCGCCTTCTTGACCGAGGCATCGCCGGAAAGCTCCGCCGCGGCCGAGGCGAAGGTCTTGATGAGACCCTGCGGGTTGACGCCCATGTCCGGGTTGACGAGCTGGCCCACGAGCGTGAGGTTGGACATGGGGCTAAGTGCGGCGTCCACGGCCCTGTCGCGCTTGCTGTTGACTGCGTGCACATATTTATCCATCTTCGCCATTAGGCCTCTAATTCGCCCGGTAGGAGACCCTCTGGACGTCTTCGAGGGTGACGAAGCCGTCGCGGATGAGTTCGTCGAGCCTAGCCAGGAACCGGGCGATGTTCTCCTGGGAGTCCACGAGCTCGATGATGATCGGGGGGTTCTCCCCGAAGCGCAGATGCCGGCCCGCGTCCTCGTGGCTCTTGCTGCCGAAACCGCAGAGCCCTTTGAGGACAGTTGCGCCGGCCAAGCCCTCCTCACGGGCCGCCTCCACGACTGCCTGGTAGAGGGGCCGGCCCTGCCAGCGCTCCGCTTCGTCGATGTAGATTTTGAGCCGGCGGGCCTGCGAGGGGGTCTTCATAACAGGAGCATTGTAGATGTTACGAAGCGTCCGCTTCAACACCCCGAAGCATGTTCCCGACGCGGGACTGGAACTCGTTGATATCGAAGGGCTTCTCAATGACCCGCAGGCCCTTCCGATCCAGGAATGCCGCCAAGGCCTCGCCGGGAGATGAGCCGGAGATCGGCAGGATCTTAAGCTGCGCCAGCCGGCCCTCGGATTCGAGCCGGGTGAGGAACTCCAAAGCCGACATCCCGGGCATGTTCATGTCCATGATGAGAAGGGCGGGCGGGTCCTCTTGGATCGCGCGGAGGGCTTCATCGAATGTCCCCGCGAAGCCGACGGGTCGGCCATAGCGCGAGAGCAGCTTGGACAGCAGCGGTCTGACGGACGCGTCGTTCTCCGCGACGAGGATCTTCCCCGCGGCCCCGGCCCGCGCCGGAGGCGCTCGGTCGGCCGCAGCCTCCTTCGGGACGGGGAATTCGATCAGGAAAGTTGCGCCCTGCCCCTGCGCGGAGCTCAGGGAGAGCTTCCCGCCCTGGTCCTGGATGATCTGCCTGGAGATGCTCAGGCCAAGGCCAGTGCCCTTGCCCGCGGGCTTGGTGGTGAAGAAAGGCTCGAAGATTCTTTCCTGCAGCTCCGGACGGATGCCGGGCCCGTCGTCCTCGATGAAGATGCGCAGATGCTCCGGGTCCGATTCCGTCCTGATGCGGATGAGGCCCTTGGCTTCGGGCTTCGATCGGATGGCCTGCTCCGCGTTGGTGATCAAGTTGAAGATGACCTGCTGGAACTCCGGGCCGCAGAGGGGCAGGAGCGGCAGGTCCGGGGAGTAGAGTTCCTCGGTCCGGATATTGCCCGCGATCCAGTCGAATTTCTTGATGCCCACGCATTCATGCAGAAGGGCGTTGACTTCCGCGGGCCTTCGCTCGTTCTTCTGGCGGCGCGCGAAAGCCAGCAGGCCCTGGATGGTCTGCTTGCAGCGCAGAGCGCCGCTCTCGATGCGCTTGAGGGAGTCGGCCAAGCTCTGGGGCTTGGGATCTTCCAGCAGCGCGCACTGCGCGAAGCCCAGGATGGTGGCGAGCGGGCTGTTGAGCTCGTGTGCGATGCCGGCGGAGAGGGTCCCGAGGGTGGCCAGGCGGTCCATGTGCTGGACCTGCTCGCGCGCCTGCTGGCGCTCCAGCGCCGCCCGCGCCTGCTCCGCCTGCAGGAGCAGGAGGGCGCGCCGTTCGTTGAACGCCATCCGCATGGTGACGCCAGCTGAGATCAGCAGGGTGAAGGCCTTAATAAGCAGCTCGAGGATGTCGGGCCAGATGAGCCGGGCCAGGGCGTTCGCGTAGAAGGCTCCCAGGACGACGAGGGTCGCGCCCGCGGTCGCCAAGATTCCCTTGCGCTTGAGGGAGAGGCAGGCCGCGAAGATCGGCTGAAGATAGATGACCCAGAAGTAGGAGTGAGCCCCGCCGGAGTAGCGGAGGATCAGGGAGATGAGCAGGATGTTTGAGACGATGGCGAGCGGAATCCGACGCTCCGCGCTCAGGCGCCGGGTGAGCCAGGCGAAATTGAGCAGGTTGAAGGCGAGCAGGCCGAGGAAGCTCCAGAGGATCTGGGGGTGGATGAAGCGGGGATTCTCCCGGCCCAGGAAGGCCGCGATGGCCATCATCAAGGAGAAGGCGACCCCGTCGATCGGCGAGGAGGAGGCCCTGGCGGGCTTGGCGGTTTCGGCGATCAGGCCTTGCCCCCGGCCGCGCAGGCCTCAGGAGTTTTCTTCGCGCTCACGGCATGGTTCAGCAACCCTCCGTCCTTCAGGATCGCGGACTGCCTTCCGGAAAAATCGGCCTTGACCTTGAATTCCCGGTTCCGGGTGAGGTTGTTTACGGTGATCCTGCCTGCGGCCAATTCCTGCTCCAGGCGCGGCATCTCAAGCTCGTCATCCTTCTCAAGCGCCTGATAGTCGGCTGGATCCATGAAGGTGAGCGGAAGGATCCCGAAGTTGATGAGATTGGCAGCGTGGATGCGCTCGATGGTCCGGGCCAGCACCGCCTTGACCCCCAAGGCCATGGGGCACATGGCCGCATGCTCGCGGCTTGAGCCCTGGCCGTAGCTTTCCCCCGCCACGATGAAGACCGCGCTGCCTGCGGCCTGTTCCTTGCGGCATTTGGCGTGGAACTCCGGATCGATCCGTTCGAACACGAACTGCGAGTACTTCCCGATGTTCGAACGGTACTTGAGCCTCTCCCCGGCCGGCATGATGTGGTCCGTGGTCACCTTGTCTCCCAGCTTTATGAGGACCTTGCCGCGAAGGGCGCCGGGCAGCGGGGAGTTCTTCGGCGGCTGGCCGATGTTGGGTCCGCGGAGGATTTCGATCTTCTCAGGCGAGCGCGGCGGCTCGACGATCATGCTGTCGTCCACCGCGAACTTCTTGGGCAGCTCCCGAGGCAGCCTGGACGCGAGGCCCAGCGTGCGCGGATCCGTTATCTCTCCGGCCAGGGCGCTCGCCGCCGCGGTTTCCGGGCTGACCAGGTAAACCTGGCCGTCAGCTGTGCCGCTGCGGCCCTCGAAATTGCGGTTGTTGGTCCGAAGGCTCACCCCACCGCTTACCGGGGCCTGACCCATGCCGATGCAGAAGCCGCAGGTCGGCTCCATGAGCCTGGCTCCCGCCTCTATGAAGGTCTTAAGGGCGCCGCTTTCCGCCAGCATCAGCTGGACCTGCCGGGAGCCGGGGACCACCACCAGGTTGAGCGAGGGCGGCACGCGCTTGCCCTTCAGGATGGCGGCCGCCCGCATCAGATCCAGATAGGAGGCGTTGGTGCAGCTGCCGATGCAGACCTGATCCACGCGTTTGCCCCTCAGTTTCGATACGGGCGCCACGCTGTCCGGGCTGTGCGGGCAGGCCGCGAGGGGCTCCAGTTTGCCCAGGTCGACCTCGATGGTCCGCTGGTAGACCGCGCCGCTTTCGGGAGCCAGCGGCGTGAAATCCTTGCCCCGTTTCTGGGCGCTCAGGAAGCGCTTCGTCTGCTCGTCGCTGGGGAACAGGGAGGTGGTGACCCCCAGTTCAGCCCCCATGTTCGTGATGGTGGCCCGCTCCGGCACGCTCAGCCGGGCCAAGGCCTCTCCGCCGTACTCGATCACGGTCCCCACGTTCCCTTTGGTGGTGAGGATCGAGAGGATGTGCAGAATGATGTCTTTGGCGCTTACCCAGGGCCGGAACGCCCCTTCAAGACTCACCCGCACGACGCGGGGGGCGGTAAAATAATAGGGCCCTCCGCCCATCGCCACCGCCACGTCTATCCCGCCGGCCCCCATGGCGAACATCCCCAAGCCCCCGCCCGTAGGGGTATGGCTGTCGGAGCCGAGCAGGGTCTTGCCCGGCTTGCCGAACCTTTCCAGATGCACCTGATGGCAGATTCCGTTCCCCGCGCGGGAGTAATAGGCGCCGTAGCGCGCCGCGACGCTTTGGAGGTAGCGGTGATCATCCGCGTTTTCGAACCCCATCTGGAGGGTGTTGTGATCCGCGTAGCTCACGGCGAGCTCGGCCCGGATGCGCGCAATCCCCATGGCCTCCAGCTGGAGGAAAGCCATGGTCCCCGTGGCGTCCTGGGTCAGGGTCTGATCTATTCGGATGCCGATCTCGGAACCGGGCTCGAGCTTCCCGTGGGCCAGGTGTGATCGCAGGATTTTTTCGGTCAATGTTCCTTTCATGGGCGTTACCCTCGTCGAGAATTGTTCGAAGCGATGATAACAAGCCGCCCGATTGCCGGACAAATTATTATTCCTCATAGTCCCATTAGAATTTCTTATATCTCCGAACCGCCGGTTTTTATTTACACCGGCGGCGCGAAATTGCTAAGGTTTTGGCGCCGTACCAAACATCGGGAATGCGTTGGTTTGGTACGTCCCGAACCTGCGTCGTCTGGATGTTCGGGACGCCTGAAAACCGGAGAGCCCATGTCAAACTACAAGAAAATCAAAGTCCCCGCAGGTTCAAAAATCGAGTACAAAAACGGGAAGCTCGCGGTCCCCGACGACCCCGTCATCCCGTTCATGGAGGGGGACGGCACGGGCCCGGACATCTGGCGGGCTGCCAAGAATGTCCTGGAATCCGCGGTGGAGAAGGCCTACGGAGGCAGGAAGAGAATCTCCTGGATGGAGATATTCTGCGGCCTGAGCGCGCTCAAGAACTACGACAAGGACACCGTGCTCCCGCAGGAGACCCTCGACGCCATCACCGAGTTCCGCGTGGCCATCAAGGGGCCCATGACGACCCCGGTCGGCACCTTCAAGTACGTCTGCCTTGCCTGCTCCAAGGAGCAGAACGACGTGGGCGGCAAGAGGCCGGACAAATGCGCCGCCTGCGGGTCCGAGTGGGTGACTCCGCGCTTCCGCTCCGTGAACGTGGGCCTGCGCCAGAAGCTCGACCTCTACGCCTGCGTGCGGCCCGTGCGCTGGTTTAAAGGCGTCCCCTGCCCGGTCAAGGCTCCTGAGAAGCTCGACATCGTCATCTTCCGCGAGAACACGGAGGACGTCTACGCGGGCATCGAGTTTGAAAAGGGCACGCCGGAGCAGAAGAAGGTCTACGAGTTCCTGACCAAAAAAATGGGCAAGAAGCTCCGGCCGGACTCGGGCATCGGAATAAAGCCCATCTCCGAGACCGGCACCAAGCGCCTGGTGCGCATGGCGCTCCAGTACGCCGTCGCGCTCAAGAAGCCGTCGGTCACGATCGTCCACAAGGGCAACATCCAGAAGTTCACCGAGGGCGCCTTCCGCGACTGGGGCTACGAGGTGGCCAGGGCGGAATTCCGCGACAAGATCGTAACCGAAGCCGAGCTTTGGGACCAGCACGGCGGGAAGGTCCCGCCGGGCCGGGTCCTGGTCAAGGACCGCATCGCGGACCAGACCTTCCAGCAGATCCTGCTTAGGCCGGATGAGTACAGCGTCATGGCCACGCCCAACCTCAACGGCGACTATCTCTCCGACGCCGCGGCCGCGCAGGTGGGCGGGCTCGGCATAGCGCCGGGCGCGAACATCGGCGACGGCGCGGCCGTCTTCGAGGCGACGCACGGGACCGCCCCCAAATACGCGGGCCAGGACAAGGTGAACCCGGGCTCCCTCATCCTATCGGGCGTCATGATGCTCGAGCACCTGGGCTGGCAGGAGGCGGCGGACATCATCGTCCGCGCCCTCGAGGGAACGATCCAGAACAAGACCGTGACCTACGACTTCGAGCGCCAGATGGCCGGCGCGAAGATCCTGAAGGCCTCGGAATTCGGCGCCGAGATCGTCAAGAACATGGGAGGGGTCGCCGCAGGGCAGAAGGCGGCCGCGGTCTAAATCAGGAAAAGAAAATGAGCGACAGCGAGCCGGCGAAGAAGGGCAAGGGCGCCGTGTTCGTGCAGGCGGAGATCTGCAAGGGCTGCTCCTACTGCATCGAATTCTGCCCCACGCACAGCCTGGAGTTTTCGCAGGAGTTCAACTCCAAGGGGTATCATTATCCGGTGCTCGCGAAACCCGAAGCCTGCTCCGGCTGCGATCTCTGCGGGCTCTACTGCCCCGATTTCGCCATCTTCGGCGTTCGGATCAAGGAGCCTGTGAAGAAGCCATGAAAGCGGATCCAAAGGGAGTTTTGACGGGCGTCCACTTCATGGACGGGGACCATGCCGCCTGCGAGGGCGCCTTGGCGGCCGGCTGCAGGTTCGCGGCCGGCTACCCCATCACCCCTTCGACCGAGGTGGTGGAGCGCTTCGCGAGCCGCATCCCGCTCATCGGGGGCGTGTTCATCCAGCTGGAGGACGAGATCGCCTCCTCCATCGCCATCCAGGGCGCGGTCTGGGCCGGGAAGAAGGCCATGACCGTCACCTCCGGCCCGGGCCTCTCGCTCATGATGGAGCACGTGGGCCTCGCCGCGATCACGGAGACTCCCTGCGTGTTCGTGGACGTCCAGCGCGGAGGGCCCTCCACCGGGCTTCCGACCCTTCCGGCCCAGGGCGACATGATGCAGGTCAAATGGGGCTCGCACGGCGACTACGAGATCATCGCGCTCTCGCCCAATTCGCCGCAGGAATGCTTCGACCTCATGATCAAGGCGTTCAACCTGGCCGAAATCTACCGGGCGCCGGTCTTCTTCATGATGGACGAGGTCGTCGGCCACATGACCGAGCGGGTTCATATCCCCGAGGCGTCCGCAATCGAGATCGTCGAGCGCCGGTGGACCAAAAAGAGGCCCGGCGAATACAGGGTCTACGAATCCGGCGCGGACCTCGTGCCGGAGATGGTCAAGGCCGGGGACGCCTACCGGATCCACGTCACGGGCCTGACGCATGACGAGAAGGGCTACCCGGTGATGAACGCGGCGGCCCAGGGGAAGATGGTGCAGCGGCTCATGGACAAGATCCGCCTCCGCAAGGACGAGCTCGTCGACGTCCGCCGGGAGGCGCTTGAGGGCGCGGAGATCGTGGTCGTGTCGTTCGGGATCACGTCCCGCGTGGCCGGCCGCGCCATCGCCGAGGCGCGCAGGAAGGGCGTCAAGGTCGGGCACCTGAGGCTTGTCGTCGCTTGGCCGTTTCCATCCGCCGTGATCCAAGATCTCGCCAAGCGCGTGAAGGCTTTCGTGGTCCCGGAATTGAACATGGGCCAGATGGCGCTGGAGGTGGAGCGCGCGGCTTTCGGGCGCGCACCGGTCGTCTCAGTGCCGCACGCGGGCGGGACCGTGCATGAGCCGCAGGCGATCCTTGACAAAATCCTGGAGGCGGCGCGATGAGCGAGGTCTTGGCTGAAAATCCCGTATTGTCCTACCTGAGGCAGGACCGCCTCCCCCACATCTGGTGCCCGGGCTGCGGGATCGGGACCACGGTCAACTGCTTCGCCCGCGCGCTCAAGGAATCCGGCCTGGACATGAACAAGGTCGTTGTCGTTTCCGGCATCGGCTGCACCGGCCGCGTGGCCGGCTATATGAATCTGGACTCTTTCCATACCACCCACGGCCGGCCCATCCCCTTCGCCACGGGTCTTAAGCTCGCCAATCCAGAGCTGAAGGTCGTGGTGTATTCCGGCGACGGGGACCTCTCCGCCATCGGCGGCAACCACTTCGTGCACGCGGCGCGGCGCAACATGGACATCATGGTGGTCTGCGTCACCAACTTCACCTACGGGATGACGGGCGGCCAGGTCGCGCCCACGACGCCCATCGGCGCGACACAGACGACCATGCCCTACGGGAACTTCGAGAATCCATTCAACCTGCCGTTCCTCGCGGACGCCTGCGGCGCGGTCTACGTGGCGCGCTGGACGGTCTTTCACGTCAGGCAATTGGCGCGAGCCATGAAGGAGGGGCTGGCCAAGAAGGGGTTCGTCTTCATCGAGGCCCTTGCGCCGTGCCCGACGCTCTACTCCCGCCGGAACAAGCTGGGGGACGGCGTGGACCAGCTCAAGTATTACAAGGAAAAAAGCGCGATCAAGAACGGCGCGGACACCAAGGAGGCGGCCCTCTCGTTTCAGGGGGACATCATCGTGGGCAAGTTCGTGGACCGCGAGCGGCCCACCTGGCTGGATGCGATGAACCGGCATTACTCCAACGTGTTCCAAGGGAAGTACCGGCCGTACGGCCAGCCTTACGGGGTTTCCAATGCCAAAGACTGAAATTCGAGTCGGCGGGCTGGGCGGGCAGGGGGTGATCCTCTGCGGGATCATCATCGGCAAGGCAGCTGCGCTCCACGACGGCAAGCACGCCACTTTGATCCAGGCGTTCGGCCCCGAGGCGCGCGGCAGCGCGTGCAGCGCCCAGGTCACGGTGGATGAGAGCGCGATCGGCTACCCCTACGTGAAACAGCCGGACATCCTGATTTTGATGTCGCCGGACGCCTACAAGCAGTTTATCAAACAGCTCAAGCCCGGCGGCTTGGTCCTCTACGAAAGCGACCTGATCAAGGTCGGCCGCGAACTCCCTGAAGGGGCCAAGGCCTTGGGCATCCCGGCCACGCGATTCGCCGAGGAGCTCGGCCGAAGGCTGGTCTTGAACATCGTCATGACCGGCTTCTTCGCCGGCACGACCGAGCTGCTCTCCTACCAGGCGGTCGAGAAGGCCGTCGTGGATTCGGTCCCCAAGGGGACCGAGGAGCTCAACCTCAAGGCGTTCAAGAAAGGCTACGAGTACGGCCGGCAGCTCGTCGCGGCCAAGAGCGCGTAGGCGGAGATCGCGGCGTCCGCGTCAGGCAGCCATCTTCCGGATTGAAGCCTTTCGGCCCACAGGTTGAAGGGTTTTTCATGTCCAAACATATAAATGACATTGACAGGTACTTATCAAAAAGATATATATGAAGATATGGACTCATATCCTATTGAAAAACAGTGTCGTGCCGACGAAATATATTCCATAGGTTCAGCCGCGAGATTGCTTCGCGTTTGTCAGGCGACCCTTCGCATTTGGGAACGGAAGGGGCTGATCCATCCAAGGCGCTTAGGCAAGAACCGGTTCTACTCAGACCAGGATATTCGGCGCCTGAGGACCATCAAGGACTTGATTCAGAAGAAACGGCTCAATATCGAGGGCGTCAAAGCCGTCCTCGGCCATCCCCGGTGCTGGGAGGTGAAGAAATGTTCATCTCGCCAGAGGAAAACGTGCTCGTATTTCGTCGCGCACGGGGAAACCCCATGAAAGGTCTCCGGATGGGACAGGCCTTTCTAGCGGCCCTTCTGTGCGCAGGGCTCCTCGCGCCGATGGCGCAAGCTCAGCAGCCCGATGCGATCTCAACCGGCACGATCAACCTGCAACAAGTCCTGGAGATAGTCCGACGCGATAACCCTGAGATCCTTGCGTCGCGCAAACGATGGGAGGCCGCGCAGAAGCGCATCGTGGTTGCCGCCACCCCGGATAAGCCGCGTCTGGACATAGAGCGCATGTATGCGCCCTCCATGTCGAAAGTGATAGGCAAGCCGGATGAGAAATCGGTTTCTATAACGCAGGAAATACCGTTCCCGACTGTTCTGTATCTGAGACATGGACTTGCCGCCAAGGATGCCGCCATGCTGGAGCAGGCCTACCGCGCCAAGCTCCTTGAGGTTTCCGCCCGGGCGCGGACCGCCTATGCGATGCTCTTCCTGGCGGGGAAGGGCATCTCCATCTATGATGAGAGCATCGGGATCATGCGGCGGTTTTCCAGGGTCGCGGAGTCCAAGGTTTCAGTCGGCCGCGGCACTCAGTCCGATGCGTTGAAAGCGCAGGTCGAATTGACCCGGATGCTCAACATGCGCGTAACGCTGGAACAGGAGCAGGAGACCTCCCAAGCGATGCTCAATGCCCTGATGGGCCGCGAAGCCCGCGCCGCTCTGGGCATGCCCCAGGAACCGGCTTCCGCCGTGCTTGCCATGAAGGCGGATGACCTGGAATCCTCTGCCTTGTCGGCCCGACCCGAACTGCGCGAGGCTGCCTTGGCCTCGGAGCGGTCGGACGGAGTTCTGTCGCTGGCCCGATCCGAGTATCTGCCGGATTTGATGCTCCAGCACCGCCAGCGCAGCGACCTTATGCGGGGCCAAACCCATGATGCGGTTCTGGGCCTGACCTTGCCGCTATGGTTCTGGAGGCCGGCCGCCATGGTGCAGGAAGCTAAGGCCGAAAGGGATAGGGCTCGGGCGGAATTGAATGTGGCGCGGCTTTCAACCCAGGCGGACGTGCATATTGCTTGGAGCCGGGTCCGTACCGCGCAGCGATTGCTCGATGCCTGCCGGACGACCTTGCTGCCCCAGGCGGAGGAATCGCTCAAGGTTGCCGAGTCCGGCTACCAATCCGACAAAATCGGATTCCTCGACCTGTTGGATGCGCAGAGGTCCTTATTGAACTTCAAGCTGGAGTACTACCAATACATGGCGGAATACGAGGCGCGTCTGGCGGAACTCGAGCGCATAGTCGGAAGGGAATTGTGACATGACAAAGAACCGACATCTCATAATGGCCGTCGCGGCGGCGGCCATACTGGTCGGCGGAGTCATTGCCTACCGCGTCTATCATCGGGGTTCGCCGGGTCACGGCGTCCATGCGACCAAGTATTATTGCCCGATGCACCCGACTTATATCGCCGATAAACCCGGCGATTGCCCCATCTGCAACATGAAGCTCATCCCGATGGAAGAGACTTCGGCAACAGGTCAGACTTCGATGGCTGGAGACCGCAAGATTTGCATTCTGCACAAGTGCAAGATGCGCAACTGCGTCATGGAACTGCCGCATAAGGTCGGGGAGAAGGTGAGTTGCCCCATCTGCGGCACCAAGATCTTCGACGTCGCCGCGGATGCCAAGCCGCTGTACTATCGTCACCCGATGCGTCCCGAAGTGACTTCGCCTGTGGCGAAAAAAGACGAGATGGGCATGGATTACATCCCTGTCTATGGCGAAGAGAAATCCGACGTCCCGGTCCAAGGCCAAGCCGCTGTGGTTCTTTCCGAAGAACGCCGCCAGATGATCGGCATGAAATCCGAGCCGGTAGAGCGCCGCGATCTCGCCGTCGTCGTCCGCGCCAGCGGCAAGGTGGCCTACGACCCGGATCTCTACAACACCATCTCCGAGTACAAGGAGGCTGTCCGGGCGCGCGAAAAGGTCAAGGACACCCCCTATCCGGATGCTCTTGAGCGCGCGGATGCTCTGGTGCGCGCTTCAGCTCTGAGGCTTCGGCAGATGGGGTTGACCGACGCCCAGATAGAGGCAAGCATCAAAGAGGTCGCTCCGACGAATCTTCTCATCAGCGGCGGTGGAGGCCCGGTCTGGGTCTATGCGCAGATTTACGAGTACGAGATCGGTTTGGTCAAGGCGGGTCAGAGCGCGGAGATCACCGCCCCGGCCTACCCTGGCAAAGTTTTCCGGGGAACGGTCAAGAGCGTAGACCCCATCCTCTCGGCTGAAACGCGGTCGCTTAAGGTGCGCATCGAGGTCCCGGACCCCAAGGGACTGTTCAAACTGGAGATGTATGTCGACGCCGCCATCCGCTCGAACCTCGGTCGCCGGCCGGCTCTGCCTGAGTCGGCGCTGCTCGACACCGGCGAGCGCAAAATCGCCTTCGTGGACCTCGGTGAAGGGCGCATCGAGCCGAGGGAAGTGATTGTCGGCCAAAAAGCCGAGGGTTACTATGACCTTCTTTCCGGCGTGGCTGAGGGCGAGAAGGTGGTCACCAGCGCCAACTTCCTCATCGATTCCGAATCGAAGCTGAAGGCGGCCATGTCTGCTGGGCGCAGGAGCGAGGGTTCGAGGAAAGCATCGAAACCGGCGCAAGAGGGGCATCAGCATTGAGGCGGCTTCATGATTGAAAAACTCATCGCTTGGTCCGCCAGAAACAAGTTCATAGTCCTCATTCTCACTGCGGCGTCTTTGGCTGCCGCGTACTACTGTATCAGGAACTCCAGGCTTGACGCCATCCCGGACCTCTCCGACACACAGGTCATAATCTATTCGCGTTGGGACAGATCGCCGGATGTCATCGAAGGCCAAGTCACCTACCCCATAGTCACGGCCCTGCTCGGAGCGCCCAAGGTCAAGGCAATCCGTGGATTCTCGGATTTCGGCTATTCCTACATCTATGTCGTCTTCCAGGACGGCACGGACGTTTATTGGGCGCGCAGCCGGACGCTGGAGTACCTGAGCAAGATTCTGCCCCAGCTGCCGGAGGGCGTGCGCACGGAACTAGGGCCCGACGCGACTGGGGTAGGCTGGGTCTACCAGTATGCCCTGGTGGACAAGAGCGGCCGGCATAGTTTAGCCGATCTGAGAAGCTTCCAGGACTGGTATCTGCGCTATTACCTGCAATCCGTGCCGGGGGTGGCTGAGGTCGCGTCCATCGGCGGCTTCCAGAAGCAGTATCAGGTCAACCTCAACCCCAACGCGCTTGTGGCCTACGGCATCCCTCTCATGAAGGTGGTGGAGGCCATCCGGGATGGGAACAACGACGTGGGCGGCCGCCTGGTCGAGTTCTCAGGCAAGGAATACATGGTCCGCGGCCGCGGCTATGTGAAATCCGTGGCGGACATCGAGAATATCGTGGTGGGGCGTGGCCAGGGCGGCACGCCCATCCTGGTCAAGAGCATTGGTCGGGTCGCGCTTGGCCCGGAAATCCGCCGCGGCATAGCGGACTTGGACGGCGAAGGCGACACGGTCGGCGGGATCGTGGTCATGCGCTACGGCGAAAACGCGCTCAACGTCATCGGGCGGGTGAAAGCCAAGCTCGCGGAAATCAAATCAGCGGTCCCCGAGGGAGTAGAGATCGTCACCACGTATGACCGTTCGGACTTGATCCATCGAGCCATCGCCACGCTCAAAGAAGAGCTTGTCCTTGAACTCATCATCGTCAGCCTTGTGATTCTGATTTTCCTTTGGCACATCCCGACGGCCATCATTCCCATCATCACCATTCCCGTGTCGGTCATCCTCACCTTCATCCCCATGTTTTTCATGGGCCTGACCTCGAACATCATGTCCATCTCGGGCATCGCGATCTCCATAGGCGTCCTGGTGGACGGCGCCATCGTGGAGGTCGAGAACGCCTACAAGAAACTCCAGCTATGGATCGAAGGCGGCAGGAAGGGAGATTTCCACGAGATACGACTCAAGGCCTTGCAGGAAGTCGGACCCGCGGTATTCTTCTCTCTCTTGGTCATCGCCGTAGCCTTCATGCCCATTTTTACCCTCGTGGATCAGGAAGGCCGGCTTTTCAAGCCTTTGGCCTACACCAAGAACCTGGCCATGGCCATCGCCGCCGTCTTGGCGGTGACTTTCGATCCCGCCGTGCGCATGCTCTTCTCGCGCATGGACTTCTTCAATTTTAAGCCCTCCTGGCTTTGCTGGCTGACCAACCAGGTCACGGTCGGCAATTATTACCCTGAGGAGAAGCATCCGGTCAGCCGCCTGCTCTTCAAATTCTACGAGCCGGCTTGCCGCTTCGTCCTGCGCCATCCCTATAAAACCATCGTCGCCGCGGCGTTGATGGTCCTCACCACGATCCCGGTCTACCTGCGCTTGGGATCTGAGTTCATGCCTCCCTTGAACGAGGGTACCATCCTCTATATGCCAACGACCCTGCCCGGCATATCGGTCACGGAGGCGCAAAAGCTCCTGCAGACCCAGGACCAAATACTCAAGAGCTTCCCTGAGGTCGAGCGTGTGTTCGGCAAGGCCGGCCGAGCCGAAACATCCACCGATCCCGCGCCCTTCTCGATGATGGAGACGACGGTCGTCTTGAAACCCCATGGCGAATGGCGCAAGAAGAGCCGATGGTATTCCTGGATGCCCGAGCTATTGCAGAAACCCCTGCGACATATCTGGTATGACCGCATCTCGTGGGAGGAGCTTGTTTCAGAGATCGACTCCAAGATGCGCTTTCCAGGGATGACCAACGCCTGGACCATGCCGATCAAAGCCCGCATCGACATGCTCACGACCGGCGTGCGCACGCCCATCGGCATCAAGATATACGGCTCGGACCTCAAGGAGATCGAGCGTATCGGCACGGACATGGAAGGCGTTTTGCGCGACGTTCCCGGCACGCGCAGCATCTACGCGGAACGTACGGCCGGCGGGTATTTCGTCGATTTTGCGCTCAAGCGGGACCAATTGGCGCGTTACGGCCTGACGATCAAGGAAGCCGAGATGGCCATCATGACGGCCATCGGCGGCGAGCCCATAACGACCACGGTGGAAGGCCGCGAGCGCTACACGGTGAGCGTCCGCTACGCCAGGGAACTGCGCGATGACCTCGACAAACTCAAGCGGGTGCTGGTCCCTACCATGAGCGGGGCTCACATCCCGCTGGCCGAACTTGCCGATATAGGCCTCAAGCTCGGCCCGGCCATGATCCGCAACGAGAACGGCCTTTTGGCCGGTTATGTCTACGTAGACGTGGCGGACCGCGACATCGGCGGGTATGTGGAAGAAGCGAAAAAGAAGGTCGTTGATTCCCTGCGCTTGCCCGCAGCAGGCTACGCGCTGCAATGGAGCGGCCAGTATGAGAACATGGCGAGGGTCAAGGAAAGGCTCAAGATCGTCATTCCGCTCACGCTCTTCATCATCCTATTCCTGCTCCACATGAACACGGGCTCCTGGCCCAAGACCGGCATCGTGATGCTGGCCGTGCCATTCTCCCTCATCGGCGCGGTGTGGTTCCTCTATCTGCTCGGCTACAATGTTTCCATCGCGGTCTGGGTCGGCATGATAGCGCTCATGGGCCTCGATGCTGAGACGGGGGTATTCATGCTGCTTTACCTGGATATGGCCTATTACGACATGGTCCGTCAGGGACGCATGCGCACCGAGGCGGAACTCGAAGAGGCGGTCCTGCACGGGGCGGTGAAAAGAGTGCGGCCCAAGATGATGACGGTTGCCTGCGCATTCATGGGGCTTCTTCCGATTATGTGGTCTTTGGGAACGGGCGCCGACATGATGAAGCGCGTCGCAGCGCCCATGATCGGTGGATTGTTCACCAGCTTTCTGCTTGAACTGTTGGTATATCCGCCCATTTTTTATCTTTGGAAGTGGCATCATGAGATGAAGAAAGGAGCGGTGGATGTGAGTCGTTTGCCGATACCGGGGCGGCATGCGCATTGAAGCGTGAATGGAGGCAAAGCGGTATGAAGAAAAGCTTGAGATGGATCGTCGGGGTGTCGGTCGTGGCTGTGGTGTTGGCGGGAGCTGCGCAGGCCGAGAAGGCCCGCGGCAAGTCGGGCGCGGGGCATCCGGCGATGTGCCCGATGCACATAGAAGGGGCCACCGTGAAGATCGAGAACGTTGACGATGGGGTCATGATCCGCATCACCGCCAAGGACCCCGAGGTGGTAAACAAGATTCAGGAAACCGCCGCCAACAAGGTCAAGGAAGGGCCTTGCTCTTGCTGCTCCAAGCACGGCGGCAAAGAACAAGCAACCAAGAAAAAGGAGAAAGGGGAAACCATCTACTCCTGCCCCATGGGCTGCTACAAGGGGCCAAAGACGAAGGACGGCCGGTGCCCAAAGTGCGGGATGATGCTGAATAAGATTTGAGTGCCGTGGCGGGAGTCTCGGCTACTCGGCGACTGTGGTGACGGATTGAAGGAGGGCAGGATGAAAATCTATCAAGACATAACCAAAACCATAGGGAATACGCCGCTCGTCTATCTGAACAGGCTGGCAAAAGAGACTGGGGCGACCGTTTGCGCCAAGCTGGAAATTTTCAATCCACTTGCAAGCGTCAAAGACAGGATAGGCGTCTCAATGATTGATGCCGCGGAGAAGGCCGGGCTAATAAAAGAAAATTCGGTCATTTAACAGAGAAAAAAGGCTGACATGCAGAAGGCCGACAGGACAATCGACCTCATTGGCAACACTCCGCTGCTCAAGGCGCAGAGACTGGACACCGGGCGATGCGAGCTGTTCCTGAAGCTGGAGAACCAGAACCCCGGCGGCTCCATAAAGGACCGCATCGCCCTTTCCATGATCGAAGCGGCCGAAAGGGAAGGGGAAATCCGGTCTGGTTCGACGCTGATTGAGGCCACGGCCGGCAACACCGGTCTGGGACTGGCCTTGGTCGCCGCCCAAAAGGGCTACAGGCTGATCCTGGTCATCCCGGACAAGATGAGCCAGGAGAAAATCTCGCACCTGAAAGCTTTGGGAGCCGAGATTGTCGTCACCCGATCGGATGTTGAGAAAGGCCATCCTGAATACTACCAGGATTTGGCTGAAAAGATAACGCGCGAAACAAAGAACAGCTTTTACGTCAACCAGTTCGGCAATCCCGCCAATCCCGCCGCCCACGAGAAGACCACGGGGCCCGAGATATGGGAGCAGATGGAGCATCGCGTGGATGCCGTCGTCTGCGGCGTAGGGACCGGAGGCACGATCACGGGCCTGGGCCGGTTCTTCGCGCGCGTCTCGCCCAGCACCGAGTTTGTGCTGGCGGACCCGGCAGGCTCCGTGCTGGCCGGCTATGTCAGGATCAAAAAGATAGGCAAGGCCGGGTCCTGGTTCGTGGAAGGAATAGGCGAGGATTTCATTCCTCCTATCGCGGACCTCTCCAGT
Organism: Elusimicrobiota bacterium; assembly: GCA_016212885.1. GTDB lineage: Bacteria > Elusimicrobiota > Elusimicrobia > UBA1565 > UBA1565 > UBA9639. The sequence continues at coordinate 10,273 of JACRDO010000107.1, read as the reverse complement.
GTCCAGAAAGCCTACACCATCTCCGACGCGGAGAGTTTTGCCACGGCCCGCGAGTTATTGCGTAGCGAAGGAGTGCTGGCCGGCTCTTCCACAGGAACCCTGGTGGCCGCAGCTCTGCAGTATTGCCGGGAGAGCCGCGAGCCCGGACGCGTCGTCACCTTCGTTTGTGACACAGGCAACAAATATCTCTCCAAAATGTTCAACGACTACTGGATGGCGGACCAGGGCTTCCTCAGAAAAACCGCATTCGGCGATCTCCGCGACCTGGTGGGCCGCCCCTTCGCCGAGGGGGCCGTCTCTTCGGTCAAGCCAAGCGACACGCTCTTGACCGCCTTCAGGCGAATGCAGCTCTATGAATATTCGCAGCTTCCCGTGATCGATGGCGACGAGGTGGTCGGCATCCTTGACGAATCGGACTTGCTTTTGGCCGTCCATGAGGATGCCTCAAATTACTGCAAGCCTGTCCGCGACCGCATGACACGGGACTTGGTTGCGGTGCGGACCTCCACGCCGCTCAAGGAGCTCACTGCGATCTTGAACAAGGGATTGGTGGGGCTGCTCTATTGCGGGGATAGATTCTATGGACTCATCACCCGCGTGGACCTTTTGAACCATCTAAGGCGGAATTTGGGGAACGGATGACCGATAGATATATTCGTCAGACGCTCTTCGCGCCCCTGGGGCCGGAAGGACAGGCCAAACTCCGGGCGTCCACCGTATCCATTGTGGGCTTGGGGGCCCTGGGCTGCGTTTCAGCGAGTCTTCTGGCCCGGGCCGGCGTGGGCCGATTGCGCCTCTACGACCGCGACTTCGTGGAGCTCGACAACCTGCAGCGGCAGATTCTCTATGACGAATCCGATGTCTCGGCGGACATGCCCAAGGCCCAGGCCGCGGCCCGGCATCTGGCCGCCATCAACAAGGAGGTTGCCTGCGATGCTTCCGTTGTCGACGTCAGCGCCGCCAACGTCAGAGGCGTCGTGCAGGACGCGGATTTGGTCATCGACGGAACGGACAACTTCGAGACGCGTCTTCTGCTCAACGACGCTTGCATCGAGGCCGGCTGCGCGTGGGTTTACGCGGCCTGCGTCGGCTCTACGGCCATGGCCATGGCCGTCGTGCCCGGCAAGACCCCCTGCTTCCGGTGCCTCCTTCCCTCGCTCCCTCCGCCCGGATCTTCGCCTACCTGCGATACCGCGGGCATCCTCAACGCCGCCGCGGTCATGGCCGCGTCCTTTCAGGTCGCCGAGGCCGTGAAGATACTGGTGGGGAAGATCGACGATATCGCCCAAGGCCTCTTCTGCGCGGATTTGTGGCATGGCGAGTTCCAGATACTGCGCCTAGAGCAGACGCTTGCGGACTGCCCGGCCTGCGTCCAGCGGCGCTTCGAGTATCTCGACGGTTCCGCCGACGCCCGGGCGAACAGCCTGTGCGGACGAAATGCGGTGCAAATCGTGCCTGCCGGCGGATGTGCCGTGGACCTCGGATGCTTGGCCCGCAGGCTGGAAAGCGCCGGCCTCGTCCGCCGCAACGAATTTCTCGTTAAATTCGCCGTGGAGGGCATTGAGATCACGGTGTTCGGCGACGGCCGCGCCATCGTCAAGGGCACGGACGACGTGTCGCGCGCCCGCGCCCTCTACGCGCGCTACATTGGAACATGATATATCTCGATAACGCCGCGACATCCTGGCCCAAACCCCCGGCCGTGCTGGCGGCGATGCGCGACTTCGCCGAGAATTGGGCGGCGAACCCGGACAGATCCTGCCACCGGATGGGCATCGAATCCGGCCAGAGAATCGCCCAGGCGAGGGCTCTCTTGTCGGATCTATTGCGCGCGCCGGACGCCTCGCGCATCGTGTTCGCCCTTAACGGTACGGACGCCCTGAACATCGCCCTCAAGGGCTTTCTAAACGACGGCGACCACGTCGTGACCACGTCTTACGAGCATAATTCCGTCGGCCGTCCGCTGGCCGGGCTCGAGCGCGCCGGGCGCATCAGCGTCACCCGCATCGCTCCGCAGGACGATCTGACTCTTTCTCCTGATGCCATCCGCCGGGCATGCACGGACAGGACCAGGCTTGTGGCGGTCACCGCGGCCTCTAATGTGTTCGGCGCGATGAACGATCTGCCGGGCTTGGCGCTGGCCGCGCACGATGCCGGCGCCGCCATCCTCGTGGACGCGGCCCAGGCCGTCGGCTTCATGGATATCGATGTCGCGGCTGCGGCCCTTGATATGGTCGCCTTCCCCTGCCACAAGGGCCTCTACGGGCCCATGGGCGCGGGAGCGCTCTACGTGCGGCCCGGCCTGGACCTGCGCCCCCTGCGCGAAGGCGGCACCGGCACCCGGAGCGAGAGCGAAACCCATCCGGAGGAGATGCCTTACCGGCTCGAAGCCGGAACGCCCAACGCGCACGGCTTGGCGGGGCTCGCCGCGGGTCTGGCGTTCCTCCGCGAGACAGGCCTTGAGCGGGTGCGCGAACGCGAGCGGGCTCTTGCGCTCGCATTCTCGGAGAGGCTGGCGGGAGTTCCGGGCGTGACGATATTCACAGGCCGCAACCAGGACGCGCAGGCCGGCATTGTGACCCTGCGCATTCATGATATGGCGTCACAGGATGTCGCCGCCGCCATTGATTCCCGGTACGGCATCGCGGTCCGGGGCGGGCTTCACTGCGCGCCGGGGGCGCACCGGTTCCTGGGGACGTTCCCTGACGGAGCGGTGCGTGTGAGCTTCGGATACTTCAACAGCGAAAACGACGCGGAAACGGCAGCGCGCGCGATCTCCGAGATATCCCGCGCCGCCCTGTGAGGTTTATGAAGAGAATGAAATTCGAGACCCGGGCCATCCATGCCGGACAAGAACCGGACAAACTGACTGGCGCAGTATCCGTGCCCGTCTACCAGACGTCCACCTATCGGCAGGACGCCATCGGCAAGCCGCGCGGTTATGAATACTCGCGCACCGGAAACCCCACCCGGACCGCGCTGGAGACGGCCCTGGCCGCCTTGGAAGGGGGTCGCTATGGCTTGGTCTTCTCATCGGGCGTCGCCGCCACTTCCGCGGTCGTCGAGTTGCTTCGGTCGGGAAATCATATCGTAGCCGGCGACGACCTCTATGGCGGAACATACCGGCTCTTTGAAAAGGTCTATGCCAAATGGGGCGTCAAGACCACCTATGCCCGGGCCGACGACCCGGTTGCCTTCCGCCGTGCTATCCAGGCGAATACGCGGCTCATCTGGATCGAGACCCCGACCAACCCGTTGCTCAAGATCTGCGATCTGAGAGCCCTGGCGGAAATCGCCCGCAATGCGAATATACCGCTCGCGGTGGACAACACCTTCGCCAGCCCCTATTTCCAGCGACCGCTTGAACTCGGCGCCGACATCGTTGTCCACAGCACCACCAAGTACTTGGCCGGCCACAGCGACTTGGTGGGCGGCGCTGTCATCACCTCCGACCGCGCTTCCTATGAGAAGATCAGATTTTTTCAGAACGCAGCAGGGGCGGTCCCGGGGCCGTGGGACTGTTGGCTGGTGCTGCGCGGCATCAAGACCTTGGCCGTGCGTATGCGCGAACATGAGGCCAATGCCCTTTACCTGGCCGAACATCTACGCAAGCATCCGAAAGTCTCCAGGATTTATTACCCGGGCCTGGTCAGTCATCCAGGCCATCGAATTGCCAGAACACAGATGCACGGTTTCGGCGGTATGATCAGCCTGGAACTGCGCGGCGGCGTCAAGGCCGTAAACAGGTTCGTCTCCCGCTTGAAGTTGTTCATCCTGGCCGAAAGCCTGGGAGGAGTGGACTCTCTGGTCTGCTATCCACCGAAGATGACCCACGGCTCCCTGCCGCCGAAGGAAAGGCTTCGGCGCGGGATCAAGGACAACCTAGTCCGCCTATCCGTCGGGCTGGAGAGCCGCGAGGACTTGCTGGAGGATCTACGCAGGGCGCTCGCATGACGGAGCCAATCGACTCTCAGCCGGCAGCGGACCTTTTCCTTGAGATCGTCCGATCCTTGGGGAAGCCGGAACCAATCGTCCTCACGACCGTGATCCAGACCGAGGGCTCCACGCCTCAGAAGCCGGGGGCCAAGCTCCTGGTGCGCAGCGACGGCAGCATGGTCGGCACTTTGGGCGGAGGCTGTGTTGAGAATGATCTCAAGGCCTTCGCTTTGGATGCGCTCAGGGAGGGACGGCCGGCCCATTCAAGGCAGTACGTGCTCAACGAGGCGCCATCGTCATCCCGCGGTATGGTGTGCGGCGGCCGGATGAATTTCTTCATCGACCCCATCCGCAAGCCAGGTGATTATCTTCCCTATGGCCGGGAAATTCTCGACACCCTCGGCGGCGCGGCCCCGGTGGCGTTGTCCTACGTGATCAAGGCTCCCGAAGGGCAGGAGCGGTTGGTGGGGCGCAAACTCCTGGTACGCGGCGATGGAAGCCGATCCGGCGGTCTCGGTTCGCCGGAACTCGACGAGGAGACTCTTGCCGCCGGCCGCGAGCTGATGACGGGAAACGGCGGCTGCCGGTACGTTTGTTGCCAAGGTGGGTTTGAATTCTTCCTGGAGGCTTATGTCGCGCCTCCCCTGCTGGCGATGTTGGGCGGCGGACACATAGCCAAAGCCCTAGAACCTCTGGTCAAGATGGCGGGGCTGCGCTTCTGCGTCATAGACGACCGTCCTGCCTTCGCCAATCGCGAGCGTTTCGCCGCGGCTGATGACGTCCTGTCGGCCGACTTCGCTGGAGGGCTCGGCAGGCTGAAGGTCGGTGAAAACGACTTCATTGTGGTCGCTACGCGCGGGCACGTTCTCGACGACGTGGCCCTGGAGGCGGCCGTGCGCACTCCGGCGCGCTATGTCGGTCTTCTGGGCAGCAGGAGGAAAGTCGGGCTGATCTTCTCCGGGCTGATGAGGAAGGGCATCCCGCGCGAGAGGGTCATGGGCATCCACGCGCCCATCGGGCTGGACATCGGCGGCCGGACGCCCGAGGAGATCGCGCTCAGCATCATGGCCGAGATCGTCATGATTCGGCGCGGAGGAACCGGACAGCCCATGATGCTGGGGCCGTCACCTAAGCCACCTGCCGTAAATTGCGATTCTGGAAGAGGCGACAGCTAAAAGCGCGTAAGCAGAAGTTTTGTATAATACTTTGACGTAAGGAAGGACAAGGGTCCGGAGACGACAACGTCTCTGGAGGATTCGGATGGTCGGGCCGCCATCTGGGGAACACCAGAGGCGGTTTTTTTGAAACCATTCAACGGGGCCGCCTGGATGCCGCATTCCCAGGAGGGCCTTATGCAGCCGAAGCAGCCGCCCAAGCAGCAGGACAAGACCGCCGCTCCCAACCCCGACCAACAAGACCTAGAACAGCAGTATGGGTTCGGTCTGTGGAAAGTCTTCCGGGCTCTTGGGCTTTCGGTGCTTATCACAGCCGTCATTTTCCTCATTATCCAATTCGTCTTCGGCATTAAAGTGTTTTAGCCGGACAAGCAGGGCATGAGCGCCCGACGAGCCGCACCCGCAGAGGTCTGACCTATGCGCATAACCGTTAGGCTCATCGTCTCATTGCTGGTGGTGGTGGCCTCGGTCGCCTCGTTCTCCTCCTATTATCAGGTGAGGCAGGAGAGGCAAAGGCAGCAGGAAGACCTGGGGCGCCGTTCGCTTCTTCTAGCACAAAGCCTCCAGGAGGCTGTGGAGCCTCTCCTTGAAAAAGGCCCTTCGCAAAAGCTTCAGCATCTGGTGGAGAAGTTCGGAAACCGCGAAAGGCTGGCCGGGGTCGCGGTCTACGACCTCAAGAGGGCGCCGCTGGCCGTCACCGAAAGCCTTGCTCCCGCATTGGCGGCCACTCCCAAGATCGTGGACGATTCCCTGAGCGCGGGCACGGACATCGGCAGATTCATGGTTCTCAACGGGAAGGAACTGCATCTGCATGCCCTGCCGCTGCGCTCGGAAGAAAAAGCCGTCGGCGCCTTGGTCATGGTCCATGACGCGGCCTACATTCAAAGCCACCTCTCCCGGATATGGCGCCACACCTTTTTCCGCGTCTTGATCCAGATGATCCTCATCTCCCTCGTGACCCTGCTCGTCTTGAAATGGAATATCGCGGGCCCTTTGGCGCAAGCAGCAGAGTGGATGAAGAAGCTCCGCATGGGCGAGACGTCGGAGCCTTTCAGCCTGCCTAAGGAGGATTTCTTCGCCCCCATCGCCAAAGAGGTCACCACCTTCGCGGCGCACCTGAGCGCGGCCAAATCCGCGGCGGAGCAGGAAGCGCGCCTGCGGGAAAAGGCGAAATCGCTCTGGACGCCGGAACGGCTCAAAGAGCACGTCAAGACTAGGCTGAAGGGGAAGCCTCTCTTCATCATCTCCAACCGGGAGCCTTACATGCATTTCCACCGGGGCCGCGCGATAGAGGCCATCGTTCCGGCCGGCGGCTTGGTCACGGCTCTTGACCCCGTCTTGCGGTCTTGCGGCGGCACATGGATAGCTCATGGGGCCGGCGACGCTGACTGGGAGACCGCGGATGCGAACGGCAGGATCAAAGTCCCCCCGGAAGACCCGCGCTACACCTTGAAGCGCGTGGCCCTCACGAAAGAGGAGGAGGACGGCTACTACTACGGGTTCTCCAATGAAGGGCTCTGGCCCCTGTGCCATATCGCGCATGCCCGGCCGATCTTCAGGGCGGAAGACTGGAATCAATACCAAGAAGCCAATCGCAAATTCGCTCAGGCTGCCTTGGGAGAGATAGAAGAAGTGGATGACCCCTGCGTCCTGATCCAAGACTACCACTTCGCCCTTCTGCCGAGGCTCCTCAAAGAGAAGCGCCCGGATGCCAGGATCGCGGTCTTCTGGCACATCCCCTGGCCCAATCCTGAAGCCTTCGGCATCTGCCCTTGGCAAAAGGAGCTTCTATATGGCATGCTTGGCGCGGACCTGAGCGGTCGAGCGGTTCTTGGAGAAGCATCCCCGATATCAAGGGCGATTCAGCTTCGCGCAGATCGGGGCCCCGAGCCGCACCCATATCAAGCGCTATCATGACTTCCTGGCCGAGGTGGATGCGGAAGTGGAGCGCATCAACTGGAAATTCAAAGCCAAAGACTGGAAGCCCGTCGTCTATCTGAAGAAACACCATAGCCATCAAGAGATTTTTCCTTTTTACAAGCACGCCGATCTCTGCATGGTCACCTCTCTGCATGACGGCATGAACCTGGTCGCCAAGGAATTCGTCGCCTCCCGCGAAGACAACGACGGCGTCTTGATCCTGAGCCGGTTCGCCGGAGCCTCCCGGGAGCTCAGGGATGCGCTGATCGTCAATCCCTACGATATCGAGCAAACAGCCGAGGCCATCCGCTACGCATTGGAGATGGAACCTGATGATCGGGCCGCCCGGATGAAGAGGATGCGGGAAACGGTCCGTGAGAACAACATCTACCGCTGGGCGGGGAATCTGATCACGGAGCTGAGCCAGATCCGTCAGGAGCCAAAGCTCCCGGTGGGGGCCGCGTAGCATGCCTTCCATCCTGTTCGTCTGCCGCCACAACGCCTGCAGAAGCCAGATCGCCGAGGCCATCGGGCGCGAACTCGCTCCGAAATCGTGGGTCATCGACAGCGCGGGCTCCCATCCCACGGCGCAAGTCGATCCCAAGGCCGCTGCCATCCTCAAGGAATTCGGCCTGGAGATGTGGCGCAACAGGCCGCAAGCCTTCTCTCAGCTGGTTCTCAAGGAATGGGATTACGTGGTGGACATCAGCTGCGAGAAGTCCGGCATCAATGTGCCGGCGAAGAATTACCTCAAGTGGGATATCCCGGATCCGCTTGACGGTCCGATGCCATTCTACAGCCGGCTTTTCGACAGCCTTAGCGAGCGCATCAACGACCTATTCCGCGCAATCCAGCGCCAGCTCGCGGCCAAGAGCGCGTAGAGGGCGATCTCTGTCTCTGCGTTACAATCATATTGGCAGGTGAGAACATGAAAACTTTCAAACGGCGAAAGGTCATTCACCGGAGTTTTTCGATTGATGAAGAGTTGGTTCGTCAAGCCCGGCGGGTGGTGCCGGAGGAGGTCGCCGATAACCTGAATAGGTTGGTCACGGTCGCCTTGAACGAACTGGTGATGAAATACAAGAGGCTTGAGTTCGACAATCAGATCGCCGAAATGGCCGCTGATCCCGCTCTCGTCCGCGAATCCAAGAAGGCGGCCGCGGACTTCGAATTCACCGACGCCGACGGCCTATGACTCCAGGAGTCCGGCGCGGCCAGATCTATTTCGTGAATCTCAATCCAACCCAAGGCCGGGAGCAGGCCAGCCGCTGGTCGTGACGGTGGTCGTCGGCACTGATTCCGCCGATGTTCCCAGGGACTACCCGGTCAACGTGCGGGTGAGGGCGGCTGATTCAGGGCTTTCGACGGACAGCGTTTTTCTGTGTTTCCAGATTCGATCATTGGACCCTGGAAGGTTTCTTGATCCGGGCGGAATTCCAAAGCCCGCCGGGGCGATGCCCGCGGACAAGATGCGCGAAGTGGATCGAGCGCTGGCGCTGGTTCTGGGATTGGCGCCGTGAGGATTCCAGACCTACTCTGGACCAGCCAGCAGCCACTTCCAGAGCGGAATGAATCCCACTCTTTGCCGGCCGCGCAGCTTCTCCTCTCCCTCATAGTCTTCCGTTATCACCCGCATGCGCGCGCACTTCAGGTCATTCATGGATTCTTCAAGGCCGCCCAGCTCGCGGCTCAGGGTCGCCGGATCTTCGGGGTCGCAGCAGACCTGGATGAGTTCCTCCATCTTGTTCCGAAAGCGCACGACGAAATCAATCTCCTTGCCTCTTGCCGACTTCCAATAGAAGACTTCGCGTCCGCGCCGCATCAACTCAAGGAAGACCAGGTTCTCCATGATCCGGCCCATGTCTCTGCTGAACCTGAAGCCAGCGGCATCCCTGAATCCGACGTCGGCCGCGTAGACTTTGCGGGGGTTGAGCATCTGCTCTTTCAACGAAAAGGAGAACTTGCGGACGAAATAGAAGAAACCCGCGAGCGAGAAATGGCCGGAAAACCGCTGCACGGAGTCGAGGCTCAGCCCGATGGGCCGCCTCACCCGGTTGAAGGGCTGGATCGTCGAGATGTTGGCAAGATAGTATCTCGCCAGCGCCTCCAGCTTGCCGGTTTCACGGATTTTGAATCGTTTTTGAACGTCTTTAATCAGGATGTCGTTGAAATAGCTCTCGAGCAGGCTGCGTTTCTCCGGTTTCTCGATCAAGACGACCTTCGGAAAGCCTCCGGTTTCCATGTACTCATTGAGCAGATTCCTGATCTTGTGCCTCTGCAGCGTTCTTTCCGCTTCGTCGGCGGCAGAGAGCCCTTTGAATCTCAGAAATTCGCCGAACGATAGGGGGAAAACGGAGATGTCCAGATGCCGTCCGCTGAGGAGAGTCGCGTATTCGCCGGAGAGCATCTTGGAGGAGGAACCGGTCACGAAAACCCCCGCTTTTCCGGATTCGCTCAGAAACCGGGCGAATTTCTCCCATCCAGGCGTCTCCTGAACCTCGTCTAAGACCACATACTGCCTTCCTTCCGGGAGCAGGCTGGCGAGGTAAGTCTCATAAATCCGGTTCAGCGCATCCAGCGTCGGCGGCCCGAAACGCGGATCCTCGAAGTTCACGACCAGGGTGTTTTTCGCAGGGACTCCGTCAGAGACAAGCTTCCTCAGATGCTGGAAAAGAATCGTGGACTTGCCGCCGCGCCGGACTCCTTTGACCGTCACGATCTCGCCTGTCCGCGAGGCGGAACCCAGCCGGGCCAGATATTCCGGCCGTTCGATGCTCTGGACTCCGTAGCTTCCCCAGAGGTTCCAGTCGTCGAGCATTTCTAGAACGTCGCGCCGGGTCATTATATGCCACACTATCGGTAGCTATTAATTAAAAGCTGCCGATGTGTCGGTAATTATTATAGCAGGCGGACGGCCGCTTCGCAAGCCTACCGCAGGCCCGAGGCCTTGAGGGGAAGGTCAGGCCCGCCAACGGCAAGATGCCGCCGGGGAGGAATGGGCCCCGGCGGCATCCGTTTCCCAGGAGTCTAGTTGGCCAAGGTCCTCTGGACCGTGTCCTTGCGGTAAGCGCGCGTACCCTCGACGAGCTTCCCTGGAGGCTGGCATCGGCAGGGCGGCTCGACGGGGGCTCAGATTCCCCCGGCTGTCGCGGACGCCCCGGTCCTTTCCCCGGCGCCGCGCAAACCACGGCAGGCTGGGCGCGAAGGTCGGCGGTCAGCTTGGCGGCGGGCTGGCGATGCTC
>JACRDO010000103.1 GCA_016212885.1 Elusimicrobiota bacterium | reverse complement strand
GCCCGAGATTGAGGAGAGCGCTAGGCGCGAGGAGCGAGGATAGCTTGAGCTATGTGAGGCGGGCCGCGCGCTTTCGGGCTGCGCCTTCGCGCCGCTCGTCCCAAACATCCAAAGTCTGTTGGTTTGGGACGTCCCGAACCTACGCCGTTTGGATGTTCGGGACGGCTTACAGGCCTTCAGGCCTGCTCGCCTCGCGTCGCTTCGGCTCGCTCCAGAAATCGCGCGGCCAAAACGGGCGTTATGGCCCGGTCGCAGCGCTAGCTCTTTGGGTTTCCTCATCGCCGATGCCAACGGCGTGCATCGGCTGCCCAAAGGGCCAGCCGAGAGGAGAACAGCGGCGGCTGGATGTTTCATGATGACCTCTTCATTTGGATTCGGAATGGAAGACTCCGTCCCAATCCGCGGGCGGAGGCTCCGCGAGGAATTTCCTGCAGCGGCGGACGTAGAGCTCGGAGGGGCCGTCGCCGGGCTCGCCGGCCAGGACCGACTCGAAGACGGAGAGAGCGCCGGCGAACTCGCGGTTCCGGTATCGGCCCAGGCCCTCCTTGAAGAGCCGCTTCTTGGCGGCCAGGGCCTCGGGGAGGGAGCCTTTCCTGCCGAGCAGCTCGTAGACCACGACCGCGCAGCGCTTGCCCTTCACCGCGATCCGGTCGAGCTCGCGCGTCTCGAAGTGCTCCCCCGCCTCCTGAAAGGTGGTCTCGCCGATGAGTATCTCCGTCCCGTAGTTCTTGTTGGCCCCTTCGAGGCGCGAGGCGAGGTTGACCGTGTCGCCGATGGCGGTGTAGTCCATCCGGCTCGGGCAGCCGATGTTGCCGACCACCATGGGGCCGGTGTTGATGCCGATGCGCGTCTTCTGCGCCGACGGGCTCGGGCCCCGCGAAATGCGGGTCGAGCCCAGCAGGCGCTGGATCTCCAGCGCGGCCGCGCAGGCCTGCTGGGCATGGGTCTTCGACGGCAAAGGGGCTCCGAACACCGCCATGATGGCGTCGCCGATGTATTTGTCCAGCAGGCCTTCTTTGAGCAGGATGACGTCGGTGGTCAGGGAGAAGTACTCATTGAGGAAGGCGACCAGGTCGCGCGGCGTCATCTTCTCGCTGGTGGAGGTGAAGTCCTTGAGGTCCGAGAAGAACGCCGTGCCGACGAGCTCCTGTCCGCCCAAGGCCACGGCCTCGCGCTGCTCGAGGACCTCCGAGATGACGACCGGGCTGAGGTAGCGGCTGAACATCGTCTTGAGCTTGCGGCGCTCCTTGCCCTCGAGCGCGTAGCTGGTCGCCGCGGAGGCGGCAAAAGCCAGGGCCAGGGAGGCCTCGGGCGCCGCGACGTCCAGCCACAGCCGCTGGGAGCGGAAGAGGAGCTCCGCCAGGGCCACCCAGGCGGAGGCGCAGCCGAGCGTGACGAGGATGACGTCATGGGCGCGGGAGCCGAGCAGGAACAGGAAGCAGACCGCCGCGGCGAACAGGAAGATTGCCGCGATGGTGAGGGCGCCGGGAGCGCGCCTGAGGAAATCCTTCTGCAGAAGGTTGCTTGCGATGGTCGCGTGGATCTCCATCCCCGGGTAGCTCTCATCCCGGGTGAAAGGAGTGCTCCGGTAGTCGAAGAGGCCGGCTGCATTGGCCCCGATGATGACGACCTTGTCCTTGAAAGCCGAGGCGGGGATCAGAGGCTCGATCTTGCGGGCCATCTCCTGCATGGAGCGCAGGACCCCCGCGAAAGAGTAGTACTTGAAGGCCCCGCTCGGCCCGCCGCGTCCGTACCAGTAGACCAGGAACCTTCCGCGAGGGTCCAAAGGGATGTCCCCATCGGCGGAGCGGATGCAGCCTGCGCCGGCGAACTCCGCGCTTCGGATCCCCTTGGCCGCCAGATAGGCCGCCATGCCCAGGTGCGGGATCGCCGCGCCGTGGTACGAGAAGAAGAGCGGGACCCGCCGGAAGATCCCGTCGCGGTCTTCGGTGAAGTTCGAGGCCCCGAGCGCCAGCGCGCTTCTCTGGAACGGCTCGATGGGGATCACGGCTTCGCCGTATTTCCGCAGAGCGTTCAGGGCTTCCTGAGGCCCCAGAGAGAGCTGCGGCGGCTTGACGAGCGGATTCTCATGCGTGATGAGCGTCTGCTCGGGCGAGAGCTGCATGGCCAGCACGACGCTGCCGGCCTCCTTCATCGCCGCGGCGAAGGCGCCGTCGGTCTCCGCGCCGTCGCTGCCTTTGCGGTCGATGTCGGGGTCCGAGAAGAGCTCGTCGAAGACGATGACCTTCGCGCCGCATCGCTGGAGATGGCTCGTCAGCGCGCCGTAGAAATCCCGGGGCCATTTCCAGACGACCTCGTTGCGCTTGAATTCCAGCAGGCTCTTTTCGTCGATGGCGACGATGACGACGTCGGCGCTCGCGCGCCGGACCTGGGGGAAGAGGCGGAAGCGGAAGTCGAGGGTCTTGAGCTCCAGGCCCTCGAACACGCCCAGCGCCCATAAGAGCGCCATGGCGGCGCCGCAGCCCAGGGAGAGCGTCGCGGCCAGAAAGCCTTTTCGTTTCATGGAGCAGCCGTTCCAACTTTAAAGGCTACCTGAACTGATAGGCGGCCGTCAAGGCGTTCTTGACACCCTGCGGCGCGCCCGCTATACTCTCACCCTAATGACAATGAATCTCGTTGTCCTCCTCCTGGCTTTGGCCCCCTCCCTCGCCGCCGCAGCAGACAAGCCCGACTGGGTCAGCGGCGCGAGCGCCGCTTATCCCAAGAGCGTGTACCTCATCGGCGTGGGCCGCGGGCCGACCCAGGAGAAGGCCGCGGACAAGGCCCGCGCCGAGCTGGCCAAGAGCTTCAGCCTTTCGATCGAGGCGGCCACCTCGGTTGCGGCGCGTGAAACCTCCGACGGGTCCGCGTCGAACTACTCCCAGCAGATATCCGACGACGTGAGGTCGTCGACGGCCAAGGTCTTAGACGGCGTGGAGATCGCGCAGTACTGGCAGGGCCCGGACGGCCATTACGCGCTGGCGGTCCTCAACCGGGAGCACAGCCTTAAAATCTTCCGCGACAAGCTCGATGAATTCGACCGGGATTTCGCGGACATGAGCTCGGCGCTCGGCAAGGCCGAGGGCAAGTTCCTGCGCCTGAGGACCGCGCTGCGCATGCTCCGCCTCGTGAAGGACCGCCGCAGGATCAACGAGGACTTCCGCGTTCTCAACCCCGAAGGGAAGGGGATCCCGGCACCGGCCTCCTTCTCCGACGTCGCGGCCAAGGCCCGGAAGGCCGCGGTCTCCATCACCTTCCAGGTGGACGTGGCCGGGGAGAACGGCGAGGCCCTGGCGAGCCGCATCATCGACGCTTTGAACGTCTACGGCTTGAAGGCCGTGGAGAAGAACCCCAAGACCCCGGACATCCTCGTCGAAGCGAAGGCCCAGGGCGCGCCCCTGCCCGCCGAGAACCTGCTGTGGGTCTGGGCCAAGGGCTCGATCCTGGTCAAGATGAGCTACGGGGCCACGGGCGAGGTCTTCACCCGCTTCGAGGAGTCGGGCCAGGAGGCGGCCCGCGACTCCGATTCCGCGGTGGACGCCGTGCTCAAGGGCCTCTGCGAGAAGACCGCGGACCACGTCTTCAAGGTCGTGATGTCCGCCGAGCTGGCGGACGACTGACCCTCACTCCCCGCGCAGAGCCTCCGCGAGCCCGCGTATCGGCAAGCCCGTCAGGAGGAATTTTCCGCCTGGCCCGATGAAGATCTCCACGCGGCAGCCGGGCCCCTCGCCGAGGCGGATGCGCCCGCTGAGCTCCACGACTTCCTGATTCGAGGAGCTCCTCCAAGGGTCGTTCTCCAAGGCCCGGGCGCGCTCGTAGCGGCCGGCGACCATCAGATCGACATGCCGCAGGATGCGGGCCTTCGCGGGGTCCGACGCGATCTCCTGCGGGGTGAAGCCTGTGAAAAGCACGACGTCCAGGCGCCGGTCGAGGCGCTTTAGAAGCTCCAAGACCGCCTCCGCCTGCTCGAGAGGATCTCCTCCGGACAAGGTGAGCCCCCGGATGCCCGCCGTCTTGTTGATGCGCTCCGCGAGCTCCTGGACGCGGACCTCCGTTCCTCCGCCGGGGTCGGAAAGCTCCGGGTTGAAGCAGCCTGGGCAGGCCAGGCTGCAGCCCTGGACCCAGACCACGAAGCGCTCCCCGGGGCCGTTGGCCGAGCTCCTTTCGAGTGTCCGGCCGACGCGCAGGTTCAAAGGGGGGCGCCTGGGGCCTTGTGCCCTTCGCCGCGGATCATCTTCGGGTCCCGCGCGTAGATCATCGCGGTCTCGTAGGTGATCTGTCCCGACTGGTAGAGCTCCTTCAGGCACATGTCCATAGACTTCATCCCTTCGTCGCCGCCGCTTTGGATCGCCATGTTCAGGCTGGGCAGGTTGAGCTCCCGGATGTTGTTCTTCACCGCGGTGTTGGCCAGCATGATCTCGTAGGCGAGCGCGCGGGACTTCTTGTCCACGGTGGGCAGGAGGGCTTGGGTGATGGCCCCGCGCAGGCAGTTGGCGAGCTGGAGGGCCGCCCCGCTCTTCTCGGTCTCCGGAAGAGCGGTGACGATGCGCTCGATGGTCTGCGCCGCGCTCGTCGTGTGCAGGGTGGCGATGACCAGGTGGCCCGTCTCCGCGGCGAGCAGGGCCGTGGAGATGGTCTCAGGGTCGCGCATCTCCCCGATGCAGATGACGTCCGGGTCGAGCCGCAGGATATGGCGCAGGGCCGCCGGGAAGGAGCGGGCGTCGCGGCCGATCTCCTGCTGGATGATGATGCTCCGCTTGTGGCTGTGGAGGTATTCGATGGGGTCCTCGACCGTGATGACCTTCGTGCGGCGCTCGCGGTTGATGAGGTCGATCATCGAGTAGAAGGTCGTCGTCTTGCCGACTCCCGTGGGCCCCGTGATGATCACGAGCCCGTTGGGCCGGCGCGTGAGCTCGGCCACGGAGGGCGGCAGGCCGAGATCCTCGAGGGTTCGCAGCTCGCTCGAGCGCAGGCGGATGGCGGCCTCCAGCCGGCCCAAGCGGGTGTAGATGCTCACGCGCAGGTGCGCGAGGTTGTGGAAGAGGGTCGAGAAGCAGAGCTGGAGCTCCCGCTCGAACTCCTTGCGCTGGCCCTCGCTGAGGAGCCCTTGGATCAGCTCCCGGGCCTCTCCCTCCTCGAGGACGTCTCCGTCGAGCATGAGGATCTCCCCGGCCACCCGCACGCTCGGGGGCAGCCCGGTGACCAGGTGGATGTCCGAGGCTCCCATGGATGTGGCTTTTTGGATGAGGGCTTCGATGTTCATTTCAGAAAATCCTCCAGAGAGCATGTATAATACCACAACAGCGTCGACTTTCGAGCCGGGCGGATTGACCTGCTCCTAGAAGCCGGTTATAATAAGAAACAACGGATCATGAAACGCTTGCGCATTTACGTGGATACTTCGGTTTTTGGAGGGTGCTTTGACGAGGAGTTTGCCGAATCCTCGAAGCGTTTTTTCGAGGAAGCCCGGCAGGGGCGCTATAGAATCGTGATTTCGGATGTAACCGTCCGCGAAATACAAAAGGCTCCCGCTGAAATCGTGAATTTCTTCTTGGCGCAGCCCGATGAGTCCATGGAGCGGATAGAACTGAGTTCGGAAGCCATTGCCGTGAGAGATCGCTACGTGCGAGAAGGCATCCTCTCCCCGATGCGCTTGGATGACGCCGCGCACGTGGCGCTGGCCACCGTGGCCGAAGTCGATATCATCGTCAGCTGGAATTTCAAACATCTTGTGCACTTTGAGAAGATCAGGCAATATAATGCGGTGAACCTGTCCTTGGGATATCGGGGTATTGAAATACGATCTCCGAAGGAGGTGGTCCATGAGGACGAAGATATTTGACTGCGTGCGGATGAAGGATAAAATCCAAGAGGAGATTTATCAAGACATCAAGGATTTGCCCCCGGCAGAACAAATTGCATATTATCAAAAGGCCATCCAGGCGTTTGCGCAATTAAGCGAGAAATTCGCCCGCATCCAAAGGGCCAAGACGACCTAAGCCGTCGCTTCAGAAAGTCCTCCAGTCGCCGAGATAGCTGTACGAAAGACGGCCCCCCAGCTGATCCGCCGATACGATGTAGTTCTCCATCAGCCTCATGCCGCGGAGGTAATAGGAACGGGACGGGAAGAGGACGCAGTACCTTCCCGGGGGCAGGGTGAGCTCCGCGCCGTCCAGCATGCCGGTGCTCAGGATGTTGGGGGAGAGCGGCGCGAAGCCTCTGGGCGGGATCCTCCCGTTGACATACAGGGTGTCCTTGTCGACCCGGATGGAATCGCCGCCCGCGGCCACGACGCGCTCGAAGCTCCTGTGCCGGCGCGAATAGACGATGTCCCCCCGCTGGTAGCTGGCCTTCTTGAGGAAGATCAGCCTGTCGCCTTCATGGATGAAAGGCTCGAAGCGGGCGTCCGTGATGGAGACGATGGAGAAATGCGCCCGCGAGATCTGCCCGGCCCAGAGGTAGGTCAGGCCCAAGAAAAGCGTCGAGATGAGCGAGCTTCGGATCAGCCCCCAGCGCGAAAGTCGTTTGAGCCCCAGGTTCGCGCGGGCCCTCGCATAGGTGTCCGAGAGGAGCCACGCATGGTAGGAGAAGAGCAGCATCCAAAGGAAGGTGGAGGCGACCGCGAAGGCGGCGAAGAGGAGGAGCGCCAGGAAGACTGCGAAGAGGGCCAGGGATTTCCAGATCCGCTTCTCGACCCAGAGGTGGCCGAGGCCCGGGAGGAGGGACAGCGAGGCGCAGAGGAAGGGTTCGAGCAGGACGCGCGGCGCGGAGCCCGCAAGCCGCCCCGTCAAGAGGTTCAGGAATCTCTCGAAGGGGCGGGCGAGCCTGCGCAGGCGGGAGGCCCCCGCCGACGCCCTCGGAGGATAGTAGGGGTCCTCGCCCCTACCTGCGCCGTACGTCCCGGGTGATGTGGGCGCCGGGCTCATAGTACTCCGAGGTCAGCTTCTTCTTCGCCTCGGGGCCGACGATCTTCTTGAACAGCTCCGCGGTCTCGAGGCAGGCCTTCCCTTTGACGCCTTTGATGTCCAGGTGCAGGGTCCCATCCGGCGCGATCGTTATGTCGAGCTCCATCAGTCCCCCGTCCACAGGTTGCGGATGCGGCCGATCATCCTGTCGAAGAAGCCCCGCCGTAAGATCCTGCTCAACGCGATGACGACCTTGTCCTTGAACTCCGGCTTGAGCGACAGCGCCCTCTCGTAGCAGGAGATCGCCCGGCCCCAGGCGCGCAGGCCCTCGCAGCAGAGGCCGAGCTTGTACCAGGCCAGTGGGTTGTCGCTGTCCTCCTCGACGGCTTGGGCCAGGTAGCCTTTGGACTTCAGCAGGTCTCCCTGCTCGAGGTAGCCCATGCCGATGCGAAGGGCCGCGAACGAATCCCGGGCGTCCGCCTCCAGGGCCTTGCGGAAGCAGCTCTCGTGCCGGCCTTCGCAAGCCGCGTAGAGAAGCATCAGGCCGCGCTGGAGCCAGACGAGCGCAGAGGGGTCTTTCTTCTGGATCGCCCGGTCCGAGAAGGTCATTGCGTCGGCCGCGTCGCCCATCTTCGCCGAGACCACCCCTTTGGCGGCGAGGAGTTCGGGAGATTCGGGGATCCGCTCGATGGCTTTGTTGACCCAGACCCGGGCCTCCTCCAGCTCGCCGAGCTCGCTCAGGCAGCTCACCTGGCCGAGCCAAGCCTCCCAGAGCATGGGGTCCTCCCGGAGGGCCTTTCCGTAGTGGCGCAGGGCGAACTCGTATTCGCCGCGCCGGTAGGCCCGCTCGGCCCGCTGGAGGTAGGCGCGCGCGTCGAAGCTCTCGCCCTCTTCCCGGGCGCTTTGCCGCGCCTTGGGCTTGTCCACCTCGAGCCAGTCGAAGCGTTCGGTCGCCATCACCACTTCTTGGCCCTCAGGCGGATGGCGCCGCCTGGAAGCGTTTCCTCTTCAAAAGCGAAGCCGCGCTTCTTGAGCTCGTCGCCCACCTTCTTGCGGACGTAGGCCTGCAGGAACCGGTTCATCGCCTCGGTCCCGGCGGCCTTCAGCTCCGCTTCGGAGATCCCCTTGCCAGCGGCGCAGATGTGGAGCTTGCCCTCCGCCCCTTTCTTCATGGTCAGGGTGACCTCTCCCTTCTGCACGACGAGCTTCTCCTCCTCGCCCAGGGTCTCCTCGAACCCGTGCGATTGGGAGACCTCCAGGTCCACGCTGCTTCCGGCTTCCTGCTCCTCCTGCGCCGCCTCCTGCTGGACCACCTGGTAGCCCAGGGAGACCAGCGCGGAGGCTGCGATCGAAGAAACAAGAGGCCAGGCCATCTCCATGACGACCGGGGTGAAGACGCAGACTGCGGACATGTCGATTCGCTCAGGCCTAGAAGGCGGGCCTGGCCCTCCCTTTCGCCCAGCGGCGCATCTCTTCGATCTGCTCCGACATGGTCTTGGAAAGCGGGACGGTCTCGCCCAAGGCGGCCAGGATGTCCCCGGTGCCGAGATCGCGGCCCGCGTCGAAGGCGGCGTAGAGCGCCGAGATGACCGCCTGCTCGATCTCGGCCCCGCTGAAGCCCGGGCTCTTGGCGGCCAGGGCCGGCAGGTCGAATTTCCGCGGATCCCGGCTGCGCAGGACGAGATGGATGGAGAAAATCTCGCGGCGCTCCTCGGCTTCCGGCAGGTCCACGAAGAATATTTCGTCGAAGCGGCCCTTTCGGAGCAGCTCGGGCGGGAGGCTGACGACGGAGTTCGCGGTGGCGATGACGAAGACCGGCGAGGTCTTCTCCTGGAGCCAGGTGATGAATCCTCCGAAGACCCGCGCCGTGGTCCCCGAATCGGAGAAGGCCGAGCTCTGGACCCCGGCGAAGGCCTTGTCGATCTCATCCACCCAGAGGACGGCCGGGGCCACCGATTCCGCGATCTTGACGGCCTGGCGGATGTTGCTCTCGGAGGATCCCACGAGACTGGAGAAGATCTTGCTCACGTCCAGGCGCAGAAGCGGCTGCTGCCACGCCGCGGAGACCGCCTTGGCGCAGAGGCTCTTCCCGCAGCCCTGCACTCCGAGCAGGAGGATGCCCTTGGGAGCCGGGAGGCCGAAGTCCCGGGCTCTATCCGTGAAGGCGAGCTGGCGCCGCTTGAACCAGTCCTTGAGGGCTTTAAGCCCCCCCACCCGGTCGAGCCCCGCCTGGAAGTCCTGGTACTCCAGGGCTCCGGACTTCCGGATGATCTGTTTCTTCTCGGAGATGACGCTCGGCAGGGCGGACTCGTCGAGCTGCTGGCGGAGGATGATGGACTTCGCCAGCACGTTCTCGGCCTCTTCGAGGGTGAGCCCCGCCAGAGCCTTGACGATGCGCTCCTTGGCCGCGGGGTTCAGGGAAACGCGGATCTTGCCCTTCTTCTCCAAGTCGCAGGCCAGCTCGCTCAAGAATTTCTCGATCTCCCCATAGGAGGGCAGGGGCAGGTCCAAGACGGTCACGGCCTTCTCCAGCTCCACGGGGAGCTGCATCTGCGGGGAGAGCAGGATCAGCGTCTTGGGGGACTGGCGCAGATGGCCCGCGAGGTCGCGCAGGGTGCGCACCACCTCCGGGTTGGTCAAGTACGGATGGAAGTCCTTGAAGAGATAGATGGAGGGGTCCATCCGCTCCAGCACCTCCCGCAGTCCCGAGAGGGGGTCCGCGGTCCCGGCCGTGAGGATCTTCTTGGACTGGACCGACGCGCCCGCGGGCGCGATCCCGCGCGTGATGGACCAAGTGAAGGCGTTCTTTCCGAGCTTCCGGGCGATGCGGATGACGGCTTGCTCGAGCCGCGCCTCCTCCCAAGTCACGGCGTAGAGGATAGGATAGCGCGCCCGGATGAGGGTTTCCAGCTCGCCCAGGTCCCCGGTCTCGGCGGCCGACTCAGCGGCCTCCTGCATGTTGACAAACTACTTTATTCGCTCCTTATCGGTCAATAACGCTTTTTTTTATTATCATGTCGGCCGATATGCCCCCAGCCCGGGTGCGCTCCATCGGACTCGCGGCTCCCTCCGCGGGCCCGGAAGAAGGCTCCGGCGAAGCGGAGGCGGTCGTTTCGCTCGAGGACGGCCGCGGCTCCCGGTTCGCGGTCGCCACCCCGGACCGGCCGGGGCGCTGGATGGCCGATGCCGGCGCGGACTTCGTCTTCCGTCCGCCCGTGCTCTACGTCGCCCGGTTCGATCCGGATTCTATCCGTGAAGCGGTGGATCGGATGGCGGCGGACCTCGGAGGCTACTGGCTGCGGTACTACAACGCGGTCTCGGCCCCGCCGGCGAAGCCGGCCGCGCTGGCCGCGGCCTCTATAAGGAATATCGAGCCACAGGCCGCGCCCGCGCTCTGCAGCGCCGTGGTCGAGGCCATCCTGAAGGACGGACGCGAATTCTCCATCCAGACCGCAACGCCGGATTGGTTCACCCAGGCTCTGAGGAGCCTGGGCCTGCGCTTCTATTACGGCTCGCAGATCCTCTTCGTGCGTAAAGCCACCGCGGCCGCGGCGCGCCGCGCGGCCGCGAAGATGGCCGAGGCGGGAGAGCGGTGGCTCTGCCTCTACGACACCCCGCGCACGACCCTCCCGAAGATCCTCGAAGCCTTCAAAGCCCGCCACCCGTGAATCGGTTGTTTCGCAGCTATTTCCAGAATTGCCACCATTTCTTCTGCCCCGTCTGGGACTGCTGCGGAGCGGATCGCTCGTAGGGCGACACCGTCTGGGGCTTGGCGGCCGCTGCAGACTGCTGCGCGTCTTGGGCGAGCATCATGGGCCTGCCGCAGCATTGTGGCGGCTTGTCCATCGCCAGCCCAAAATACTGCGTGTGGCTCTTATTCGCGGCGCACACATACTGCGGCATTTCGATCCCTCCTATAAAAGCGGATCACCCCTTCCGCGCTCCCTTCCTTGGCCGCTGCGGCAAGGACGGCTTGGCTTTCGGAGCCGCCTGGGGGCAGGCCTGCGCCGCGGCTGCCGGTTGGGCGCAAGCGGCGGCTGTCGGTTGGGCGAGAGCCGTTGGCTGCGGGGAGCTCCCCTCCAGCATCATAGGCTTGCCGCAACACTGCGGCGGCGGGGTCACCGGCGTCCCAAAGGAGCTCTTGTGATTCTTATTCATGACGCATACGTAGTCCACTGGCATCTTGATCCCTCCTGGTCCGTATTTTGGATCGCTTCCGTCACATTCTCACAGAACAGTCACGCGTCTTGAAGCAGCTTGAACACGGCCTCAAGATCCGAAGCCGTACGGAGCCTATAGATCGTCCGCTCGTCTGAGAATTTCTTCCGGGCCCAATGCGGCACATCTCCTCCGGATTCGAGCCTGGGCTTGAGGAACAAGGCCGCCACGAATACGCGGCCCTGAGCATTGCCTCCGGCGCTCAAGCCGTCCGCCGAGACGCCTACAGCCGCTCGGGATTCGCGAAGTTCATCCACCCGGAGGTGCAGGAACGCCAAGCCCTTGTGGAATTCGACGCAACGGCCGTCAGCGATCCCTTCTCCCAGGGCCCCGGCGATCTTGGCGCTCTCAAGGAAAGCGTTCCCAGTTCCATGCAGAGCTTTGGGAACAAGCTCCTGGACGGCTTCCGTAAGGCTGGCGGACTTGAGGTTGAGGATTATGGATATCTTGGTAAGACCCAGAAGGCCTGGCGGCGACGCCAGCCGGCTTTCCCTGGGACGCCTGAGCGGCGCATCCTCGCGCTGGGGAAGATCGCTGGAGGTGAACCATTTCCCGCATTTCTCGCAGCCGTATTCCGATTCCATGTCGGAAAAACGGATCTTGCTCAACACGGTCTTGCAGATCGGGCAGACTGATCGCAAAGGCATATTATCGGCTCAGGATCCTCCGCAGGCTTGCCATGAGGCGCTTCAGTTCCGTCGAGGTATACCCTTCCCTGTCGTGAAGGCTCGGGATCTTCGCGACATGTTCCAGGTCATCCAGAGAAACCCCTTTGATCCCAAGGATGCGCAAAGCCTCTCCTTTGGTGATCACGAAATCTCGCGATAGGCCCATGGGTCCTCCTCTCAGATCGCCCGGCGGACCGCGGCGGGCAATCGAGTGAACTGCCCGAGCCAAGCGCGCCGTTCTTCGCGCAGTTGGTCGGTCAAGCGCCGGTACGCGGCCGGCGTGTAGTATCGTCTCGGCTCGTACATGTTCCACGGAGTCACCCCAGGGACGCATTTCGGCACCTCATAGCCCCAGTCCGGGTCCCGCGCCCAGCCGGCGGAGCACCCCGGCTCCTGGCGCGCGACGAACGCCAGGAGCTTTGAGGACACATCTTGGAGGATCTGGGCGCCGTTGGAGCCGAACCCTTTGGCGTCCGCCCCTTTCCCGACCGAACCCGTGTTCAGGAGGTAGGCTTCGATGTCCGGGTGGGCTTTCAGGAACTCGTAGAGCCTGTTGCCTTCCTCCGTGCCGTGCGCCTTTCCGTCCGGCGTCACGAGCACGATGTCGTCCTGGAGGACGCTCACGGCCTCCGGAGGCTTGAAGCCATGGTCGTCAATGGCGAGCGCCGTCTTCCCGGACCCGGAGCGGCCGACCAGGAGCATCCCGCGGTCATGAAATCCTTCGCCTTTGGCCACCCGCACCAGTTTCAAGCCTGCGTGAAACGCCATCCCGCCGAACTGCTTGGTCCGATACATGGCCTGCATGAGGAAGGACATCCTGACCGCCTCGGCGGAGTCCGTTCCCAGCACCAGCGTGACGCCGGCCTCGGGCTGGATCAGGATGATGCGCGCGGGAGCCTTCCCGAGGCCCGAAGGGGCGCACTCCGCAATATTGGGGAAACAGATCGTCAGGAAATCCGGTCCGCGCTGAGGGTCGCGCAGGGCCTCCTCGGCCGGAAAAAGCAGCTTCGCCCACAAGAGCCCCACCCTGGAATAGGCCTTGGGGATGAGGAGGCGGCAATGGAAGCGGACATCCTCTCGCCCGAGGCACCGGTCCAGGCTCAGCCATTCCACCAGGGGCATCGCGGCGCGCACGCCGCGGACCACGGCCCTGGCCGGCTCCGCTTTCATGCGCTGTTGAAGCCGGCCCGTCTTGACCCCCTCCACGGCGAAGCAGAGGTTCTCGGCGCCCAGGCCAGAAGAGTGATGCGTAAGGTAGGCCGGCGCGCCGAACTCCGTCGTGATCTCTTCGGCCTTGGCGAAGGCTCTCATGTCCTCCATGGAAGGATTGTCGAGGAGCTTCAACTCGGGGTGGGTCTTCGACCACGGATTCTCCGTCAGGGCATCCAAAGGCATATCCGCTCCGCGAGGGTCACTTCATCGCGTCTTGGCCGGAAGTCTCGATGCCGAAGTAGAGCCCCAGGCCGGCCTTGGCCACGATCTTCCCAAACCGCATCAGGGCTCCCTCGGGCGAGTTCTCCATGCTGCCGACCTCGACGCAGAAAAGGTCGCTCTTTGGATTGGGATGATGCAGCTCAGGAACTTTCTTGAGCTTGGAGATGAGATGGCGCTGGACGCGGATTCCATAGAGCCGCGAGGTCACCGGACGAACCTCGGTCACCCCGACGCAGGCCGGCCCTCGAGCGGATGTTTTCATTTCGGCCTCCGAGCTTCGCGATTCGATTTCTGTCCTGATAATATGGTCATATGAGCCTATTAGCATATATAAGCAAAAAAATTATCATGCCCTTCCCAAATGGCTCAGCACTCGCTGGCTTTCCTCGAGCTTCTTCCGGAGGATCTCCGAGATAGGCCGCAGCACATGGAAGATATCCTTGTCCCGGATGGAGTAATAGACGGTGACCTTCTCCTGCCTGGACTTGAGTATCCCGGCCTGGCGCAGCAGCGCCAGATGCTTGGACAAGCCGGATTGCTCCACTCCGAGCGCCTGGACCATCTGGCCCACCGATTTCTCCCCATGCTTGAGATGCTCGATGATCGCCAGCCGGATGGGATGGGCCAGGCACTTCAGGAAATCCGCTTTGATCTTGAAAACCAGATCCTCGCTTGCCATCTCGATTGCCTTTAGGAATATATATTCAACTAACCATATGATACTCAAGCTGCATAGGCCGTGTCAAGGGCAGGCCCTCACCCCTGCGCGGCGTGCGCGCAGGCTTTGCGGAAGTCGCAGGCGGGGCAGCGGGAAACGTCGGGCTTGAAGGCCTTCGACGACGCGATGAGGTCCGCGACGCGGACGATGAGCTCGGCGATCTCCACCTCGCGCGAGGGATCGCAGGGGACCGTCGTCTTCCTGCCGGCGGCGACGTAGTAGAGGGTCAGCCAGGCGGCCGAAAACCCGAGGCTCTCCCGGGCCCCCAGGCCGTAGATGCCCAGCTGGAGGTTGCGCGCCGCCTCCTCCTCGTCCTCGATGTCCAGGTGCGTCTTGTAGTCGATGACCTCGATGGCGCCATCCGGCCTGCGGTCGATGCGGTCGATGGTGCCGCGCATCACGTGCGGCTCCAGCGGGAAGAGGAAGTCCTTTTCGACCGCGAGGATCTCGGAGCGCCTCTCCCGCTCCTGGGCGGGGTAGAGCTCCAGGATCCGCCGGCCTCTGCGGTGCCAGTCCATCTGCTCCTGGGGCGTGGCGTAGCCGGCGTGCAGCCATTGCTCGTCGTAGAAGTCGAGCAGCTTCGGAAGGTCCCCTCCCCCGGCCCGGTGGAAGGCCTCCAGGGCCCGGTGGATGGAGACGCCGAGGGAGGATTTCGGGTTCAGCGGGGGCCGCTTGCGGTCCGCGTACACGAGCTTGAAAAGCCAGGGGCAGTCCATGTAGGCGCGGATCTGGGAATAGCTGATCTCCATGCCCTGCGCCCGGGCATACCGGGGCGGGGCCGGGTGCGCGTCGAGCCACTCCCGGAGCGTCCAGTTATGACCCAATGGATCCGTTCGGCTGCGGCTTTCCCGCTACTGCTTGAAGTCCGTCTGACAGGGGACGCAGGTCGGGAAATCGAGCTTCCCGGTGCAGCGGTCGAACGACAGCGTAAACTGGCCGTAGCGCGGCGCCACGCCGGCGTTCGCCGTCGTGCGCTGCAGGGTGATGGTGTAGCCCGGCTCCTGGTTGGTGCAGGTGCCTCCGCCCATCGAGACGCTGAAGAACTTCATCCCGAAATACGGGCTCGAACCGGCGAAGGAGATGTCCAGGTTGCTCTGAACGTCGGTGTTGGTCGTCGCATAGCTCCCGTTGCGGGCGAGGTAGCGCTCCTGGGCCTGCTTGACCGTGGAGATGAAGGCCTGGGCTTCGGAGACGCGCGCGCGCTCGACCACCTTGAAGTACTGCGGGATGGCGATGGCGGCCAGGATGCCGATGATCAGCACCACGACGAGCAGCTCGATGAGCGTGAAGCCCCGTTCACCGCGTCCGCGGACGATTCCATGCTTTTCCATTTAGGGTTCCTCCTGAATCTCTCTATACAATTATAGCCGCGAAATCTGAGTTATGTGTGCTCGGATTCTGTGCGTAATGTGAATTCAGGGCTTCCGTTTGAAGAAGCTCACGCGGGAGTCGCCGTAGCGCTGCTGGCGGAACAGGTCGTAGCCGGCCGGCGCGGGAGGGATCTCCTTCTGGTGGTGCTGGGCCGCGATCCAGCCGTCGTCGGCAAGCAATTGCGAGGAGGCGATGTTCGCGAGCACGGGCTTGCAGTAGAAGAGGGGCCGGTTCGACGCGTCCCGATAAGGCGGGCCCAGGAAGATGAGGTCGAACTTCTCGACTCCCGATCGGAACGGGATCCACGTGAGCGGGGACAGGATGTTCGCCCGGAAGACCCGGCCCTTGCCGCTCCAGCCGGAGCGCTCGAGGTTCTTCTCGATGACCGCCGCGCAGCGCTTGTCGAGCTCCACGAAGACCACGCTCTGGGCGCCGCGCGAGAGGGCTTCCAGGCCGACCGCGCCGGTCCCCGCGAAAAGGTCCAGAAAGCGCGAGCCCGGGGCCTTCGGGCGGAGGATGTCGAAGAGGGACTGCTTGATGCGGCCGGAGATGGGCTTGACCCCCGAATCCTTTGGAACCGACAGGATCTTGCGTCCGCGGGCGCTGCCTGCGATGATTCTCATGCGCTGATATTATAAGATATACCCCATCATGGGTGTTGAGATCGTCATTGTCGATGACGACCCGATGGTGGGCAACCTCTCCCTGGAGGTCCTCAAGGACGCGGGCTTCTCCGCGGAGCTCGTCACGGACAGCCGCCTGGCTCTATCCACGGTCAAGGACCGCAAGCCCCGGCTGGTCATGCTCGATATCCTCATGCCGGGCATCGACGGGCTGAGCATTCTCCACCAGATCAAGAGCGACCCGCAGACCGCGCAGACGAAGGTCGCGATCGTCTCCGCCAAGACGTTCAAGGCCGAGATGGAGCGCGCCAAGAGCTACGGGGCGGACATGTTCATCAAGAAGCCCTACGATCTCAAGGACTTCCCCAAGCAGATCAAGACGCTCATCGGCGAGCCGCAAGGCAAAGGCGGAACATCCCAAAAAACGACGGTCAAGGTCCGCGCCTGGGGCCGGCGCGAGGCCGACTCGACGCCCTGCCTCTGCGCCGAGGCCCTGGGCCGGCTCTTCATCCTGGACGCCTCCAAAGGCGCGGCGGCTCTGGGCGCCGAGATACTCAAAGAGGGCCGCCACAAGGAAGCCTGGCTCCTCATCACCCATTTCCACTTAGACCACGTCAGCGGGCTCGGCGCGCTCCCGCTGCTGAGGGAGGAGTCCTTCCATCTGCACATCATCGGGCCGAGCGAACCGGAGAAGAAGATCACGGCGCTCCTGAAAGAGGCCATGTCCAAGTCCATGGGGACCGACAAGCGGCCGATCAAGGCCAAGATCCAGGTCCATGAGGTGCGCGAGGAGAGCTACGAGCTCGCGCAGGGGTTGAGGATCTCCCCGTTCTACGCGAACCATCCGACGACGACGCTGGGCTACGTCCTGGAGCTCGGCGGGCGGCGCATCGTCTACTGCCCGGATACCGAGCTCTACGGCGAGGCCGCGACCGCCCTGCAGGACTACGACGAGAAGGTCGGCCGCATGGTCCGGGCCGCGGATCTGCTGATCCACGACGGCCGCTATACCGACGCCGACTACGCCCAGCACAGGGACGAGGGGCACTCGAGCGTCGTCAACGCCGCCGAATTCGCCGCGGACAACGAGGTGCGCTACCTTTTGCTAATCCACGCGGACCCGTCCTATCCGGACGCGGTCCTGGAGAAGATGGAGGCCGACGCCAAAGCCGCCTTGGAAGGGAAGGGCGTCCAGATCCCGTGCGCCGTGGTGCGGGACGGGCTTGCCCTGGAGATATGAGGCTTCAAGACCCTTGGAGGATCCCATGCTGGACGCCGCGCTGCGCCATGCCGAGAAGTCCCGCGAGCGGTACGTCTCCGAACTCGCCAAGCTCGTCGCGGTCCCGAGCTGCTCTTTCCCCGGATTCCCGCCGGAGGAGCTCGTCCGCTCCGCCAAGGGCGTGGCCGACCTCTTCCGAAGGTCGGGCTTAGAGCACGTCCAGCTCCTGAAGGTCGCCAAGTCGCACCCCTACGTCTACGCGGACTGGCTGCGCGCGCCGGGCAAGCCGACGGTTCTGCTCTACGCCCATCACGACGTTCAGCCCGTCGGGAACGAGAAGAAATGGAAGTCCCCCCCGTACCGGGCCACCCGGCGCGGCGGACGGCTCTTCGGCCGGGGCGCGGCGGACGACAAGGCCGGCATCCTCGTGCACGCGGCCTCCATCGAGGCGTATCTGAAGACCGCGGGCTCGCTCCCGCTCAACGTGAAGCTCCTGATCGAAGGCGACGAGGAGGTCGGCTCGGACAACCAGCCCCTCTTCCTCAAGCGCTACGCGGGGTTGCTCAAGGCGGACGTCCTCGTCATCGCGGACTCGGGCAACCACAAGACGGGGGTCCCGAGCATGACGACCTCCCTGCGCGGGCTCGTGGCGGTGGACGTGACGGTGCGCTCGATCCGGCAGTCCCTGCACTCGGGTATTTGGGGCGGGCCGGTCCCGGACCCGGTCATAGCCTTGTCGAAGATGATCGCGAGCTTGAGCGGCCCGAAGGGCGGCATCGCGATCAAGGGCATCTACGACGACGTGCGCCCGCTCAACAAGGTGGAGAAGGAGAGCTACGCGTCCCTGCGTTACACGGAGGCGCTCTACCGCTCCCAGGCGGGCATGCTGCCCGGCGTGGACATCATCGGCGGGAAGGCCTCGCCTCCCGAGAAGATGTGGCGCCTGCCCTCCGTCTCGGTCAACGCGATCGCGGCCTCCTCCCGCAAGGACTGCGCCAACATCATCAACGACGGGGTGTGGTGCCGCATCGGGGTCCGCACCGTGCCCGACATGGACGAGGGCAAGGCGCTCCGGCTCCTGATCGGCCATCTCAAGAAGAACGCGCCCTGGGGCGTGAAGGTGGAGATCCGAAAGGTCGCTTCCGGCCATTGGTGGGGCACCGACCCCTTAGGCAAGGTCTTCCAAGCAGCTGGGCGGGCCCTGAGCAAGGGCTACGGCCGCCGGGCCGTCTACATCGGCACGGGCGGCTCGATCCCGTTCGTGGGCCCTTTTTCCAAGGCCTTGGGCGGAGCCCCGGCACTGCTCATCGGCGTCGAGGACCCATACAGCAACGCCCATTCGGAGAACGAAAGCCTCGACCTCGCGGACCTGCAGAAGGCTATCCGCTCCTCGGTCCACCTCTACGACGAGCTGGCCAGACTCTAGGGCGCCTGCAGGAGCAGGGCGACCATCTGCTGGACGGCTTCGGTCTTGAAGGGCTTGGAGAGGAAGCCCGCGGCCCCGAGCTCCGCGGCTTTCTCGCGGTTCTCAGGGGTGTCGCTGCTGGACCAGAGGATGAACGGAAGGTTCTCGGTCACCCCTTCGCGCCGCATGCGGACGAGGTACTCGAAGCCGGAAGCCCCGCCGAGGTTGATGTCGCAGATGATGAGGTCGAACTTCACGCCCGGGAAGTTCTTTTCGATGTCCTCGATGGCGCCGCAGATGGAGAGATCGTAGTCCTTGAAGACGAACTTCATGAGGTCCTGGTAGCCGGGCTCGTCTTCGATGACCAGGATTTTCTTTGGCATGGGCCGTTGCACGTAATGGTAGTTTTGGCCCGACCGCATGTCAAGTGTTTTTTTGTGTGGTAGAATATCCAGGCCATGGGAGCGAAAGGGTTGGCGGGAGCCGCGGCGGCCGGGACCCTGGCCGGCGGCGGCAGCGGCGGAGGGGTCCCCTCCTGGCTGATCTGGGGCGCCGGCATCTGCCTCGCCGTCGCGATCCTGTTTTATGCCGGAGCCTGGGCGCTGAGGTTGGCCGCTGATTTCGAGGAGTGGAAGAGGAACCGGCGCAGGGAAAGGCACTACCGGGAAGCCAAGGAAGCGTACGAGCGGCTGAGGAGGAAGTAGGGAGCCGTCTCGGAAGCCTCCATGAAAACGACTCAAGCCCTCCGAGGAGGGCTTGAGTCGTTGAAGTGGTGGACCTGAACGGGATCGAACCGTTGACCTCCTGCATGCCATGCAGGCGCTCTCCCAGCTGAGCTACAGGCCCGCTATTGTGTCGTTTTTTCGCTTGCTGCGGGCCAGCACTGCGCCGAAGGCGCATGTGCAGGCCGTCCAACGTTCGCAACTCGCTTGCTGCGGGCCAGCACTGCGCCGAAGGCGCATGTGCAGGCCGAACGATTCATTTTACCACTACTTTTTGCTGAGGGCAACTGCGCCCGCGTCCTGGTTTGTGGAATTGATAACATCATGAGTAGCACCGTGCGACCGAAAGCGCTTCGGGCAGGGCATTGAAAAGCCCTTTTAATTATGTATTGCAGTTTAGTAAAAACTAAACTATAATTCATATTGCCTTTTCGGGAATTCAATTTACGGGGCAAGGAAAGCATGAACGGCCATATCCGCAACGATTTGGAATTACGGGAAGTCTTTCATCTGGAATTTCTGCGCTGGCTCGGCAGAAAGCTCAAGCCGGCTGATTACGCTCTAAAAGGCGGCGCGAATCTCCGTTTTTTCTTCAAAAGCCCGCGCTATTCGGAAGACCTGGACCTGGATATCAAAAATATAAATATGATAGCGGCAAGGGACTGTGTAATGAACATCCTGCGGGCTTCTTCCTTTCATGACGGGCTTAAACCTTTCGGCATAGTCAAAGTCGCGCCGCCCGACATTTCAAAGGCCAAGCAAACGGAAACAACCCAGAGGTTCAAGGCGCACCTTGCAAATTCCGCGGGAATTGATCTTTTCACCAAGATAGAATTTTCCAGGAGGGGTTTCAGCGGTCATGCTCCGGCGGAACCGGTTTCCGACGCGGTTTTGCGCGCCTACAGGCTTCCTCCCCTGCTGGTTCCCCATTATGACGCCGAGTCGGCCATGCTTCAGAAAATAGGTGCGCTCGCTTCAAGGGCCGTGCCGCAGGCCCGGGACATCTTTGACATCTACATGCTTATCCCCCAGTCCAGGCCTCCAGCACGGGGTATGCGGGCCTTGGACCATGACACGATCAAAAAATCCTGCGACAGCGCTTTTTCCGTCAGCTTCGGCAGGTTCAGAGATACTGTGCTGAATTATCTCCGGCCGGAGGAGCAAAGCGTTTACGATTCAGCTTCGGCCTGGGACGGAATAGTCCTGAAGGCGACTGATTTCATCGAGAGCATGACGTCAAATGGCTAATCAGCCGCTGTGGAAATACATCAGGCAATTGAAGCGGCCTATTTTCACAACTCGTGAATTGTCCGCATTGTCCGGGAAATCCCTTTCTTCGGTTACGCAGGCGTTGAACTGCCTTGAGAGGCAAGGGCTGGTCATCAAACTCTGCCGCGGAGTGTGGGGCGAGGCAGGCAATGAACAAATGCACAGTTTCGCGGCCGTTCCTTTTTTGTTCCCCAGGTCCCGGGCTTATGTTTCGTTCATCAGCGCTCTGCATGCGCACGGCATTATAGAGCAGATACCGCAGTTTGTTACGCTGGCGTCAACAACTCACTCGCGGAAGATCCGGACAAAATTGGGGGTATATTCCGTTCATCAAATTGCTCCGTCGTTTTTCCGGGGGTTTGACTGGTATAAAGGAACGGGCTCTTTTTTGATGGCTGAACCGGAGAAAGCATTGATTGACGGCCTTTACCTTTCCACACGCAGGAAAAAGCAGTATGCGGAATTCCCGGAACTATTTTTTACTTCATCATTCAGTTTTAAAAAAGCGGAATATTGGGCGAAGGAAATCCCTGATAACAGGATACGGGCAGGTGTAATAAAGAAACTGAAGGCAATAGGGATGACCGGGCGCAGCAGCCGGCCGGCAAGTCCCCCCATATGATAGAATTGGCCCGTCGCGCGTTTCGTCGTCGGCGCAACGTCTTGACAAGGAGCTGCCATGCGGACTTATGAATTCAAATGCGCGGGCTGCGGGAAGATGGTGACGGAGACGGTCGCAGGCTTTGAGGACTGCCCGCGGTTCTGCCGATCCTGCCAGGCCAAGCGCACCTCCCCATGGGCCAAGAAGCCGGGCCAGCCCGATCTCCGGCCTCCCCAGCGCAGGGCCGCCAAACCCCAGATCCGTCTGCAGCCTACCTGCCCGAAGTGCAAAGGCCGCGGCATGGTCTCCGAGGAGCTTTGCGCGGAGTGCAACGGCACGGGCGTGAAGGAATCTTGACCATGAATCCGCCCCCCGTCGACGCGCGCCGGAGCATGGAAGTCCTCTCCGGCCTCCTGCGGGAGCCGACCGCGCCGTATTTCGAGCATCGAATGCGCTCCGCGCTTCGCCGCGCCCTAGAGTCGGCCGGCATCCAGTGCAGGATCGATCCCTCCGGGAACCTGGTCGCGCATTATCGCCGGGGCCGCGCGAAGCCGGTGGCGTTCACCGCGCACATGGACCATCCGGGCTTCGAGGTGCTCTCCGTCCAAGGGCGCAAGGCCCGCGGCCGCTGGCTGGGCCAGGTGCCGGTCTTCGACCTAAAGGGCCTGAGGCTCGCGCTGTGGCCTAAAGCCGGTGAGCGCTTCGGGACCGCCGTGGTCCTAAAGGGCGACGGCCGCAAGCCCGGGACGAAGACCGCCGAGATCCTGCTCCGCGTCCCCTCCGGGACCCGGCCGGGCTTCTTCGGCTACGCGGACCTGGCGCCCTTCGCCCTGAAAGGCACGCTCATCCATTCCAAGGAGCTCGACGACGCGGCGGGCTGCGCCGCGATCGCGGCCTGCCTCCTCCGTCTCGCGGCCGGCCGCGCGCATGCGGACGCTCTGGCCGTCTTCACCCGGGCCGAGGAGGGAGGCTTCAAGGGCGCCTTCGCCGCGGTCGAGAACGGAACCGTGCCCGGGCGCCGGCCCGTGATCGTCCTGGAGTGCAGCAAGGCCATCGCCGGGGTGGCGCAGGGCGCGGGCCCCGTCATCCGCGTCGGCGACAAGGCGAGCGTGTTCGACGCGGACCTGGCCGCGGCCTGCGTGGAGGCCGCCCAAGGGCTTCAGCGGTCCCGGAAAGGCTTCCTTTTCCAGCGCAAGCTCATGGACGGAGGCGCCTGCGAGGCCACGGTGTTCTGCCTGGCTGGCTACAGGGCCCTCTGCATCGCCCTGCCGCTCGGCAACTACCACAACAACGGCGCGCACGGCGTCGCCTGCGAGACGATTGACAAGCGGGACTTCCTAGGCGCCGTGGAGTTGCTCTGCGCCTTCGCCGCGGGCGGGCTCGATCCTGCCGGGGCCAGGAAGCGGCTTAAGGGCCGGCTGTGGCGGCGCTTCCTTCCGTCGCAGAGGCGCCGGCTGATGAAGAGCCGTTGACGGGCGGGGGTCCGCTTGACGGCTCCGCTGCAAACGTGTCTAATGGCTTCAGGACTCATACGGGAGGCGGAGAACATGGCATGGAATGAATGGGACCAGCGCTCGGCTTATCTTCTCATCCAGTCGGATTGGAAGACCGGCGAGGCCGTCTGGAAGAAGGTGCAGTCTTGGCCGCAGACCATCGGCGCGTGGATGGTGACCGGGAAGTGGGGCCTCGTGGTATGGCTCGACGCGCGCAACTGGGAGGAGCTCTACGGCAAGGTCGTCGAGATACGGGGCATGAAGGGCGTCGCGGCCACCTCGACTCATTTCGTCTACAAAGGCATGAAGAACGGGAAGTGGTGGTGGGAGTGGCCGGTCGGGGCCTGGGTGTTCATGCGCTCGCCGCACCTCAACGGCGAAATGAAGAACCTCAAGAAGTGGGACTGGGTCACCAGCGTCGCCTCGGTTCCGGGCGACTGGGACTACCTGACGTGGGCGGGCGGCTGCGACTGGGAGCAGGTCTGCAACGATGTGGCCGAGATGAACAAGGCCGGCTGGCAGACCGAGACCCTGGTGCCCATGCGGTCCTGGTGGAACAAGAGTTGGAAGAAGGAGTGGTGGACCGAGCAGGCCTGCGTCATCAGCAAGTAGGCCCTTAGACCGTTCTCAAGAGAAAGCCGGGAGGCCCTTCCAGAGGGTCTTCCGGCTTTTGTTCCTCCCCCCGCCGAAGCGATAAGTTGGTATAATACTCTTTCTTGAACATCTTCCTCGTAGACGTTCGGGACCAAGACTTCTGCCGGCCGCTTCCGGAAACCCTCGTCCAAGCTTCTCCAAACGGCCATCGGTTCAAGGTCATGGCTTTTCCCCCTCTGGGCATCCAGACCCTCGCTCCGGTCCTTCGCCGGGCTGGCCACCACGTGCAGCTCTTCGACACCTGCCATCCGCGGATGAAGGCGGAGCACGTCGCGGACGCCGCCGCGGCCAAGCCCCCGGACGCCGTCGGCCTCTCGTTCATCTCCGCGACCACCTACCCGTCCATGCGGAGGCTGGCCGAGCTCATCAAGAGCAGGGCGCCCCAAGTGCCGATCATCATCGGGGGGCCTTTCGCCTCCATGAGCGCGGACCACATCCTGCGCGACTGCCCTTGCATCGACAGCGTGGGAGTGGGCGAGGGAGAAGACCTCCTTCCCGAATACCTGAGCCGCCTCGGGGACCTCGGCTCCGTGGCGGGCCTTGTGTGGCGCAGGAACGCAGAGGTGGTCCGCAATCCCGCGCGTCCCCTGATCAAAGACCTCGACGCCTATCCCTTTCCGGACCGGACCTCCCTGCCCATAGACTACATCGAATCCCTCCCCTTGGACGTTCCGGCGGTCCTCTCGCTGGACAGGTTCTGCACCGTACAGACTTCCCGCGGCTGTCCCTTCTCCTGCATCTACTGCGACATCCCCTCCATCTCGCAGGGCAAGTGGCGCGCCCGCTCCGCGGGCCATGTGCTGCGGGAGATGGAAGAGCTCGACGCCGCGGGCTACCGCTCCATCTACCTGACGGACGACCATTTCATGCTCCAGCGCCGGCGCATCAGCGAGATCTGCGACGGCATCATCGAACGCGGGCTCAGGTTCCATTGGGGCTGCGAAGGCCGGGTGGATTCGGCCGCCGTGGACCAGCTGCCGATCATGAAAAAGGCCCGCTGCGATTTCCTCGCCTTCGGCGTCGAGTCGGGCTGCCAGAAGGTCCTCGACCGTCTCCGCAAGCGCCAGACCCTCGCCCAGGTGGAGCACGCGGTGGCCGAGTCCAAGCGCAACGGCATAGCCCGGGTGCACGGCTTCTTCGTGATCGGCTCCCCTGGAGAAACCGAGAAGGACATCCTTCAGAGCTTCCACTTCGCGGCCCGCCTGGGCCTCGACACTTTCGGCTTCAACCGTCTCTGCGCCTACCGGGGAACGCCTCTGTGGCAGGAATACGTGGGCCGCGGCATCATCAACGACGCGCTGGACTGGCACAAATGGTTCAAATGCTCCGACATCGACCCCACGGCCCTGCCCAGCGCCGCGGTCAACCGCGCGCGGATGAAGGGCTACGCCCTGCTCTTCGCGCGCAGGCTCATCTGGCGGCCGCTGCGCACACTCCGGCTCCTGCGCACCCTTTCGCGCTACATGAAGCTGACCGATATCCTCCGGCTGCTCGCCAGCCCATTCCGCATGAGAGCGCTCACCCGCAAGCCCGACATGCCGGCCCAGTGGGCCGCGAAGCCGCTCTAGGATGCGGCGGCCGGGCCTTTGGGCCGCCTGCGCTCTCTGGGCGCTCTCTTTCATCGCGAGCAAGGTCGCTCTCGAAACCGCCCCGCCGCTGAGCGTCGCGGCCCTCCGGCTCGTCCTCTCCGCGCTTTGCTTCATCGCCTGGTTCGCGCTGCGCGGCTGGCCGGCGTTCGCCTGGAGCCCCCGGCTCCTCTGGCAACTCTTCGCCTTAAGCCTCGCCGGGACGAGCCTCCACTACGGAACACAGACCGCGGGCCTGCAGTTCACCAGCGCTTCAAACGCCTCCCTCTACGCGGTCACCTGTCCCGTCTGCATCGCTCTCATCGCCGCGTTCTTCTTGGGAGAGCGCTTGAGCGGCCGCAAGGTCCTGGGCATCCTGCTGGCTTGCGCCGGGGTGATCCTTTCCATGGGACCGGGCGCGCTCCTCTGCGCCGAGCTCCGCTCGCACCTCGCAGGCGACCTGCTCGTGTTCGCGAGCATCTTCCTCTGGGCCTTGTTCACCGTCTGCGGAAAGAAGCTGAGCGAAGAATTGGGAGCGCTGGCCGTCACCGGCGCCGCGACGATCCTGGGCGCCGTCACCATGCTGCCCGTCGCTTGGGCGGAGCTGCGCTGGCGCGGCGCGACGCTTGGAGCCATCTCCTGGATGTCCTGGCTTGCGATAGGCTTCCTGGGCTTGACCTGTTCCTTCGCCGCGACCCTGCTCTACTTCCGCGCGCTGGAGCGGACAGAATCGCAGAAGGTGGGGGTCTATCTCTACGCCATCCCTCCGATGACCTACGCCGCGGCTTGGCTCTTCCTCGGCGAACAGGTCGGCTGGGGCCTGGCCGCGGGGTCGGTGATGGTCCTCTCCGGAGTCTTCTTGACGGAGCGGGGATAGGCGAAGCGCGTGGTATTGACGCCCCCAAGGCAAGACTCTATACTATGGACGGAGGATTGAACCTCCCCATGCCAGAAATACGCTTCGAGTGCAAGGTAGCGTTGCCCGTAATTCTGATCAGGGAAGACGGCATGATCGTGGCCTATACTCCCGCCCTGAACCTGGGCTCCTGCGGCCGGAACCAATCCGAGGCCGTCCGGCGCCTCGGCCACGCCGTCCAGCTGTTCTTCACCGAGCTCGTCGAGATGGGCACGCTTGACAAGGCGCTGCACGAACTCGGATGGACGAAGTCCGAGAACAAACGCTATACCGTCCCCCGTCTGAGCGAGCAGCCCGGGCGGATACAGAGGAACATTCCCACCCATATTTTGGCCCGTCGCCAGATGAACGTGTCGATTCCGGCGGCGGCGTGAAGTGCCCCGCCTAGTCCCGGTTCGACCGGCCAAACTAATAAAATTCTTCGAAATTTGCGACCTTGCCATCTTCGATCTTTCCGTCCCAAACGGCGCTGACGACGACGTCAACTGAAACGTACTGTTGTAGCTCGGCGTCGCGATGGGCACAGGACGCCCCGTGCGCGCTATCGCGCGTAATCGCAAGGCCGTCATCAATCGCTTAACCAACATGCATGGCGCTCAGATTCACGAATGCCGGCGCTCGGCAGATCTCCGCTGCCTTGTGAAGGAATTGGTCATTGCCTTTTACCACACAAGATAATTTCCATAATCTTCAGGCTTATCTCAAGCTGAAACTCGACCGCGCCGCCGATCAATATGCTGTTCTCGTAGACGGCAAGTTGATAGGCACGTGCTTGGCCTTGGAGCCCTTGCTCGCCAAGGCGAAACATTGATCCGTGCTCCCATGGCGCCCCATAACGCGAAGGCGCCGACCTCGTTCGGAGGCCGGCGGCTCTCGGATTATCCTTATCTTTGCTAAGTTTTTGCGCGGGGTGGGACTTGAACCCACACGGGTTTCCCCATACGCCCCTCAAACGTACGCGTCTGCCAGTTCCGCCACCCGCGCGTTTGGGACTACTTCTTCTCCGGCTTGGGAGCCTCCTGCTTCTCGACTATCGGCGGCTCCTGCTTCGCCGAAGGCTGGGCCGCGGCCGGCGCTTTTGAGCCGGGTGCGGGACCCGGCTGCTGTTGGCCCGGTATGGAGGCCGGCAGGCGGACGGGCCCGCGCGTCACGCTCCGGTTGCCGAACCGGCCCGAGAGCAGCGTGAGCATCAGCGATGTCACCGCGAAGGTGGCGGCCAGTATCGCCGTGAACTTCTTCAGGAAGGACGAGCCCGAAGGGGAGGCGAAGACGGCTTCTCCGCTGCTTCCGAAGACCGACAGGCCCGCCCCCCGGCCCGCCTGCAGGAGGATGATGAGGATCATCAGGATGCAGACGGTCAGATGGATCGCGAGCAGGAACCCGTACATAGGGGCAAATTATACCTAAATTGGCGCTCTCAGGGCTGTTCTTTGGAGAGCGCAGCCAGCCCGGGCAGCAGCTTGCCCTCGAGGAACTCCAGGCTCGCGCCGCCCCCTGTCGAGCAGTGCGACATCTTGCCCGAGAGTCCCGCCTGGCCCAGCACGGCCAGGCTGTCGCCGCCGCCCACGATGGTGACGGCCCCCTTCGCCGTGGCCTCGGCCATCGCCTTGGCGACGGCGAAGCTCCCCTTGGAGAAGGGCTTCATCTCGAAGATGCCCATCGGGCCGTTCCAGAAGATGGTCTTCGCCGCCGCGATCTTCTCCTGGAAGATCTCGATGCTCCGCGGCCCGATGTCGACCCCGATCCAGCCTTCCGGCACGGCCATGCCCTGGCTGAGCTGCGTGGAGGCGTCCTCCTTGATCTCCTTGACGGCCAGGTGGTCGGCGGGCAGGAGCAGCTCGACCTCCTTGGAGTAGGCCTTCTCGATGATGCGCTTGGCGTCCTCCACCCGCTCAGCCTCCAAGAGCGACTTGCCGATGGACACCCCCTGCGCCTGCAGGAAGGTGTAGCACATCGCCCCGCCGATGAGCATGCCGTCGACGCGGTCGAGCAGGCGCAGGGTCACGCCGATCTTGTCGGAGACCTTCGCGCCGCCCAGGATGGCCAGGAAGGGCCTCTGAGGGTTGTTGATGACCCGGTCCAGGAATTCGAGCTCCTTCTGCACCAGCAGGCCGATGCAGCCCGGCAGGAACTTCGCCACGCCGGTCGTTGAGGCGTGCGCGCGGTGGATGGCGCCGAACGCTTCCTGGATGAAGAGCTCGCCGTGCTTGGCGAGCTGCTTGGCGAAGCCCGCGTCGTTCTTCTCCTCTTCGGGGTGGAAGCGCAGGTTCTCGAGCAGGGCGATCTCTCCGCCCGAGAGCTTCGACACCACGGAATCGGCCGCCTCGCCGATGCAGTCCGCCGCGAAGTTGACCTTGTACTTCGAGAGCTTCTCCAGCTCCGCGGCCACCGGCTTGAGGCTGTGCTTGCCCTCCGGCTTGCCCTTCGGCCGTCCGAGGTGCGCGATCAGGACGATCTTCGCCTCGGCCTCGATGAGGCGCTTGAGCGTCGGGAGGGTCTCTCGGATGCGGGTGTTGTCTAAGACCTTCTCGCCCTTGAGGGGCACGTTGTAGTCCACGCGCACGAGCACGCGCTTGCCCTGGACGTCCATCTCCTGAAGCCGCCTCACCTTGAGAGCCTTGTCTTCCATGTGCTCGGATCCTCCCTTCGCGTCGGGTTGCGCGTCGGGCTTAGGCCGCCACCTTCATCTTCCCGGCGATGAAGGCCGTCATGTCCACCAGCCGCATCGAGTAGCCCCACTCGTTGTCGTACCAGCCGAAGACCTTCACGAGGCTTCCGCTGACATCGGTCATGGTGGAGTCGAAGATGCAGGAGGCCGGGTTGCCGGTGAAGTCCTTGGAGACGAGCGGCGCGTCGTTGTAGACCAGATAGCCCTTGAGCTTCCCGGAGGAGGCGGCTTCCTTGAAGGCGGCGTTGATCTCCTCCTTGGCCGCGGGCTTCTCGAGGATCGCGGCGAGGTCCACGAGGGAGACGTCCGGCGTGGGGACGCGGATCGCGACCCCGGTCATCCTGCCCTTCATCTCGGGCATGACGAGGCCGATGGCCTTGGCGGCGCCGGTGGAGGTGGGGATCATGCTCTGGCCGGCCGCGCGGGCGCGGCGCAGGTCCTTTTTGTGCGGGAAGTCGAGGATGACCTGGTCGTTGGTGTAGGAGTGGATGGTGGTCATCAAGCCGCTCTTGACGCCCCACTTCTGATGCAGGACCTTCACGAGCGGAGCCAGGCAGTTCGTCGTGCAGGAGGCGTTGGAGAGGACGTGGTGCTTGTCCGGGTCGTACATGTCCTCGTTGATGCCCATGCACATGGTGAGGTCCTCGCCCTTGGCCGGGGCCGAGATGATGACCTTCTTGGCGCCGGCGGCGAGGTGGGCCTTCGCCTTCTCCGCCTCGGTGAACTTGCCGGTGGACTCGATGACGACATCCACCCCGAGCTTCTTCCACGGCAGGTTCGCGGGCTCCTTCTCGGCCGTGATCTCGATCTTCTTGCCGTCGATGACGATGGCAGGTCCCTGGGCCTCCACCGTCCCGGGGTAGGCGCCGAAGGTGGAGTCGTACTTGAAGAGGTGGGCGAGCGTGTCGGGGCCGAAGAGGTCGTTGATCGCCGTGAACTCGATGTCCGGGTTCTTGATGCCCGCGCGGACCATGAGCCGTCCGATGCGTCCGAAACCGTTGATGCCAATTTTGATCGCCATGTTGAAGCCTCCTTAAAGGTGACGGCCATCCGATTCTAGCAATTAAAAAAACGGGTGACCAACAAGCTCAAGCGGGATATTTTGGGGTTACGAATCGGGGCCTTAGAGCCTACTCAGCCAAGCTTGGGATCTTCTTCCAGTCCGCCACTCTAATCTTGGTCAGCTTATCGTCTTCGAACTCCAGTGAGATCACATATTCACGTGTGTCCAGCGTCCATCTGCAATAAGTTAGCTCGACGCCCATTCTTCGTCCTCGCTTTCTGCGATTCTCTGGTCGGACGAGCGTAGACGGAGGCAGGTTCATGTATTCGACTGGCTCTCACAACCATAGTATATGCTGCGGTTTCGTGATTGTCAATGACACGTGACACGTGCAAGATTTTTTCGCAAGGCGCCACCCCCATATTGTTCTGAATCACAATTTTCTAAACAGGTCCTATGGCAACCGCGCCGCCTTTACGCTATCATCTATTCCGCCAGCCGGTTGTGCGCCGAGCCGGGGGCAGGCGGCCGCTACGTACATGGACAGATCTTGGACGATCGAGGACTCCGAAAAGCTCTACAACCTGAAGGGCTGGGGGCAGAAGTACTTCGACATCAACAAGAAGGGCAACCTGGTGGTCCAGCTCCACCGCGGCCCGAACCAGGACATCGAGATCGTCCGCGTCGTCGAGGACGTGCTTTCCCGCGGGATCAAGCTGCCCGTCCTCTTCCGCTTCCAGGACATCCTGCGCCACCGGGTCCGGCAGCAGAACGAGCTGTTCCAGAAGTCCATCCGCGACCACAAGTACCAGGGCCGCTACCTGGGCGTCTACCCGATCAAGGTCAACCAGCTCCGGGAGGTCGTCGAGGAGATCCTCGACGCCGGCGAGCCCTACCAGTTCGGGCTGGAGGCTGGGAGCAAGGGCGAGCTCCTCGCCGTGCTCGCGATGAACTCCTCCGAAGCGCTCACCATTGTCAACGGCTACAAAGACGAGTCGATGATGCGCCTGGCGATGCTGGGGGTCAAGCTCGGCAAGAAGGTCGTGGTCGTCATCGAGAAGCTGGGCGAGATCGACCTGCTCCTGCGCGCGGCCAGCGAGTACGGGGTCCGGCCCATGATCGGCATGAGGGTGAAGCTCCAGACCGAGAGCGCCGGCAAATGGCGCACCTCCTCTGGCGAGGCGGCCAAGTTCGGCCTGACCACCGCCGAGATACTCTACGCGATCCAGCAGATCCGCGCCGCGGGCATGCTGGAGTGCCTGGCGCTGCTCCACTTCCACAACGGCTCTCAGATCACGGACATCCGCACGATCAAGGACGCGGTCAAGGAGTCCGCGCGCATCTACGGGAAGCTGCGCAAGATGGGAGTGCCTCTGATGTACCTGGACTGCGGGGGCGGCCTGGGCGTGGACTACGACGGCACCCATTCGGCGAGCGACGCCTCGGTCAACTACACCCTGCGCGAGTACATCGACGACCTCGTCTCCACGATCCAAGACGTTTGCCGCCAGGAGGCCGTCCCCGAGCCGAACATCGTCACCGAGTCCGGCCGCTCGCTCGTGGCGCACCACTCCATGCTGGTCATGAGCATGATCGGCAGCATCGAGGGAGGGGCCTCCCCGCTGGAGCTCAACGAATCTCCGGACGAGCACAAGGCGGTCCAGGAGATGCGCGAGGTGATGCGCTCCATCGACCCCAACGATCTCGCCGAGGCCTACCACGACGGGATGCAGCTCAAGCAGGAGTCCCAGTCCCTCTTCAAGTTCGGCTACCTGAGCCTCGATGACAAGGCCAAGGTCGAGAACCTCTATTGGAAGCTGCGCATCGAGATCGCCAGGCAGGCGTCCAGGGTCAAGGACCCGCCCGACGACGTGGTCGAGATGGCGAGGAACCTGGGAGACCAGAGCCTCTTCAACTTCTCGCTCTTCCAGTCCCTGCCGGACAGCTGGGCCGTTGGGCATCTCTTCCCCATCATGCCGATCCACCGCTTAGACGAGGAGCCCTCCAGGCGGACCGCCATCGTGGACATCACCTGCGACTCAGACGGGAAGATCGCCCAGTTCGTCTCCCACCGGAAAGCGGGCGGCCTGCTCCCGATGCACGCGGAGAAGAACGGCGACCCCTACTACGTCGGCATCTTCCTGATGGGCGCCTACCAGGCGACCATGGGCGACATCCACAACCTCTTCGGCAGGGTCAACGAGGTGCACGTCTTCGAGGACGAGGAGGAGCCGGGCGGCTACTACCTCGAGGAGGTCATCCACGGCCAGACCGTGCGCGACGTGCTGGCCGGCATCCAGTACAGCGTCTTCGAGCTGGAGAAGATGGTGAAGCTCGCCATCGAATCCCAGGTCAAGGCGGGCGCCATCAAGCCGCGCGAGGGCGTGGACATGATGAACCAGTACGAAGCGGTGATGCGGGAGTACACCTACATCGACTCGACCCTAAACGGCCCGGCCCAGGCTCCGCAGGCCGCCCCCTCCGCGAAAGGTGCGACGGCGCGCTCCGGGGACGGCGCTTCCCAGAGCGCGGCCGCCCCTATGGCCTCGGATGCGGGCCGCCCTCCGACGGCGTCCGGAAGCGGCATTTCCTCGCCGGAGGGCTCGGTCACACTTCCTCGCGATAGCGCTCGGTCGCCTGCCCCAGCTCAGCCGAGCCCGGCGGCGAACGGAAAGAACGGCGGCCTAGTC
Source organism: Elusimicrobiota bacterium (assembly GCA_016212885.1). Taxonomy (GTDB): domain Bacteria; phylum Elusimicrobiota; class Elusimicrobia; order UBA1565; family UBA1565; genus UBA9639. The sequence continues at coordinate 7,112 of JACRDO010000103.1, read as the reverse complement.
GCGAAGCCTTAAGGGGTCTTCTCAGGCGGCGGTCATATCCCAAAGCCGGTCCACGAACAGCGGATTGCCGGAAGAGGAGTCGTAGATGAGCTGGATCCGGTTCTCTTCCGCCGCCTTCCGGATCGCAAGCCGGATGTCCTGATTCACCTCGGCCGCGACCTCGTCCTCTTGGGAAAGCTCCTTCTTCAGGCTGCTTTCCCCCTGGCCGATCGCTCTCCGCACGGTCCGGTAAGCGCCCATGGGAAGGGCGGCCGGCGGGTAGATCGACACTATATCTCCAAGGCGGTCGGCTTGGCGCTTGACGGATTGCCAGAGTTGGTCGAAGGTGCGGCCCTGCCTGCGGTAGTAGCCTGCGTAGGCGTCCTTCAGCATCAGCGATTGAGCATGATGATCTCGAGGCGCTGGTCCGAGAAGCCGGCCTTGTCGGCTTCCGCGGAGATGTCCTGCGGCATGAGCATGAGCTCCTTGACGAGATACTCCTGGGCCGTCTGCGCCTGCCGCTCGCCCAGCTCCTTGGTGGAGGCGAAGGCTTCCACCCGGAGCGGCACGCCCGGATAGCGGCGCTTGATCAGGTCGGCCGCAGCGCGCAGCATCCCTTGGCCGTCGCCCACGAGCTGAGCGGACTCCTTGTTCGGCCCGAAGAGGGCCGTCGAGTCGATGCTGATGTGCAGGCCCGTCCTCTCCTGGTGGAGGAAGGCGCTGTGCTTGATGGGCCTGCCCGGGCGCGTGTACGGCGTGCCGGCCGGATCGGTGAACATATAGACCGAAGAGTAGGCCTTCCCCGCCTTGATCCATTCGTCCTGTTCGTTCTGGCCTTCCCAGATGAGCTCCTCTGGTGGATTGCTTGAGCCGTCGAATTGCTGGAAGACCTTCCCCTCCTCGTCGACGATCGTCAGGCTCCACTGGTAGCCCTTGGCTTCCTTGGGGTCGATCCTGCGGCCGAGCACCTCCCCGAGCATGTCGCGCGGGCGGAAGACCATGCCGGGCCGCTCGCTGAAGGCGCTGCGCCAGGGCGCGATGACGCGGGCATTGCGCAGGAACTCGGGATGGGTGCGGCGCCAGACCACGGTCAAGGGGGACTCGGCGAGCAGCAGCTGCTGGTCGGGACGGATCGAGTCCCGGATGGACTCGAAGGGATCGACCTGGATCTGCAGCGGCGACTTCTTGGCTTTGAGCTTCCCCCCAGCCTCGGTCTTGATGACGACCTCCTGCGGCATGGCGCCCCCCATGACCGGAGAAGGATTGGCGCCGACCGCGGTCTCCGACTCTGAAACCTTGGTCTCGGCTGACGCCTGGCTTTCCGGCTTCTGCTCGGCCGGCGGGGCGTCCTGGGAGCGCTCCTTCTCGGCCTCCGCGGCCATCTTGGGCAGGGCCTGGTCCGGGCCCTGCACGAGCCCCGGCAGGGCGTCATCCCGGCTCTGCGCCTTGGGAGGTTCGGTCTTCTTCTTTACTCCGATTCCGAAGATCGCGCCGGCCGGCGAAACGTGCGCCGCAAGGAACGCCGCGGCCAGCAGGGATGCGAAAGAAAATCTGAGGTTCCTATTCATTTGGCTACTCCGCTACGAACCTGAAGGTGATGACCCCCCATTGGTTCCCGGCCGAAGGGTCCACGGGCGCGAACCGCCAGGCCTTGAGATGCTCGATGACCAGGCGGTCGAGGCGCCCGAAGCCGGAGGTCTTCTCGACGCGAATGTTCTCGAGCACCCGCCCCGAGAAATCGACGTAGAAGCGGATCGCGACGTCGGCCTCCACGAGGCCCTGGTCCTTCGCCCACTGGGGGAATGGGGGGATGCTCGACGCGACGACCTGCCGGTCGCGCAGGGGCCCTTCGATCTCCACGCCTTTCTTGGGGGCGGCCTGAAGGCCCTCCGCCTGCCTGCGCGGCGCGATCGCGGAGCGCTCGATGGCGCCCTGCTTCGGGATCGCGGGCAAAGCCCGGGGCTGCAGGGCCGGCGGCTGCTCCTCCCTGGCCGCAAGGGCTTGCGCGATGCGGCTTGAGCCGCCGCCCTCTCCGCGCGGGGCCTCGGGAGCCAAGAGCGGGGCGGCTGAGAGCGCCTTGGAGCTCCTGAGCGCCGGGCTCGGAAGGGCCGCGAGGGCCTGCGGCGCCTCCCGGCTGCGCTCATCGGCGAGCGCCGCCATCTCGACCGCCTTCTTGGAGGCGCGCCGGACCCCGACCTCCTCGAGCTTCGGGAGAGCATCGATCGGCGCCTTGGCCTCGCGCAGGGCCCCCAAGTCGATCTTCGCAAGGCTCTCGCGCCTGTGTCCGAGGTCGAGCCCTTCGAGGGTCTCGGACCTCTTGAGCTTGCCACGGTCGTCGAGCTTGGGTTGGTTGATGTCCATGAGCTTGCGCGCGATCTCCGGGGCCTTCACCTCCAGCGGGGCGCTCGGCGCAGGAGGCTTCGGGATTGCCGGAAGGGCGAGCTTCAAGAAGTCCTTGAGCGAGGGCGGCTGCAGGGGCTTCGGGGCGGCCGGTCTCGGCATCTGCGGAGCGGCCATGATGAGGTCCACGTTATCGATGAACCGGGTGTCGACCGTTCTGGACGCCTGGCTGATGAGCAGATAGCCGGCCAGCCCCCCGGCGTGGAGGGCGAACGAGGTGATGACGGAGACCGGCAGCCTGGCTTCCATTTCCAGCCCTTAGTTTGACACCCTCACTGCTTCCTTCGTTCCGTCGCGATCGTGATGGACCTCGCCCCGGCGTCCTTGGCAGCTGCCATGACCTCCGTCAGCCGGCCGTGGGTCGCGTCCTTGTCGGCCCGGATGACGACGAGCCTGGATTCGCTGGCGGCCAGCTTGTAGGCCAGGAGCCTCTTGAGCTTCGCGATCGTCGGGGCCTGGGCCGAGTCGACCGCCATGCGGCCCTCCGTGCCCAGGGAGATCGAGATCTTGTCCTTCTCCTCGCCCTCCTGGGTCCGGGCAGCTGGAAGCTTCACCTCGAAAGCCGGCCGGGTCAAGAGGGGCGCCGTGACCATGAAGATGATGACGAGCACCAGGCACACGTCCACGAGCGGGGTCACGTTGATCCCGACCATCAGCTCCTCTTCGAAGGCCGCGAAGCGGTCGTCGTCGCGTCTCATGCACCCTCCGGCGCCGCGGGCTTGGCCGGCGCCCTCTCCGGGAGAGGAGAACGACCGCCCTCCGAGGACGGCGCCTCCTTGGGCGCCGCCTCGCGCAGGATCGCGATCTTCATGGCCCCGGCCTGCTTGGCGGCATCCAGGATATCGACCACCTCTCCGACCTTGTTCTCGTCGTCGGCCGACACGATGACCATCTTGTCCTTGCTCAGCGTCAGCGCGGCCTGCACGCGGACGAACAGCGTCGCGAAGTCGCCGACCTTTCCGTTGATGGTCAGCTTCCCGTCCTTGCTGAGCTTGATCGAAACGTTCTCGGAAGCGGAGACCTTGCCGACAGCTGCGCTGGCCCGCGATTCGAGGACCTTGATCCCCGCCTGGATGGCGAAGGGGGCGATGGCCATGAAGATGATGACGAGCACCAGGCTCACGTCCACAAGAGGCGTGATGTTGATGCTGGTGATCGGCTCGTCGTCGCGCTGGGCGGGGTTTGAGGCCATAGGCCCGCGGGGCTACTTGACCCCCAGCATGACGAGGAGGCGCGAGGAGACGACCTCCGTCGTGACCGAGATCGTCTTCACCTTCCGCATGAAGTAGTTGTAGATGATGACAGCTGGGATGGCCACGGCCATGCCTCCTGCGGTGGCGACGAGGGCCTCCGCGATGCCCTTGGCCACCACAGCCGGCCCCCCTTGGCCCGAGAGGGCCAGGTCCTGGAAGGCCTTGATGATGCCCACCACCGTGCCGAAGAGCCCGATGAAGGGGGCGGTGTTGCCCATGGTCCCGAGCACGCTCAGGTAGCGCTCCATCTTCACGCGCTCCTCCAGTCTCTTGGTGGCGAGCAGCTCCTCGAGGTCGGCCCTGGAGTGGCCGCGGTTGAGGAGGGCGTAGTGGACTACCTGCGCGACAGGAGAGGGGTTCTTGGAGAGCGAGGCCAGGGCTTCCTTCTCCTTGCCGTCCTGGAGCGATTTGCGCAGGCCGGCCAGCAGCGCGTCCCCGTTGATGTCGGCTTTCCGGAAGTACCACCAGCGCTCGATGGTGAAGGCGATGGAGATCATCGAGCAGAAGAAAAGGATGACGAGCGTGAAGCTCTCTTTGAATACGCCGATGAAGCTGATATCCGGCATAGGGTCTCCTAATTTGTACCGGGCAGATTGATCTTCTTCGTCTTCTTCTGCTTCGGGGCCTTCTCCTTGGCCGGCTGAGCCGGAGCGGGCGGCTGGGCCTGGGGAGGCTTCTCCCCCTCCTCATCCGTGGGCATGACCTGGGTCTTGCCCTCCACCGGGGTCTCGGGGCCGGGGCCCGTTTGGGAGGAGCGGCCCCGCCTCCCTTGCCGTTCTGCAGGCGCTTTAAGCCCTCCGCGCGCTCGCGGGCGGCCTTCGCCGTCTGCGCGGCCGGGGCGTTGCGGGCCAGGTCCTCGTAGATGGAGATGGCCTTCCCGTAGTCCTGCGCGTCCTCGTAGACCTTGCCGAGCTCGATGAGGCCCTGCAGGCGGTAGCTGCTGTTCTTGGGATCCTTGGCGACGAGGGTCTCCCAGGTCCGGACCGCCTCGTCCTTCTGGTTCATGAGGATGAGGACCTCCCCTTTGTGGTACACGGCCTCGATGGAGGTCTCGGGGTCTGAGTCCTCGCCGGTGAGGCGGTCGAGGGTCGTCAGGGCATCGGTGTACTTCTTCTGGTCCTTCATCAGGCCGAAGACCTCCCACAGGGCGCCCCTGCCGCTCTCGTCCTTGGCGCCGGCCTGGTTGGCGTAGCGGGCGAAGGCCTCCTGCGCGCGGTCGAGCTTGCCGGTGGCCTTATAAGACAGGGCGAGGTTGTACTGGGCCGGCTTGGCGTACTCGGAGTCGGGGTACTCGTCGAGCAGGCGCTGGTAGTGCTGGGCGGCCGGCTCGTAGTCCTTCATGCCGTAGTGGGCGCTCGCGAGGTGGAAGACCGCCAGCGCGGTGTCCTCGTTCTTCGGGAAATTGTCCAGGAACCGCTGGAAGGCGAAGACCGAGTCGCCGTACTTGCCCGCGTTGAAGTAGGACTCAGCCAGGAGGAACTGGGCCTTCTTGAGCTGGGGGCTGCCCGTGTAGTCCACGCTGAACTTCTGGAATTCCGCAGCGGCGTCGGCGAACTTCTTGGCCTCGAAGAAGCGGCGGGCGATGCGGAACTGCGCGTCGCCGCCCGCCGGCGTGTGCGGCGCGCCCTCCACGACCGCGCCGAGGGCCCGCTTGAAGTCGAAGGAGGGCGCCCGGTCGAAGACCAGCTCCATGAGGTCGAGGCCGTCAGCTGCCTCCGGCGAGGAGGCGAACCGGGCGAGCAGGGCCTGGCATTGCTGGACCGCGGCCGCGTCCTCACCCGCGTAGAAATGGGCCTGGGCGATGCGCAGGTATGCGAAGGGCAGCTCCTTGGACCGCGGGTATTTTTCGACGATGCGCTTGTAGGCGGCGACGGACTCCGCGTATTTCTGCTGGCGGTAGAGCGTGTCGGCGATCTGGTACTCGGCTTTGGGGGTCTCGGGGGCTTCGGGGTACTGCTCGCGCAGCTGGCGCCACTTCTCGATGGCGTCGGTGTAGTAGCGCAGGTGGTAGAGGCTCATGCCGGCCTGGTAGAGGGCCAGCGGGGCCTCGGGGGCCTTGGGGTTCTCGCGGACGAATTTCGCGTAGAGGTCCTGGGCCTCCTCGAACTCCTTCTGGTTGTACATGCTGTCGGCGATGCCCAGCTCGTTGCGGCCCGAGAAGGTGGCCGAGGATCTGGCGAGCTGCAGCATGTCTTTGAGCTTCCTGCGCTCCTCCAGCGCCTTCGCGTCGTCTCCGAGGAAGGAGTAGGCCCAGGCGAGCCCGTCCTGGGCGTAGAATGCCGCGGCGTCGTTTGGATACACCTTGAGGATCATCTCATAGATGGCCTTCGCCTCCTCGACGCGGCCCATTTCGAGGTAGGCCTCCGCGGCGTAGAGGTTGCTCATGGGCCGCCACTTCGACTGGGACGGGGGCAGGTGCCGGAAGATGAACTGGTACGAGGTCAGGATCGAGTTGAAGTGCTTCTGCTGGTACTGCGTCTGGAGGATGGTCAAAAGGGCCTGCTCCGCGACGTCCGAGGTCGGGGCGAGGTCGATGATGCGCATGAACGCCGTGATCCCTTCGTTGTACTGCTTGAGCTGGAGCAGCGAGTTGCCGAGGATCAGGTAGATGTTCTTCGCGAGCGAGTTCGTCGGGTAAAGCTGGAGGAAGTTCCGGCAGGTTTGGGCGGTCTGCATCCAGTCCCCGACCTGGTACTGGGACCACGCCAGCTTGTAGTGCGCCAGCGGCGAGATCTTGATGGTCTCGGGATACTTGGTGATGACGTTGGTATAGGCGAAGAGCGCCTCTCGGAACTGGTCCGCGGTGAGGTAGGATTCGGCGATGAAGTACTGCGCCAGGGGAGCGAAGAAGTCCCGCGGATAGCGGTCGATGACGGACTGGAAGTGGGCCCGGGCCTCGATGAAGTTGCGCTTCTGGAAGTGGGAGGAGCCGATGCGGAAGACGGCCGAGACCTTGAGCTGCGAGTCGGGATACTGCGCCAGGAAGCGCTGGTATTTCGTGATCGCCCCGTCGAAGTCCTTGGCCAGGAAGAAGGAGTCGCCGATGAAGAACTCCGTTTCTTCCTTGAGCACGGAATCCGGGAACTCCCGGATGAGCTGCTCAAAGGTGGCTGCGGCCAGGAAGGGGCGCTTTGAAAGCAGGTAGGTCTTGCCGAGGTAGAAGAGGGCCTCCGGGGTATGCACGAGCCTCAGCGCGCGCTCGGCGCTCGGGTAATCGGGCTTGTGGAGGTTCACGATGCCCTGGGCGTAGAGAACCTCCGGGACCTTGAGGTAGTTCGGATAAGTCTCCCCGAGCAGGAAAAGGTTCGCCTCGGCCTGGCTGAACTGCTCGAGGGCGAGGTTCGCGAAGATGATGCCCATCCAGGATTCCGGCACGATGTAGGTCTTGCCGTATTCCCTGCCGTAATCCTTCTCGACCTTCCGCCATTCCTCGATCGCGGGGCCCCAATCCTTGGCGTTGTAGGCGGCTTCGCCGAGCCG
>JACRDO010000105.1 GCA_016212885.1 Elusimicrobiota bacterium | reverse complement strand
CCCCTTGCCCAGAGCCTTTGCGGTAGCCCAAAGGCCCTCTTGCAGCTTCTTGTTGTAGCTCTCCAGTTCCTGGACAGATGCCTTGTCGTTTGCGCCGCGCAGACGCGGCAGGGCGGCCTGTATCAGTTTGTCCGATTCCTTGGCCGTCCACGTCGCCTGCGCCCGCGCCTGCTTCGCCTGGGTGATGGTCTTGAGCAGGAGCTGAAGGCTCGCCGAAGCGGCCTTCCATTGGGCTTGATGCGCGGCGTCGCAGGCTGAAGGCAGCTTCGCGAGGTCTTGAAGGCTCTTGGCCAGGTTCTTCTCGATGAACTCCAGACGAGGCAGCATCCCACCGCCGTATTGGTCCGGTTTGGCCGGCTTCGCCAGCCCCAGATGGATGGGCTCGAATACTCCGGTCACCGCCGGAAGCTTCGTCTTCTCGACCAGCGTTTCTTTATCCAGTTGCACGATGATGTGGCGGGCTTCGAGAACCTTCGCCCTCAAAGTCTGGCCGTCCGCAATGCCAGGTAGGATTAAGCTTCTGACCAGTTCTTGCGGCTCGCCAGCGGATGAAGATTTGCTCTTGGGATTCTTAGCCTGATTCTGCGCATAAGCGGCAGGAAGCAAGACGCCCGCGAAAAAAATTAGGGTCAGCAAACCCCGCTTCATTTCGTCCAGACCGCGTAGTCCTTGCCGTAGGCCGCGAGATCCCAGCCCGCGCCCGGGGACCAGCTGCCCAGGTCGATCTTCACGATCGACTGCCGTTCCGATGCCCCACTTCATCCTAAAGATTGTTGTTGAGGTGTATGACCGCGGCCATGAGGGCGAACCCGATCATCGCTCCCATGATCGCGCCGGCCGGGCCCCCGAAGATGAGCCCGAGGATGCCGAAGCCCGCGGCCCCGTACAAGCCGCCGACGGCGTCCTTCTTGAGGTTGGTCAGGAGCTTGCTTTCCTTGTCCGAGTTCTCCTCTTTGGAGGTGTCCCTCACCGCGGATCCCTTGGGCGGCTCCGGCTTCGCGCTCAGAGCCTGAATCCTGCCGGGATCGCTGGAACGCTGTTCTTCAGCGGCCCGTTCGCGATCCAAACGGCCTCTCCTGCCGCGATGGCCTCTTCCGTGGCCGGCCAGGACCGCGCCGCCTCTCTCCCTGGACCCATCCATGGCGTTCGAGAGCCCCTGGGACATCCCCTCGGATGTGGATGCGCCTAGGGCGGCCTGGGTCTTTTCAGCCGTCTCATTGAGCCGCGCCTGCGCGGCCGTGGAATTATCATCGAGCGCGAACGCCTTCGCCGCTGAAAACAAAAGGGGCTGGAGGCCAAGGAGGATGGAGAACGCGAACCGCAGGGTCTTCTCAGGATTCATGCCGGTCACCTTTCTTGATATCAACATCCGTGATATTATTTTAGACCCTCCAGCCCAAGATTTTGAGGAGCAAAGTGCCTACCCCCGCCTAGGCCTAAGGTCCTATACGTTCGAACACCCCCGCGGATTCGATGTGAGAGGTCTGCGGGAAAAGGTCCACCGGCCGCACACTGAGCAGCTTCCAGCCGGATTTTGACAGGCGCGAGGCGTCCCGCGCAAAGGTCGCGGGGTTGCAGGAGATGTAGGCGATCCTGCGCAGGGCGCTCGAGCGCAGGCTCTTGAGCACCGGCACGGAGCAGCCGGCCCGAGGAGGATCGAGCACCGCGCAGGCCGAGCCCGGAGGCAGGGGCTCGAGCTCCCTCCTCAGGACCCCCAGCGCGGTCTCGACCCGGCCGGCCGCGAACTCCGCGTTGGCCGCGCCGTTGAGCCGGGCGTTGCGCCGCGCGTCCTCCACGGCCCTGCGGTTCTCCTCGATGCCCAGCACGCGCTCGGCGCGCGCGGAGATCCAGAGCGCGATCGCGCCGACCCCGCAGTAGAGGTCCACGGCCAGGCGCGGCCGCCAGCCGCCGGCGAAAAGCATATCCGAAACCAGCCCGTAGAGCGCGGCCGAGGCGGGGGTGTTGACCTGCAGGAAGGCCTCCGGGCAAGCGCGCAGGCGCAGAGGCCCCAAGCGCTCTTCCAGCTCGGTTTCGCCCCAGACGGATTCCCAGGCCTTGCCGAGGACCACGGAGGTGCGATGGGGCTGGATGTTGCGGAGGATGCCGGAGACCTCCGGGAAGGAGGAGCGGATGGCGGAGAGGAACTTGCCGCGCATCGGGAAAGACTCGTCTTGGGTCACGAGAACGAGGAGGGCGCGGCCCTCCTCGTTGGTGCGCACGAACAGGTGCCTCAGCCAGCCCCGGTGGCCCGCTGCGTCGTAAGGCTCCCAGCCCAGCTCCGCGCAGAGGGCCTTCACCTTCAGCGCGATGCGCACCGAGAGCTCGGGCTGTACCAGGCAGTCGCTGAAATTCACGATCTCATGGGAGCCCGGAGCGTAGAACCCCGCCGAGACCTTGCCCCCGGTTCGACCGAAAGGGATGATCACCTTGTTCCGGTAGCGCTCCTCTTTGGGCGAAGGGAGAGTCTCCTCGACCGCGACTCCGTCCAAACGGCCGATGCGGCGAAGGCAGTCCTGGACCACGGCTCGCTTGGCCTTGAGCCGGCCGTGAGCGCTCAGCTGCTGCCAGTCGCAGCCGCCGCAGGGGAGGGACCGGCTCCCCGGCTTGAAATGCAGAGGGCAGGGAGGCTCCACGCGGTCAGTGCCCGGCTCGAGGACCTCCAGGAGCCGGCCCACCGCGTACCCTGGATGGAGGCTCTCCAAGCGGACGCGCAGGCGGTCCCCGGGCGCGGCGTAGCGGACGAAGACCACCCGACCAACCCTTTCGATTCTCCCCAGCCCCTGCCCCTCCGGGGCCATCCGCTCGATCCGGACTTCGACGATATCGCCAGCCGACTCCACAGGAGGATTCTATCAATTTGATAGAATGAGGTTTCTTCAGCGAACCTATGCGAATCTCCAAGACGGCCCTTCTTGCGCTTCTCCTTTGCGGCTGCGTCCCCCTGGAGCCCGGCTCCCTGCCTGAGCGCCCCGGCTTCAGCCGCCCGTCCTTCGGGGACCTGGACCCCGGAGCGAAGACCGTCACGAGCCTGCATTTCGAGGTGCGGGCCTACGGCTCGGACCGGGCCCAGGCCGTCTCGGACCTGGCCGAGCGCTCCTATGAGCGGATCATGCGGGACACGGGGCTCTACTCCTTCATGCCCAAGGGACTCTACCTGCTCGTGGTCTACGCGGGCCAGGATGAGTTCGCGCGCAAGACCGGGATGCCCTCTTGGTCAGCTGGCGCGGCTTCCGGGAACTCCATCTTTTCCTTTGAAGGGCGGCACCTGCCCGGAGTTCTCTCCCACGAGATGACGCACCTGGTCTTCAACGAGTACATGGGCCGCCAGACCCCGGAGCAGCGGTGGGTCAACGAGGGGCTGGCCGTCTACGAGGAGTCCCGGGCCTTCTCGGACCAGCCGCCTGCCATGCCGCCGGGCCGGCGGGCGATCCCGTTCTCCCAGATGGTCTCCATGGCGCCCCTGGGCGAAGAGCGGAGCATGGTCGACGCGTGGTACGCCCAGGTCTCCAGCGTCGTATACTTCATGATCGAGCGCGGCGGCCGGGTCGGCTTCGGGCAGTTCCTGGCCTCCCTGCGGGACGGGCAGAGCGTGGATGAGGCGGTCCGCGGCGGCTTCCCCGGACTCTGGAGCGGCTTCGCAGCCCTGGAATCCGCGTGGCTGGGGTCCAACCCATGAAGAAGAGGATCCTGGCGGGGGCGGCTCTCTGGACGGCTTTCGCGCTGGAGCGCCCGCTCTCCCTATCCCCCTACACCGCCTGGCTCCTGTGCCTGCCCCTTCTGTTCTACTGCGCCTGGCCTTTCCACCTCGGCCTCCTGCGGGGCCTGCGCGACCGGCGGATCGGGCTCCAGCTGCTGGTATCGACGAGCGCTTGGGCCATGTTCCTGCTGAGCACCGCGGCCGTTTTCCTCGCGGAGCTCCTGCCGCCGGAGCTGCGGGAGCACCGGCTCTGGTCCCTCGCCGCGATGCTAACCCTCGTGAACCTGGGCCTCTGGATCGAGGCGCGGCTCCAGAAAAAGAGCCCGGAGACGCTCGCCCGCCTGATGGCGCGCATCCCAAAGCTTGTCCGGGTGGAGCGGGGAGGCAGCGAGACGGTGATCCCCCTCTCAGAGCTCCGGCCGGGAGACCGGGCCGTGGTCCGTCCCGGCGAGCCGGTGCCCCTCGACGGGCAGATCGTGGAGGGGGAATCCCGCCTGGATGAGTCCCTGCGCACCGGCGTCAGCGAGCCCGTCGAGAAGTCGCGCGGCAGCCGCGTCTACGGCGGCGCGATCAACAAGACCGGGCGGCTCGTCGTCGCGGTCACGGATCTGCAGCAGGCCGCGGCCCTGAGGAGGATCTTCGAGGAGGTCTGCTCGGCCGCGGCCGAGCGCCAGGCTTCCGGCAGGCCGGTGGACCCCGTGGCGCGCTCCTTCTTCGCCGCCATCCTGCTCGCAGCTGTCGGCGCGGCCATGATCGGCGCGTTCAAGGGCCCCCACCCCCACTCCCTCTACGCGGCCGCCGCGTTCCTCTCCGTGCTCTCCTCCGCGTGCCCTTGGGCCATCGCGCTCGCCGCGCCCCTGGCGGTCTATTTCGGAGGCCGGCGCGGCGCCTCCCTCGGCATCGGACTGCGCAACCCACGCATGCTCGAGAGCTTCCAGAAGCCCGACACCGTCGTCTTCGACAAGACGGGGGTCCTGACCGAAGGCCGCCCCGAAGTCTCCGGGATCCAGGTCTTCAACGGCTGGGAGAGGGGCGAAGCCCTGCGCCTTCTCCTCGCCGCGGAGGCGGGAGTGGCCCATCCCCTGGCCGGAGCCCTGCGCCGGTATGCGCAGGCCCAGCCCCGGTCCTCCGACGCCCCCCAGCGCCGCGCCTTCGAGGTTTTCCCGAACCGCGGAGTCTCGGCCACCCTGGACGGGCGCCGCGTCCTTGTCGGCAGCCTGGACTGGCTCGCCCATCATGGAATCGAGCTGGAGCCCGGGGACGCGCTCCGCCTCAAGGGGCAGACGCAGACCCTGGTCGGAGTGGCGGTGGACGGCCGCTTCGCGGCCGTGGCGGAGTTCTCGGATCGCCTGCGGACGGACATCCGCGGCCAGATCGCCCGGCTCCAGCAGGCCGGCATCGAGCCGATCCTCATCTCCGGAGACGGGAACACCTCGGTGTTCCGCACGGCCGAGCAGGCCGGGGTCCCCAAGATCTACGCCGAGGCCCTGGAGGATGAGAAGGCCGGTCTCGTGGCCCGGCTGCGGGAAAAAGGCCGCCGGGTCGCGGTGCTGGGCGAGGGCCTGAGGGACTGCGCGGCGCTCGGGGAAGCCGACGTCGGATTCTGCCCCGCGGGCTCGGGCGCGCTGGCCGAAGCAGCCGCGGATTTCACGATCGAGCGGCGCGACCTCGGGGGATTCTTCGAGGCGGTGCGCCTTGCGCTCGACGTCCGGGCCGCGATCCGGCGCAACTTCGTCTGGATGTTCGCGGTCCACGCGCTCCTGATCCCGGTCTCGGTCGGAGCCCTGTACCTGCGGGCGCCCTTGAAGCCTGCGCTCTTGGCGGCCGCGGCGGCCGCGGCTTTCGCAGCTGTCCTGTTCAACTCCGCGCGCCTGCTGGCGCGCCCCCTTTGGAGGCCCGGAAAATGACCCATAAGAAGAGCCGGACCGCGACCCGCCTGGGCTACACCTGCGCCCAGGCCGAATCGGGGACCAAGGCGCGCATGAGGCCGATCGACGCGTTTGCGAACCAATACCGCGGCTACGAGGTCCGCATCGAGTTCCCGGAATACACCTCCGTCTGCCCGAAGACGGGGCTCCCGGACTTCGGGACCATCGCCATCGAGTACGTCCCGGACAAGCTCTGCCTCGAGCTCAAGTCCTTGAAATACTACCTGCTGGGCTACCGGCACCTCGGCATCTTCAATGAAAACGCCGTCAACCGCATTCTCGACGACGTGGTCCGGGCGTGCCGGCCGGCGCGCGCCACGGTGACGGGGACGTTCTCGGCACGGGGAGGCCTGCGCATGAGCGTCGTCGCGCGCCACCCAAGGCCTTGAGCGAGGACATGCTCGCCAGCGGCGAGGCCGCCCTGGCCGCCGGAGCCGTCGCAGCCGGCTGCGGGCTCCTGGCCGTCGTCTCCGACGCGCCTCAAGCGTGGGGGTCCGGCCTGCTCCTGCTCAAGGCCGGCTCGGAGCGCGAGGCCGCGCACTTGGCCCTGGGCGCCTCCTTCGCCGGAGCCCGAGCAGCCGCGGTCCTGCCGGGGCCGAGGCTTCCTTCGGCCCTCGAAGCCCTCCACCTCGCTTCGGCGACGGAGACGCCGCTGGTCATGTTCGCGCTCGGGGAACTCTCCTCTCCGCTGTCCTTCGACGCCGGGCCGGATTGCCCGGCCCTCCTGCTCAAGCCCCTCTCCCCGCTGGAAGCCTTCCAGGCCGCGGCTCAGGCCTTCAACCTCGCGGACCGCTGGCAGTGTCCCGTGGTGGTGGCTTGCAGCGCCGCGGTCCTCGCAAGCGCTGCTGCTTTCAAAGCCGGGGACCTCGAGACCCCGGTCGAGCGCGGGCTCTGGGCCGACCCGGAGCCCCAGCCGGGGTTCGACCGCTACGCAGAGACGGAGACCGGGATCTCTCCCAGGGCGGTCCCTTGCCAGGAAGGGCTCGTCTTCGCCGCCCCTGCAGATGCGGGGAGCCGCCTGGCTTTGAAGCGCAGCCGGAAGATGCGCCTCGCCGTCGAGGAGCTCCGCACCGGCAAGCTCTCGGCCGAGGAAACGCCATGCGCGGCCCCGCTTCCGGTCCGGACCCCGGCTGTTGCGGCCCAGCCGCTCCCGCCCGAGGCCTACGGGCTCCCCCCGGAGCCGGGGGGAGCGGCTTCCGGTTCCCTGGCGAGGGCTCTTGGACGGCTCTGCATACAGCCCAAGGATGCGCTTCTCGTCTCAGGACCGGGCTGTCCGAAAGAGCTTCTTCGCCTGCGCGTCTTCCGCCTGGCCGCGCCCGCCGGGGCCCTGGCCGCGGCAGCTGGAGCGAAGCTCGCCAACCCGAACCTGAGCGTCGTCGCAAGCCTCGATGCGTCCCGCGAGGAAACCTCCCTGCTCGCGTCGGCCCGCCGGGACGCGGACATCCTCTGCCTCTCCTTCGGGGGCCCTTCCGCGGCCCTCCTCGCCCTCTACGGAGGGTGCAGGTTCGTCGCGCGGATCGGCCCTGCCCAGGACGGCGAAGACATCCTCCGCCGCGCCGCGGCGCACAAGGGCTTCTCCTTCGTCGAATTCGCCGATGCCGATTCCCTAGCCGCTGGGATTCTCTTCATGGACCAGAACCGTCCAAACCTTCCGGATGTCGATGGCCCGGCGTGCCGGCCCCTTCCGGCGCCGGCTCAAAGGAGGAGCTTGGCGGAGGCGGTCATCCGGGAGTTCAACCCGGCGTGAGCCCCTGGGTCGAAGTCCCATTCCGCGCGCAGGCCGAGCACTCGGGGCTCCGCGTTGACGCCTTCCTCGCGGCCCGCCTGCGCCGCTACTCCCGCGCCGAGGTCCAGCGCCTCATCCGCGGCGGGCGCGTATTCCTGCGCGGGAGGGCCGCCAAGCCCTCCGCGCGCGTGGCCAAAGACGAAACGGTGGTCGTGCGCTACCCGCGCCGGCCCGAGCCGGATCCCGAGCACGCTTCGCTGGCCGTCGTATTCGAGGACCGCGACCTGCTGGCCGTGTGCAAGCCCGGCGGCGTGCTCAGCCATCCGACGGACAGGGTGGTCCGCAACACGGTCATTGCGATCCTTGCGGCCCAGTTCCCAGGCCTGCGGCCGCACCTGGTCCACCGCCTGGACAGGGAGACGAGCGGGGTGCTCCTGCTCGCGAAGAATCCCGCGGCGGCCAGGTCCCTCGTTGACCAGTTCACGCGGCGCCGGGTGGAGAAGGAGTACCTGGCCGTGGTCTTCGGCCGCTTTCCCCATGCGCTGACCACGGTGGACCTGCCCATCGGCCGGGAGGACGGCGACATCAAGGTGCGGCAGGCGGCCGGCAGGGGGCGGGAGGCGGCGACCGAGTTCACGCGGCTCGACGCCTGCGAGAGGGCGTCCTTGCTGCTCGCCAAGCCGCGCACCGGCAGGCTCCATCAGATCCGGGTCCATCTCGCCGCGCTCGGGCACCCGATCGTGGGCGACAAGCTCTACTCGGGCGAAGGCGCCGCCTACCTCAAGGCGGTCCGCGGGGAGTTGACCGCTGAGGACATCGACGGTCTCGGGGCCCCGCGCCAGCTGCTCCATGCCTTCCGGGTGAGGTTCGCGCATCCCTTGAGCGGCGCTCCCGTGGAGCTCCGAGCCCCGCTCCCGGAGGACTTCCTTGCGCGCCTGCGCACGTTCGGCCTGCAGGCGCCTAGCAATATTTTGTAGTGTTATAAGTTCATGCTGCGTTTACAGTCGAATTCTTTCAAGCTGCTCTGCGAGTTCACCCCGCTCCCCATCTGGATCGTGGACCAGTCGAGCCAGTACTTTCTCGAGGTCAACGAGGCGGCGCGCAGGAAATACGGCTTCAGGCGCGACGAGTTCCTCTCCATGAAGATCTCGGACATTCATTTTCCGGAGGAGCTGCCCCGCCTCCAGGCGGCCCTCACGAGCCCCCACGGCCCCAAGCACCGGACGCTCAGGTTCAAGCACCGCGCCAAGAAAGGCGTCCTTCTCGACGTGGAGCTCACGTGCCGTCCGATGGAGTTCGACGGCCGCCAGGCCTACCTCTGCGTGGTCCAGGACGTCACGCAGCAGCGCATGACCGCGGAGGCGCTCGCGGGGACCAAGGAAAGGCTGGCGAAGATCGTCGCAAACGCCCCTGTCGTCGTATTCTCCATCGACAAGGACGGGATTTTCACCATCTCCGAGGGACGGGGGGTGGAAGCCCTGCGCCGCAAGCACGGCGAGACGGTCGGGAAGTCGGTCTTCGAGGTCTACAGGCACAACCAGGTGATCGTCGCGAACCTGCGACGGGCCTTGAGAGGCGAGGACTTCACGGATACCGTCGAAGAGGCCGGCCGCGTCTTCGAGACGCACTACATGCCCCAGCGCCGGGAGGGAGAGGTCGTCGGCATCATCGGCGTGGCGGTCGATATCACCGAGCGATTCATGGCGGAGGCGCTGCTCCGCAGGCAGCAAGCCGCCATGGAGATATCGACCGACGGGATTCACATAGAGGGCAAGGATCAGAATCTCTGCTTCGTCAACTCGGCCCTGGTCCGTATGTACGGCTATGACCGCGCCGAGGACATGCTCGGCAAGAACTGGAGGTTCCTCTTTGACGAGGAGGAGGTCCGGCGCATCGAGACGGAAGTCAACCCTGTCCTCAACCGCACCGGGATCTGGCGCGGCGAAGCCTTCGGCCGCCGCCGCGACGGAACGCGCTTCCTCCAGGAGCTCTCCGTGACCCTGATGCAGGACGGCGGAGCCATCGCGGTCTCGCGGGACATCACGGAGCGCAAGCGCTCCGAGGAGGAGCGCGCCCGCCTGCTCGCCTGCGAAAGGGCCGCCCGCGCGGACGCCGAGCAGGCGAGCCGCGCCAAGGACGAATTCCTGGCCATCCTGTCCCACGAGATGCGCACCCCCATGACGGCCATGCTCGGCTGGACCTGGCTGTTGAAGACCGGGACACTGGACGCCGAAGGCCAGGCCAAGGCCCTCGACATCATCCACAAGAACATGACCCAGCAGGCGCAGACCATCGAAGACCTTCTGGACGTATCGCGCATCGTCACCGGCAAGCTGAAGCTGGAGACGCGCCTCATCGACCCCAGGTCCGTCCTGGAAGCGGTCGCGGAGAACATCCAGCCCGCGGCCGCGGCGAAATCCATCCGCCTGGAGCTCGACTGCGAGCCTTCCTCCGGGCCCGCGCTCGGGGACCCGGACCGCCTGCAGCAGGCCGTCTGGAACCTGGCCTCCAACGCCCTGAAGTTCACGCCCGAGGGTGGGGTGATCCGGATCGAGCTCCGCAAGGCGGGCTCCAAGATCGAGATCCGGGTCACCGACACAGGCCAAGGCTTCAGCCCGGAATACGTGCCCTTCCTTTTCGACCGGTTCAAGCAGGCCGAGGACCCGCTGACGCGCACCTTCCGCGGCCTCGGGCTTGGGCTGGCGATCGTGAAGCTCCTCGTCGAGGCGCACGGCGGCAGCGTCGAGGCCTCCAGCTCGGGCATCGGCAAGGGATCGACGTTCATCATCCGTTTGCCGGTCCCGGCTGTGACTCTCGACGTGCCCGCGAGCACGGTCTCAGGGGGACGCGTCCATGCCAGCGTCCTGCCGCGCCTGGACGGGGTCCGCGTCCTCGTCGTCGACGACGAGGAAGACACCCTCGACATGATCGGCACGGTCCTGCGCCAGTGCGGCGCGGAGGTCCAGCTTGCGGCTTCAGCCGGGCAGGCTCTTCAGTTCCTTGCGACGTTCCGTCCCGACGTCTTCTTGTCGGATATCACCATGCCGGGCGAGGACGGGATTTCGCTCATCCGGAAGGTCCGCTCGCTCGACTCGGAGAATGGCGGCAGGGTCCCCGCCGCGGCCCTTACGGCCTCCGCCAAAGTCGAAGACCGCACCCGCGTGCTCCTGGCCGGGTATCAGATCTACGTTTCCAAGCCGGTCGAGCCCGTCGAACTCGCGGCCGTGGTCGGCAACCTGGCCGGGCGGACACCAAAGTAATTTTCGCGGGCGCGCAATTTAACGGCAATGTCCATCTTCCATAAATCTCAGGCGTGGATCTGGTCCCCTTAGACAGGAAATTTTTTCCCATCTATACTACACTTGTTCATCACATGCGACTTGACCCTGCCCGAAGCCGGCGTATTTTATTAGGCTTTTTGATATTTGTTGGCCCCGGGTCTGGCGTTTGTCTCTTGCATAAGGCTTTCGCGGACAACCAGCTGGTCCTGAGTTTGCTCCTTCCCGTAATCGCCGAGAGCCAGGCTTTGAAGGTCAAGGTCGCCGAAGCCCGCCGCATCGCTCTGCAGTTGGACAAAGAGACGTTGGTCGAGAAAACCAAACTCCCGACAGTGCTTGGAGTTTTCGACCCCATTCATCTGGGGCTGGCGAAGCCGGCTAAGCCAAATGAGTATGGCGGCGGGATGTTGCCGCGGTTGGAGTTCATCGAGAAGAATTTATCCAAAAGCCTTCAAGACCTCGCCAAGCTGCCTTCAGCCTATTGTCCCCAAGGCCCTGATGGAACAGACCCGGAGGTTGGTCGAACAGGCGCGCTCCTTCAGAGCGGCCCGGAAGAAATGGCGGAGTATCAACCAGCATCTGTGGAGCATCTTCATGGAGATGGAACGGTTGAAGACGCGGCCCCTCCTGTATGAGCCGAAGCAAAAAGGCCGCTAAAGAGCACAGGGCCAACGAGCGCGCCCAGAAACGGGGAGAGCGCAGGGCATCCCGCAAGAACCGCCACTATTTGGCCTGGCGCCACCTGACCCGGAACCAGAAGGAGGTGGCCCAGCGGATCATGGCCGGGGACTACCGGACGATCGATTGGGCGGGATGGGGATTCTTGGACAAGTTCGTGATCTTCCTCAAGACCATGGGGTTTCTGGAGTGCCTGGACGTAGCCGGGGAAGGCTACGTCCGGCGGATGATCACCATCGCGAAGCTGCTGTTGACCTACCAGATAAAGATCCTCATGGGAATCGGCTCGATGAACCAAGTGCCGCAATTGCTCTTTGGCGACATCGGGTTGCTGATGATGCTGGGCTACACCGCTGAACAGATCGAGAATGGACACTGCAATAGGGGCAAGGGAAAGAAGACGGGCCCGATGCACAAGGACACTCTGGCCGACGCGCTGGACCGGTTTTCACCGGGTGAGATCGAGCACATCCTCAACAGCGGGGTGAAGCTGCTGGCGAAGAAGGGTTTCATCAAGGACTCGACTTATCTGATGGACGCCACGGACCTGGAGACGACCGAGAAATGCCGGGGCGCGGGCCGCAGGACGGTCACAAAGCAGGTCGTAGGGCGCGACAAGGAAACGGGGGAGAAGCGGATCGTCGAGGTGCTTGAAACCACCCACGGATTCAAGCTGCATATTCTACGCGGTCTGGACTCGCGCATCGTGGTGGCGGCCAAGGTGACACAGATCCAGGAGTCCGAGAAAAATTGGACTATGCCCTTGATCCACCAGGCGACAGAAAACCTCGGTGGGAAAAAGATACGGCTTCTACTCATCGATCGGGGGTATATCGATGGTCTGACCCTCTGGACATTGAAGTACGAACTTGGGATCGACTGGATCATCCCGGCACGCACGGACATGGCGGTGACCAAGGACGCGCGGGGGCTGCGGGAGACGAACGATCCCAAGAGGATATTCCGGGCCCAGCGCGAGGGTCTGAAGGTCGTGGGGCTCAAGGACTTGTGCAGCTACGACCAATACGGCGACGCGGCCCATCAGCAAAAGAACGCCCAGGCCAAGGATTTCAAGGCCAACCCCGTCAACGCGGTCATGGTCACGCACTGGGGCAAAAGGGAGTACCCTCCCGGCAAAGAGAAGGTATTCCTGACGAGCCTGGCCGTATCCGATCCGCTGAAGATCATCGACAAGTACGATCTACGGAGCCTGATCGAGAACACGACGTTCCGGGAGCTCAAGCAGGGCTGGCTCATCAACAAGATACCGAAGAAGACGGACCGCGCCGTCACGGCGCATGCGCTCCTGACGTTGTGCATGTACAATTTCACCAACGCCTATCGAACCGATAAAGGCCAAGACCTTGCCGAGCAAGGGTTCCGACGGCATCGGCTGAAGACTTTCGCCCAGACGAGGACGAAGGTCGTCGCGATGACGGAGGAACATTTCGGGATCTTCGATCTGGAAGAGTTGATGATCCTGATGGGGAAGCCCCCGAAGAGCTTTCGCCCGTTCTCGGACGTTGATCCCGAGGCTTTCAAAAAAGAACACGGCATCGAGTGAATCGGCCGGAGTAGCCCGCCCCGCCATCAACGGTTCTACCGGAAGAGCTGCCACCTGAGTTGCAATGGGCCCTCGGAGGCCCATAGCCCGCAAAACGACGATTTCCAACTTCTGCGGAACGCTCCTCCATAGAAGTCGTTGTGCCCAAGCTCCTCGCGCTTGCGCGAGGAGCCCGAGCGGCCCCCGCGGGGGCGCTCGTTCCGTTGGGGGCCAATCGTCGTCCCTGAGCGGCCGAAGCCCCACCCGATAGCCCACCCCGACCCGCGCCCCACGTGCCGGGCCAGCCTTATGGCAAAACCTCAGAGGTGTGAGACTCCCTCTTGACAGGAAAATTTTTCCCATCTATACTACACCTATTCATCCATGTGGCTTGACCCTGTCCGAAGTCGGCGTATTTTATTAGGCTTTTTGATATTTGTTGGCTCCGGATGCGGTGTTTGTCTCTTGCGTAAGGCTTTTGCCGACGACCCCTCTACGAAGCAGCCGCAGCAGCTGGTCCTAAGCTTGCTTCTTCCGATCATCGCCGACGGCCAGGCTTTGAAGGTCAAGGTTGCGGAGGCCCGCCGCATTGTCCTGCAATTGGACAAAGACACGCTGGCTGAGAAGACGAAGCTCCCGATGTTATCCGAAGTTTTCGATCCCATTCATTTGGGACTGGCGAAGCCGTCCAAGCCGGGTGAGTACGGCGGCGGGATGTCTCCGCGGCTGGAGTTCATCGAGAAGAACCTGGCCAAGAGTCTTCAGGCCCTCGCCAAGCTGCCCTCAGCGTGCGACGCTGCGCATCAGGCCCAATGGAAGGCCGCTTCGGCAAGCCTTCAGCTCCTGCTCAAGACCATCACCCAGGCGAAGCAGGCGCGGGTTCAAGCGACCTGGACCGCAAAGCAATCGGACAAGCTGATCCAAGCCGCCAAGCAGCGGTTGAAGGACTCAAAGGATGAGACCGCCAAGGCTTTGGACGCGTACGACAAGAAGCTGCAAGAGGGGCTTGATGCGGTCGCCAAGGCCCTGGGCAAGGGGCTTGCTGGGAAGAGCTTGGACAAGAAAGCCCTGCCGACGATTGGGTTAAAATGCGGAAGCGTTTTGACTGTGAAGTTGCCAGGCGCGAAAGAGGCGGGCATGGCGCTGGCTGGACTGGGCGGGAGGAGCGCAAGCGGTTCCAGTTCCAAGGCGGAGAAGGTTCCGGGTTCAAGCGCATCCAAGCCGTCTATCAGCT
>JACRDO010000104.1 GCA_016212885.1 Elusimicrobiota bacterium | reverse complement strand
GTGGCCCCCATCTCGGTGGAGACGTTTTCCTTGGCCGACGGATCCAAGATCCGGCGCAAGAAGGGCATCGCCTTCTTCCGGTTCCAGGGGAAGGTCGGCGGCGCAGACGTCATATTCGGCGAGAAGGGAGACAGCGTCCTGCTCGGGGCTTTCACGCTCGAGGCGCTCGGCTTGGCGCTCGACCCGATCAAACGGGAGCTCAAGCCCCTTCCTCTCATCATCGCCTGAGTCGCCGCGCCGCTGGGCAGAAGCGCGGCCGAGGCCCGGCCCGTGAGCAGGTTCCCCGCCCCCGCCGTGGTCCAAATCGGGTCGATCAGGATCGGATACTCCAGCCCCGCGTCGTCGAAAGAGAGCGCCAGGACAGAGGCTGAATCATGGACAAGGCAAGAGCCTTCTATTATGCTTTGAGCATGGGCACTTTCCACGAACCCATCGAGATTTGGAACCCCAAGAGGCCGCGCAGGAAGCTTTCCCTCGACGCCCTCGTGTACACCGGCGCCGCCTACAGCCTGATTCCCGGCAAGCTCCTTCGCCGCATCGGCGTCAAGCCGCTCAAGACCATGCGCTTTAAGATGGGGGACGGGCGGGTCATCGAAAGCAGCGTCGGCCAGGCGACCGCCCGGGTCAAAGGTGAAGAGACTCCTACTTGGGTCATCTTCGGCGACGACGACGCCGAGCCGCTCCTGGGCGCTTACACCCTGGAGGGGCTGGGCCTGAGCGTGGACAGCCTTCACCGCGCCCTGGTCCCCGTTGTTTCTTACCTCGTCGGCTTCGCCCCGCCGCGCCGAAAGGCTGAACTTGCCCAGCCTCTTCGTCCCCGCAGAATCGAAGATTAAGGGCTTCGACAGCTTCAGGACGGGATTGCCCGAAGCGTCCAGAGCCTCGATGTTCCCGTCCTCCGCCACCCTCAGCGACTTGATCCGGCCCTTTGGCGAAAGCTCCTGCTTGAACTCCTTGGACGCCCTGGGCGACCTCAGGTAGTAGAACTCCTCGATCTCCCCGGCGGAGGCCGAGAAGAACACGTCGGTCTCCGGATAGGCGCCCGGATACAGGATCACCCCGCCTTGAGCCCGCGCCCGGCTTGGGGCTGAGCCGAGCGGCCTGACCTCTACCTCGGCGTCGCCCAAGCGTATTGCGTAAGCCCCGCCGAATTCCTTCGGGAAGACCGGCAGGCCGTCGTGGCGCGGCAGGGTGGTTTCTGTTATACTATGAAAATGGGAACCTTCCACGAGCCCATCGAGATCCGGAATCCCGCTAGGCGGGGCAAACCGGTCCGCCTGGATGCCCTGGTGGACACCGGCGCGGCCTATACGCTGATCCCGGGCAAAGTGCTCCGCAATATGGGAGTCAAGCCCTCCAAGACCCGGCGTTTCAAGCTTGCTGACGGGAGAATCATCGCGCGCAAGATGGGCTTGATCCTGGCCAAGGTCAAGGGCGATGAGACCCCGACTTGGGCGATCTTCGGCGACGAACGCGCCGATCCTCTTCTGGGCGCCCTGACGCTGGAGGAGTTGGGCTTCGGCGTGGACAGCCTGCACCGGACGCTTGTCGCCATAACGACCTTCCCCATGTGTCCCAGCCGGAAACGATAGCAAGACCGGCAGGTTCTCGTCCCGAACATCCAAACGGCGTAGGTTCGTATCGAACTTTCCAAACTGCGCAGGTTCGATACGTCCCGAACTTCCAAACGACATAGTTTCGGGACGTACCAAACCTACAAATTCTGGATGTTTGGTACGTCCAAACCTACGACGTTCGGAAGGTTTGGACGGGACGTGCCAAACCAACGCATTTCCGATGTTTGGTACGAGTCCTTGATTTCGTTCCGCGCGGCTGTTATACTGGTGGATAGGAGGGTTGCTAGTGACCGGCAAGATCAAGGTCGTCCTGGAACCCGAGGACGAGGGGGGATATTCCGTGTACGCCCCCGGACTCCCCGGCTGCGCCAGCCAGGGCGAAACTCTGGACGAAGCCCTGGCCAATATCCGGGAAGCCATCTCGCTGTATGTCGAAAGCCTGGAGGCGGATGGACTTCCGCTGCCCGCGGGCAAGGATGTGCTGGTCAAAGAAGTGGAGTTCACCGTTTGAGCCTGCCTCAAATCCCCGGTGAACGGGTCCGGCGCGCTTTGGAGCGCGCCGATTTTTTCATCATCCGGCAGCGCGGAGGGCATCTCGTCATGCGCCACCGGACCGATGCCGGACGCCGCTGCGTGGTTGCCATGCATGGAAGCCGCCCCGTCAAGCCGGGCACCCTCAAGGCCATCTTGCACGGAGCCCGTATCGAACTCGAGGATTTTCTCAAGCTCCTCTGATCGGGAAAGACTTCGACGCTTCGCGGCTGAAGAAATGGCGGGAAAACTGTTCGTGCTCGACAAGGACGGCATCCGCGTCAGGGAATAGAGCCGCCGGCGATTAGACGCCTTGACCGAATCAGGAGCCCCTGCCATACTTAAGCCGACAGATGGCGCAGACCAGGCCCCGATGATCCGGGGCTTGTTCTTTTCCATCACAGAATCCCCCGCATCAATCCTTCGGACATCGCCTCATCCCTCAACGCCTGTTCCTTGGCGGGCCTTTTTCCCTTGGCATTGTCGGCCTTCCATGGCTTGCAGAGGAGGCATCCGGCCCTGGCGTTCTTCCTTTTCCGGCGTTTAAAGTCGGCCATGGGCATTCCTCGCGCCTCCAATAATTGACTGGCGAAAGCTCCTTGACGGAGTCCGGGAACGCTGGTAAACTATCGGCATGGCCACCCGGCTTGGGCTGACTTATGAGGATTATCTCACTTTCCCGGACGACGGGAGGCGCCATCAGATCATCGAGGGGGAACACTTCATGACCCCATCCCCGTCCAGGCGGCACCAAGAAGTCTGCGGCAATATCTACCGCCCCCTTTTTGAGCATACGCAGCGCACGCGCAGTGGAAAGGTCTATTTCTCCCCGATGGACGTGATCCTCTCCGACGAGGACGTGGTCCAGCCGGACGTGCTCTTCATCTCGACGGCCAGGGCGGCCATCATCACGGAGAAGAACATCCAGGGCGCCCCGGACCTCGTCGTCGAGGTCCTCTCGGAGGCCACCCGAAAGACCGACCTTTCCATCAAGCGCAAGCTCTACGCGGCGAGCGGGGTCTTGGAGTACTGGGTCGTGGACCCCGAGTTGGAGGCCGTGAGCGTCTACCGCGCCGGGCAGGCGGGCTATGACCGGGCCGCGGAGCTCTCCCTGGAAACCAAGGACTCGCTTAAGACCCCCCTCCTGCCGGGCCTCTCCCTTCCCCTCTGCGAGATATTCCTCTGAGCCGGAGGGCCAGGTCTGGACATTAGACACTTGGGAGCCCGGGGGCGCATGACAGGAGCCCGGCAGACGATTGACGCAAACGCGTCCATCTGTTACGCTATTCATCGACAGGCGGAGCGTTTGAGCTGCCCCAGGCCCCGGGACACCGGGGCCTTGCTTTTCGCTCGCTTGACCCACACCGCAGCAATCCTCCTTGACTCCGTTGGAAAGGCCTGTTAAATTCTTGTCATTGGTGAAGAAATGAGACAGCCCCTGGAGTGGAGGAGCCATATCGCGGTGGATCCACAGATATGCCACGGCCAGCCTTGCTTCAAGGGCACCCGGATCATGGTCTATCTTGTTCTGGAGCTTTTGGAGGCCGGCGTATCCTTCGAGCGGGTCGTCAAGGACTACTATCCCGGCCTGAGGCGGGAGTCCATTCAAGCCGCCCTCCATTACGCGGCCAATCTGATCAAGGAACGCGAGTTCATCCCGTACAGCCAAGTCTGAGATGCGGCTTCTAGCGGACGTATCGAACTTTCCAAACGACGTAAGTTCGATACGTCCAAACCTACGATGTTTGGAAAGTTTGGACGAGAACATCCCCGCAGCTCTCGTACATATTCTCAGAAAGTCCGGCCACGACGTGTCCACAGCCCCGCTCGGCGGCCCCGACCGGGAGGCCGCCGCGATGGCCCAGCGCGAGAGCAGGGCCCTCCTGACATACTTCGACGCGCCGCGCTTGCCGGTCATGGGCCCATCTGTTATGCTGGGGATATGACTTACCGCTTCACCGCGGTCGTGGAAAAAGACCCCGAGACCGGCCTTGACGGAGTCCGGGAACGCTGGTAAACTATCGGCATGGCCACCCGGCTTGGGCTGACTTATGAGGATTATCTCGCTTTCCCGGACGACGGGAGGCGCCACGAAATCATCGAGGGAGAGCACTTCATGACTCCATCGCCCATCACGCGGCACCAGCGCGCTTGCGGCAACATCTACGCGCTCCTGCGCGAGCATGCCCGGCGCTCCGGCGCCGGGAAAGTATTCATCGCCCCCATGGATGTCGTCTTCTCCGATGAGGACGTGGTCCAGCCGGACGTGCTCTTCATCTCGACGGCCAGGGCCGCCATCATCACTGAGAAGAACATCCAGGGCGCCCCGGACCTCGTCGTCGAGGTACTCTCGGAGACCACCCGAAAGACCGACCTTTCCATCAAGCGCAAGCTTTACGCGGCGAGCGGGGTCTTGGAGTACTGGGTCGTGGACCCCGAGTTGGAGGCCGTGAGCGTCTACCGCGCCGGGCAGGCGGGCTATGACCGGGCCGCCGAGCTCTCCCTGGAAACCAAGGACTCGCTTAAGACCCCCCTCCTGCCGGGCCTCTCCCTTCCCCTCTGCGAGATATTCCTCTGAGCCGGAGGGCCAGGTCCGGACATTGGACGCCTGGGAGCCCGGCAGAGAACCCGCTTCGAATGCGGCCCAAGCCTTCATCCCCTCGCCCGTCCAGATCACTTCTCAGTTCCCCCTACGGAACTTTTCCGCGGCAGCCAGCCTTGCCGCAAGCCGGTCCTTGTGCTACACTAGTATCAAGATGAAAGCCCGGAACGTAAATGATATCCGAAAGCGCTTTCACCGCGAGTGGCTTCTGATCGCCGTGGAGAGCATGGATCCCCGGACCCAGGAGCCTCTCAGCGGACGTTTGCTGGCCCACTCGCCCCATCGCGACGAGGTGGACGCCCGTTTCGTCAAGGCGAAGGGATTGGCCTGCATGATCTACTCCGACAAGAATCTGCCCAAGGGCTACGCCATCGCCTTTCGTGCCTGAGTATCCGCTCCTACCGATTGCCGGAGTCCTCATCGCGTATGTCCGCGTGAGCGGCCCCGGGGGCAGCCGGCTTCTGCGTTTGGCTCTGGACACCGGAGCCACCACCACCATGGTGCCTCCCAAAGCGGCCCTTGCGATCGGCGTCACTCCCGCTCGCGCGACGGCGTTTCGGGAAACAATCACCGCGAGCGGCACGGAATGCATCCCGCTCATCAAGATCCCGCGTTTCCGGCTTTTCGAAAAGGACCTCTCCGGCGTGAGCGTCGCCTGCCATGCCCTGCCTTCGGAAAGTCCAGTGGACGGTCTGCTCGGCCTGGATATCCTGAAACGTCTCGCGGCCGTGATCGATGTCGCCAAGCCCTCTCTGCGCATCACATAGCTCCCGCTGCCGCGGCGCGCGCGATACCCGCGGTGATCCGCGTACTCGACATCACGGCCGATCGCGCGGTTCATAAGAAGACGGCGCTCAGAGGGCCAGGTCCGGACATTGGACGCCTGGGAGCCCGGCAGAGAACTCGGTTCCGGATCGAGCGGGATATGTCCGCCGTCGTGGAAAAAGACCCCGAGACCTGGCTCCACATCGGAATCGTCCCCAGCCCGACCCTTGACCATACCGAAAGGCCATCTTATGCTTAGGCTGAGAGTTGGCGCAGACCAGGCCCCGATGATCCGGGGCTTGTTCTTTTCCATCACAGAATCCCCCGCCGCAATCCTTCTGACATCGCCTCATCCCTCAACGCCTGTTCCTTGGCGGGCCTCTGCTTAAAATCGGCCATTGGCATTCCTTGGGAAGTCGCCCGCCCTTTGAATCGCGCCGCGTCCAGGACATCCAAACGGCGTAGGTTCGTATCGAACTTTCCAAACTGCGTAGGTTCGATACGTCCCGAACTTCCAAACGACATAGTTTCGGGACGTACCAAACCTACAAATTCTGGATGTTTGGTACGTCCAAACCTACGACGTTCGGAAGGTTTGGACGGGACGTGCCAAATCAACGCATTCCCGATGTTTGGCACGTGGCGCCGCGCGCCGTCCTGTGATATACTATCGATATGAGCAAGAACCTTCAGGCCTACCTGAAGCTCAACCTCGAGCGGTTTCCCGATCAGTACGTCGTCCTTGTGGACGGCAAACTGATCGGCGCCGGCGCCAGCTTGGAACCTCTTCTGCGCCGGGCCCGCCGAAAGCATCCTCGGAAAACGCCCTTTGTCGCCAAAATCCCCGGCCCCCAAACACTGATCCTGCGCCCGCATGCCCGTCATTAGGTTTGGGTACCGCCGGGAGCCCGGCTCCCTGGGGTGGGTTCTCCGGCCAGTGGCGAACGTCATCCTCGTCTCCGGCTTGCGGCGGCTGGAGGCGGCGATGTACATTGACTCGGGAGCGGACATCACCACCTTGCCGTTGGGCGCGGGGCAGGCTCTCGGCTTCAAGCAGGGGCCGGCGGACAAGATTCTGGAAATGCGCGGCGTCTCGGGCGGGGGGGTCCCGTATCTTGTCAAGAAGGCATCTCTGGTGTTCGAAGAGCTTCCCGTGCGAACGCGCGTCGCATGGGCCCTCATCGAGGAAGTCCCGTTCCTTTTGGGACGTCTGGACATATTCAATCGCTTCGACGTCACCTTCCAGGAGCGCAAGCGCAATGTCCTGTTCGTTTCGGCTTGACAGTTCTTTTCCATCACAGAATCTCCCGCCGCAATCCTTCTGACATCGCCTCATCCCTCAACGCCTGTTCCTTGGCGGGCCTTTTTCCCTTGGCATTGTTGGCCTTCCATGGCTTGCAGAGGAGGCATCCGGCCCCGGCGTTCTTCCTCCTCACTTGACCTCCGCCGCGGCCAGGCGCGGGTTGCCCTTGATGCCCTTCACCCACTGCCGCAGGCCCTCGTCTGAAATCTCCAGCTTCATCTTCGGCGCGGACTTGAACCAATCCTCCTGCGAGACCTTCGGCGCGTAGACCGACTCGAACGTCCACTTCTTCCCGTCCGTCTTGAGCAGGCGCACGCCGCGGAAATCGTAGTCGGTCTCGATGGGCTCCTTGCGCAGCTGGCCGGCCTTGAGGCCCTTCAGGTATTTCTCGATGAAGTCCTTCTCGAAGGGGGACCACGGCATGCGGCCCGGCTCGATGGACGTTTCCGATGGAGCCTCGACGGCATAAGTCGAGCTGGAGTAGGCCAGGGCCGCCTCCTTGGCCGCGCTCTCCATCGAGGCCTTCTTACTCAGGCGCGCCAGGACGTCCTGTATCCTGCGGCGCGGGTCCGCCTGCACGCCGGAGTCCTGGATCAGGAAGGTCCTCAGGCGCGACTCCACCAGGGTCGGGCGCACGAACGCGGCCAGGTATCTCTCTTTGCCCTCTCCGGCGCCCCCTGGCGCCTGCGAGGACGCGCGAGCGGAGAACGCATCGCGCACGCCGGGCTCGAGGGTCTTCTTGATGCACTCCAGGATGTCCGGCGCCCGCGTCTCGCGGTCGATGCGCGCGGCCTCCGCGGCCAGGTCCGCGTCCGTGAGCGCGGCCACGCCGGCTTGGCGCATCGCCTTCTCAGCGATGGCGGCTTCCAGAAGGCGCATCAAGCCCGCGTTTCGGGAAGTGATGGCCCCCTCGCCGTAGCAGGCCTGCGACGCCTGCCAGTCCGAGAGTCCGGCCTCCGTGACCACCGCTTCTCCGTCCAGCTTGGCGACCACGGCCGCGCGGTCATCGCCGGCCGCGGCCGCCTGAGCCGGCTGGGCCAGCCGGCATAGGGCGGCGGCCAGGATGATGGACCTCACGGCTTGACCTCCGGCGGAGCGCTGCTTTGTCTTGCGCCCGCGTTGTCCCACGGCGCCGACTTTGGAGCGCCGCCGCCCCCCACGGGAGAGAAGGACGGCTTCCCTCCGGGGGCGGCAGCTCCAGAGCTACCGAACCTCATGCTGATCGAGAACCGGTGCGCGTTTCCAAGCTCCCCGTACGGCAGCAGCGTGTAGTCGAAATCCAGCGCTTTAGACCGGAACCCGGCCCCCATGAACATCCCATAGAACTCAGAGAGCCCCGACGCCGTGCTCCCAAGCGCCTTTCCAAGCACC
>JACRDO010000101.1 GCA_016212885.1 Elusimicrobiota bacterium | reverse complement strand
CTCCTCGGCCTTGAGCGCCTCCTCGTACTGGGCGGCGTAGAACTCCTCCATGCGGGGCAGGGGGAGGTCCTTGGCGGACTCGATCTTCTGCCGGTAGTTCTCCTCCACCGTCCGGTGCCAGACCTTGCTCTGGACCATGGCCCCGGAGGGCGGCTGCTTGAGCCCCTGCATGTAGCGGAACTCGTACTGCCTGGGGCAGCGAAGGAACATCCCGATCTGCGTGGCGCTCAGGTGCCTCTTTTCCATTGCCTTTTCTCCAGACGGTCAACGCGGAATCCCTGCTCTCCGAATTTCTTGATGAGGAAGCCGGTGAAGAGCTTGGCCAGATGCTCGCCGCACTCGGTCCCGCCCTCGATGGCGCAGACCGGCGCTTTGGCCGAGACTTCGAACGCGGTCTCCAGCTTCACCTTGGCCTTGCCGAAGACGACCTCGGTTTCCGCGAGCGCGAGTTTGAGCAAGGAATCCAGAAGCCCCTGAGAGCCCGGCGTGAGAACCGTGAATCGGTAGTGTCCATTTGCAGTCATGGGTTGCCCCCACTCATACAGAGACATGAGCCCGCAAAAGTGACGAATCCTCCGTCGAGCTACCGGCCCGAACCTCCGCTTCCAAGCAGCCTCCTGAGTTTCTGGATGTGATAGTCCACGCTCGTCCGCGGCCGGCCGAGACGCCTGGCCACCTTGGCCGTGTCGCCGTCCTCCTCGATGAGCAGGTCCCACAGCCGCCGCTGTTCCCTGGGCAACTGCTCGTATATGGACAGCAGCCCGTCCAGGACGGTCGTGTCTGCGTCCTCGGCAGAGAGAAGGTTCTCCAGGCGGATATCCTCGTCTCCATCGGACACGAGGCTTTCCAGGGAAACGTCGCGGTCCCGCCGCCGCTTCCATGCGTTCGCGATCCTGTCGGCGCGGCGCAACAGCGACTTGGTGAGGTATGCCTTGCGGTCGGCCATCTTCACGTTCTTGCCCTTGAACCGGAGCAGGAAGGCGGAGAGCTCTCCCGCGAGGTCGTCCGGGTCGACCTGATTCGAGTAGCGGCTGGCTATGCTGCGGATGAGGTCGAGCTCCCACGGCTCGATCTCGGTTCGGCGTAGTGCGTCCATGTCGGCCTCCTCGGCCGACCACGGACAGGATCACGGGAAATAAAAAAAGAGGCCGCCCGTCCCGGTTGTTGAACCGGAACGAACGGCCTCTCGTGACTCAGCCGGCTACGACGCCGACCTGTCCGTGGTCAGCCTTCTATTGCTGGTTTAGGTTCTGGTCGGTGTCTGCAACACGGCTATATCCCCTGTTTTTCCTCTCTGTCGGGAAACGGTTCGGCGCGGGACCTCTCATTCTGGGAGCCAGCCCCGCCCGCCGCCGAATACCTCAGGAGAGACGATGCGTCCTTCAAGACGTACACTCTGCGGACCTTGCTGAAAGTGTTGGGGGCCGAACGACTGGGCCTGGGGTGGTCCCAGGAAACCGGCAGGCCGTCCTGGAGCTTGATCTCACGGATGATCCCCTGTGCCAGGGACAGCTCGAGGAAGTCCTTGAAGTCGTGCCAGGCGGCCGGGATATCGTCCCAGGAGAAGTAGGCGGGCAGCCGGTCCTTGGAGTCCCGGCGGATCTTGCGATACCAGTCGTTGGAGAAGAGCGGGGTATTTTCGTGGACGACCGTGTCCTTGACCCCGCCGTAGCCCACGTCCTGGCAGAAATGGACGAATGAAAGAAAGAAGGAACTCTTCTCCTCGGCGTTCACGGCCACGGCCTCCTGCTGAAGGACTACTCGAAATCCTTGAGAGCTTTTACGACGCGGCCCAGTATCCGGAAGTCCTTGGGCTTGTCCTTGGACACCCGGATGGGCTTGTGGGCGGGGTTGGCGGGCTCAAGGATCACGTCGCCGCGTTCCGTCCTGAACTTCTTGAGCGTGTACTCGCCTTCTACTACCGCGATGACCAGGTCGCCCGGGTTGGCGGTCGACTGAGGCCGGACCAACACCCAGTCGCCGATGTTGATGCCCGCTCCGCTCATGCAGTCGCCCGCGACCCGGATGAGGAACAATTCCTCGTCCTTCTTCGACTTGAAGAACCGCTGGTCGATGAGGGCCGAGCCTTCCACCAGATCCGGCAGGGGCTTGAGCGCGCCGGCGGGCACTCCGCCGGAGACCACCCGCAAAAGCCGCGTGCCGGGGACGACCGGGCTTTCGTCGAAGGGATTCGAGATGACGTCGATGCCCCGGGATTTGCCGGTCAGCTTGATGAACCCCTTGCTGGCCAGTTCCTTGAGCTGGTAGGAAATCGCGCCGGTCGAGGCCAGGCCCGAGCCCCGCATGATCTCCCTGGTGGAGGGGGTGCGCCGCTCCCGGCGGATGTAGCTGACGATGAACCGCAGGACCGATTCCTGACGCTCCGTCATATCTTCAGGCATTTTGGTTCCGATCACCCCTTATTAGGACAGTTTAGGACATGGCCGATTCTCTGTCAAGGGCCTCTTGGAACGCCCTCTCGGTGGATTCGTCACTTTTCGACCAGCGTGTCTCTGAATGAGTGAAGGTCCCATGAATTTCAGATTGAAAAACCCGCTGGAGATGACCCCGCGGGAGCGCCGACAAAGAATCATCGAGCTTCTGGCCAAGGCGTCCATCCGGCTGGCCGAAGAAGACGGGGACCGCCGGCCGCCCCCGCCGACGCAGAAAGGCCTTGATGTTCCGGAGAAGTCGCTGTAAGCTTCGGTCCTGAGGGGGCTTGCTGGGGGCGGGGGAAGGAAGGTAGGAACACTCTTATGGCCGACACGCGAGGCATGAAACCGGGCAACGGGGCGGACAAGGTCATCCGGGTCGCCATCTACACCCGCAAGTCCACGGATGAGAACCTCAACGGGGACTTCACCTCCCTGGACTCCCAAACCGAATACTGCAAGGCGTTCATCAAGACCAGGGAGCCTGAAGGCTGGCAGCATCATCCGCAGGAATACGTCGATCCCGGCTACTCGGGCGGCAACATGGAACGGCCCGGCCTGCGCAAGCTCGTGGCCGACGCCAAGGCGGGCAAGTTCCAGGTCGTGGTCTGCTACAAGTACGACCGTTTGACCCGCAACACCAGGGACTTCCTTGCCCTCCTGGACGTATTCGACAAGGCGGGCGTCCACTTCGTTTCCGTCACCCAGCCCATCGACACCACCTCGCCGGTCGGCCGCCTCATGCGCTCCATCCTCATGGAGTTCGCCCAGTTCGAGCGCGAGATGATTTCGGAGCGCACCAGCGACAAGCTCTCCGCCATGGCCAAGAAGGGCAAGCGGACTGGCGGACACCTGCTGCTCGGCTACGACCTCGACCGCGAGAACAAGAAAGTCCTCGTAAACGAGGAAGAGGCCAAGGCCGTCCGCCTCATCTTCGAGACCTACATCAAAAAACGTTCGCTTTGCGCCACCGCCCACTTCCTGGAGTCGAAGGGCATCCGCACCAAGCAGTGGACAGCCAGGAACGGAAAGGCCAAGGGCGGGCGGCGGTTCGACAAGGTGCGCCTGAGCTACTTCCTCCACAACCCCTTCTTCATTGGGAAGATCCGCCACCGGCGGGAGCTATATCCGGGCGAGCACAAGGCGATCCTGGATGAGGAGACGTTCCAAAAGGCGCAGGAGGCCCTCAAGCAGAACGCCGTGAAGCGGAATTCGACCACACGGGGGCATCATGATTTCCTGCTGAAGGGCCTGCTGCGCTGCGCGGGCTGCAAAACCCTGATGACTCCGCACTATTCCCTGTCCAAGGAAGGCACGGAGTTCTTCTACTACCGCTGCAGCTCCGTCAACCACCTCGACAAATCGGCCTGCAACACGACCCGGAGCGTCCCGGCCAAGGCCCTTGAGCAGTTCGTGATCGACCGGTTGCGCGCCCTGGGGCAGGACGCTGCCTTGGTGGAGGATATCGTCAAGGCGGCCAAGAGCGACGCGGACACGGACCTGCCGCCCAAGCGCCGGGAGAAGGTCAAGCTGACCGCAGACATGGGCGGCGTGGAGAGCGATATCAGCAACCTGACCGCGGTCCTGGCCAAGGAAGGGCCATCCACCGGCCGTTATCAGATCATCATGGAGCAGTTGGATCTGTTGGGGGCCAGACGGATCGAGCTTCGCTCAAGGCTGGTGGCCCTGGAGAACGAAATCCTGGACCTGGAGACCCGCCAGATCGACGTCCAGGTGTTCCGGGACAACCTGGCCAACTTCATGCGCCTCTTCGACAAGATGGAGGCGGCGGCGCGGCGGGAAATGGTCGGCTTGGTGTTGCTGGAGGCCGTCTATGACAAGGCCCAGTCGGAACTTCGACTGGGCCTATTGCCATTTCAGTCTTTCGACTGGCCCCTGGAAGAACGATACGGGGCTAATTTTGTGGACTGTATCAAAACTCTGCCCGACTAGGATTCGAACCTAGAATAAGTGGTTCAGAGCCACCCGTGATACCATTTCACCATCGGGCAATAAAACGGTGAACGCCCTATTCTACCAAAATTTCCCGCGGGAGGTTCCTACAGGGTCAGCGCCAGCACCGGAGACTTCTCGATGCCGTTGCGCAGCATGGCCTGGGCCTTGACCTTCTCGGCCGGAGCCAGCGGCCGTTCCCGGACCACGCGCGGCGCGATCACGGCCGGCGCCACGATGCGGTAGGTGCCGTCGGACTGGCGCACGAAGACCTTCATGTCCTGCCCGCCGAAAACGATGACCTGCTCCAGGACCACCTCATCCCGGGAATTCGCCTGCCAGGAGTCCAGCATGGACTGCATCCGCGCCACCGGCACGCTCTGCTCGCGGGTCAGGTCCAAGGCCAAGGCGCCCCCGCCGTAGCCGTGGCGCCGGCCATGCTCCAGGACCTGGCGGTTGGCCTTCTTGATGAGCGACTCCAGCGGCAGGGCCAGGCCCGCCGAGCTCTTGAGCTCCACCAGCTTGTCGCCGATCACCAGGTCCGGCGTCTTGCCGTCCTCGCGCACCAGGACGCGGATGTCGCTGTGCACCAGCCGCAGCTTCTTGATGAGCCGCACCTCGTGCTGCTGCAGCTCCGGGATGAAGTCCACCAACTCCGGCCGGGCCGAGAGGTCGATGCCCGTGAAGCTCCCGCCCTTCTTGTCGTAATAGGTGTAGACCTGGTAGGGCGCCATCCGCTTCACGTTGTTCCGGAGCTCCTCCTTGAGGATCACCGAGTTCTGCGTGTAGGGGATGTAGCGGTCCACGTCCTTGGCCGTGCGCACCGTGTCCACGCGGACCCGCGTGACCCCAGGAGGCAGCTTCAGCGCCGCGGGATCCGAGACCCGGGCCGGCTCGGCCTGAGGCGGGCCGCGCAGCCCCGACTGGTCGAAGAACCGGTTGGAAAGATCGTTGGAGACGTCCCGGCCCGAGACCCGGCCGGCCTCCATCTTCGCCGTCAGGTTCTCCAGGCTCTGCGCCGCGGTCACCGGGCTCGCCCCCTCCTGGACCGGCTGCATGAAGGAGGAGCCGTCGGCCGGAGCCAGGGAGGACCGGGAAAGCGGCAGGGCCGAGACCGTCTGCGGCGCCGCGGACGGCGCGCCGTAGGACTGCGTCTCAGGGGACAGGACCAGGGCGGCAGCGCCCGGAATCACGCTGGGGACCAATGACGGGACGGCCAGATTCGAGGTCAGGGAGAGCGCGCCCGCGTTCGTCAGGGACGGGTTGGCCAAAACGCCGGCCTGCGCGCGCGCGCCCACGGCCCCGGCCATGTTGGAGGCCCCCGGCACCGCCACCTGCACATGCCCCACCTGCGCCGCGCCCAAAGGCGCGGCGGCGAAGAAGGCGCACAGCAGGACCGGCAGCCTCATACATTAAAAGTATATAGGTTGCCGCCAAAAACAGGGTGGGCCATCAGGGCAGGGCCCCGGACGCATCCGGCCCAGGAGGCTCTGGGCCGTCGGGCCTACTGCCAGCGGCCCATCAAGGTCTGCAGCTCGCCCACCGGGTGCAGAGGCAGGGGCGGCGGGCCGCCGGCCGGGACCAGAGAGACGCGCTTGCCGGTCATCTGGATCCAGCCCTGCCAGTTGCGCACCGGCTTGCCGTCCGGCCCGACGCTCTCGCCGGCCAAGGTCGCCGTTGCCACCACCGCCCGCTTGAGCTCGAGCCCGTCGTTGTGGCGGAACTTCATGAACAGCTCGATCAGCTTCTCCGGGCTCTCGGAACGCTGCATGTCTCCCACCAGGTTGGCGTAGTCGCTGGCGTCCGTGTAGGCCCAGGCGTCGCCCATCAGGTAGCGGCCCGGGGCGACCTGGCGGTACCTGGCCTCCAGGCGGGCCAGCTGGCCGCGGCTGCTCTTGTCCGCGCCCTGCAGGCGGCGGGCCTCGGATGCGTGGTCGTGCAGGAAGTCCAGGACCGGCTTGAGCGCCTCCGGATCGATGGTCTCGGCCCAGGCCGGAGCCTTGGAAGACATGGCCCAAAAGTTCCGTCCCGGCTCCCAGCTCTCCTTCTCATAGATCCAGTCCGCGTGCAGGTAGGCCGCGATGAGCCGGTCGCGGCCGGCGCCGCGCAGGGACTGCACGCCCTCGTCGCTGAGATAGAAGCTCCCTTTCTCCTCGCTGCGCCCGATGTTGCCCAGGCCGAAGAGCTGCAGGTAGGGGCTGGGCTCTTCGTACTTGCCCGTGACGGGCACGCCCATGGCCTTCTGCGTGGCGATGACGTCGTTGACCTTCTCCCGCGTGGTGGTCATGAGCCGGTCCTGCGGGCCCAGGGCGACCGTGACCGCGGACTTCCTGGTGTCGAGATCGTACCACATGGCCAGCTGCTCGGCGCGGTTGGTCCTGGTCACGTCGCCGCGGTAGTTGAAGTTCGTGATCCCGACGACATAGCGCTTGAGCTTCCCGTCCTGCCGCCAGCGCACCTCGTAGAAGGTGGCGTTGCCGGAGAAGGCGACCTTGAGCTTGGAGATATGCGCCTGAAAGGCCGCGTTGTCCGTGATGTCGCGCACGTCCGCCTTGAAGCGGCCGGCCTTGAGGTCCTGGCCGAAGGTGGCGTCCGAGGACAGCCCGCGCAGGGCCTCGGGCCGGAACTTGAAGAAGGAGTCCAGCGCCGAGGCGACCTTGGGATCGGAGAGCGGGACCGAGGCCCAGCCCTCCGCCTCCAGGTCGTTCTTGCCATGGCCCCAGGAGGCCGAGAGCGACGCCGAAGCCAACTGCTCGATCTGGTGCAGGATGCCGCGCTCGCCGCTCATGACCGCCTTGCCCACCAGCCCCTGCTCCAGGGAGGTGGGCGTCACCTGCGGGATGAGCAGGTCGTTGTAGATCTGCAGGCCGGCCGAGGCGGCCACGTTGACGCTGAAGGTCTCGCCGTCGGCCTTCTGCAGGAGCACGCGCACGTGGTCCTCGCCCACCTTCTTGAGGTGCAGGGAAACCCACTGGTCCGCGGCTGCGCCGACGCTGCCGCCGGCGCTGGTCCCCACGTGGGCGTACTTGGGCAGGCCCAGGTTGGCGCCGAAGCCCAAGGACTGCGCCGCGCCCTCGTCGAGCCGGCCCGTGATGGTCAGGTCCTCGCCGACTTTCATGACGTCCTTGAGATGCTTGGCGGTCAGCGGCCAGAGGAAGACGCGCTCCTTGGCGTGCGCCCAGGCCCCCGCCTTGTCCTCGGGGATGGCCCGGGTCTCCACGATCTCGATGATGCCGCTCAGGCGCAGCCCCACCCCGACGGAGACCCCGGGGATGCCGGTCGGGTTCCCGATGGGGATGGAGACGCTGCCGCCGAGCTGGACCTTGGTGTCCGTGCGCACGAAGACGATGTTCTCGCCCTTCCTGGACCCCTCCTCGCGGACCCGCTGCTTGACCGGGTCGGCCTTCACCTCGTCGGGCTTGAGGATCTTGACCTTGAAGAAGCCGCCCCCGTCCACGGCCACGCCCTGGGACACGCCGAAGGCCTTGTCCAGCCCGGCCTTGCGCTCCGCGTAGACCTCCTTGCGGGCCAGCTCTTGGAGCTTGTCCACGGAGATGGCCACGACCTTGATGGTGCCCGGGGGGGCCGGCTTGGTCAGCAGGTCGGGCAGGTTCTGGTAAGGGTCGAGCGTCGGGGGGGGCCGCGCGCCGGGGCCCGCGGGCACCGGGGGCGGGGCGCCGTCGGAGCCAGCCTTGCCGCCGTCGAAAGCCAGGCGCGAGCCGGCCGCGTCCCACTTCCCCCTCCGCAGGGAATCGGCGGCCTCCGAAGACAGGCCGCCCGGGACCTGCTTGCCCCCGGCCGGAGCCTGGGGCGGAGCCGAGGTCAAGGCCAGGAGCCGGCTCTTGGCGGCCCCGCCTTCCGGTCCCAGGCTGTCGAGCAGCTCGCAGACCTGCCGGCGCGGGGGCTCTTCGAGGAACGCCTGCTTCGCCCAATAGGCGGCCGGGGAGCCGTCGCCGTCGGGCCGGGCCGGG
>JACRDO010000102.1 GCA_016212885.1 Elusimicrobiota bacterium | reverse complement strand
GCCCGAGATTGAGGAGAGCGCTAGGCGCGAGGAGCGAGGATAGCTTGAGCTATGTGAGGCGGGCCGCGCGCTTTCGGGCTGCGCCTTCGCGCCGCTCGTCCCAAACATCCAAAGTCTGTTGGTTTGGGACGTCCCGAACCTGCGCCGTTTGGATGTTCGGGACGGCTTACAGGCCTTCAGGCCTGCTCGCCTCGCGTCGCTTCGGCTCGCTCCAGAAATCGCGCGGTCAAAAGCCAAGGGAATAATGGGACACTACACTAGAATCCTGATCGGCTTGGGGCTCTTCGCCTCAAGCCTGTTCGTTTCGCACTGGAGCTTTCGGCGCTATTTCCAAGGCGGGACCAACTACGAATTCTGCCATTACGCGGAGATCGCCCGGAACATCCTGGAGGGGCGCGGCTACCGGACATCGGTCTTCTACCCCAGCGAGTTGGCCTATCTCAAGAACGCCGGAGCGGACCCCGCTCCAATGGGCCCGGTCCTCACCCGCTTCCCGCTCTACGCTTATTGGTCCGCGCTATGGATGAAGATCGGAGGCGCGGACGACTACGGGATGGCTCTGGGCAACATGGCGGCCATGGCCCTGTGGGTCGTCGCGATCTATGCGGCCGCCCTGCATTTCTTCGGCCTGCGGACCGCCGTGATCTCCGCCCTGCTCTGGCTGGCCCTGCCGGTCCTCCAAACCGGCTACGTCCTGCTCGGCTATACCGAATTGTTGTTTGGAGGCTTGGTCCAGGTGTTCGTCTTCCTGCTTGCCCGCGTGACCCTGGAGGAGAGGCTCCAGACCCCAAGGGCCTATTTCGCCTTGGGCTTCTTCGCGGGCGTAATCTATCTGGCCCGCTACAGCTTCGCCTTGTGGCTGCCGGCCCTGCTGGCCCTGCCGCTCCTCTGGAGGATGCGCGGGGGCTGGAGGTTCTCCCTGTGGTTCTCAGCCGGCTTCCTGCTTTTCCCGCTGGCGGTCTCATGCTGCACCCTGCGGCATATCGGGAGCGCGGTCTCTCCCCTGCTCGCCGGCAACCTCGCCGAGCATGTCCTGGTCAAAGGCCTGCCCTTCATGGAGTACCGGCCCTACGGCTTGGGCGATTTCATGGGAGCGGCTTTTCCCAAGCTCATCTTCAAGGCATGGTCCCTGTTCAACTATGGCCTGATGCATCTGAGCGAATCCTGGGACCTCCAGCTGCTCTTCCCATTCGCGATAGCGGCCATGGCCGTGTCCAAGGGCGGCGCAAGGCGCTATGCGCTCTTGACGCTTGCCCTGATGTGCTGGCACGTCGCCGCGTTCTCGTTCATCCGCTATGAACAGCTGGGCTACCTCGGCAACCGGCATTTCCTGTGGTTCCTGCCCCTGGTCATGGTCTTCGGCGTGGAGTTCTGGGTCAAAGCCGCTGAGAAGCCCGGAAAGGGCCGAGTCTTCGCAGGGGTCTTCCTGCTGGTGCAGCTTCAGCTGATGGCCAGCCTGTATTGGCGCACCACGGGCCGGGGCGGGGTGGCTGTTTCGGACTGGGAAGAACTGCGGGTTGTCCGAGACATGGTCCCGGAAACCGCCACGGTCATGGCGAACGTTCCGGCGCAAGTGGGGTGGTATGCCCGGCGCAAGGCCGTCAACATCACCAACAGAGTCGAAGACGTCCCTCGGCTTGCGGCGGATTGGCCTTGCGATTACCTTCTGCTCTCCTGGCGCGGACCTGCCAGCGAGATCGAGAACTACCCGGATTGGGCGCGGGCCATCAGCCTGCCCCCGCGCGAAGCGGAAGAGGTCTTCAAGAGCATCGGCTTCGCGCCGGTGCGGCGATTCTCGCAGGCCGCGCTTTTTAGGAAAATCTGAGCAGCTTGCGCCTCAAAGGACTGCGCTCTGTAGTACTAAGATATCGTTTCTTGGAGAACGGACAAGATTTTTCTGAGCTATGAGCGGTGAGCCATGAGCTTGCCGCGATTGTTATGCGGCGGCGGACTGTAGCTGAGCGAGGGTGACGCGGTTTTCGGTAAGGATGGCTGGGTGGTTTTGGCGGCCATTTTCGGTAAGGGTGTAGCGGTGGGTGTGTTGACGACAGCGATGAGCCATGGGCTGTGAGCCGTTAGCTCACGGCTCAAAGCTCATGGCTCACAGCTCTTGGGTGACGCGGGCGCCCCGTCGGCGCTTTTCTTCGGGGGATTG
>JACRDO010000100.1 GCA_016212885.1 Elusimicrobiota bacterium | reverse complement strand
GCGCGGACATTCAGCGCTGAAAGTAAAAATTGAAAAAAGGTCGATGTTTTCAGCAGATATTTATCTCGAAGTCGCCATCGGGCCTATGAACATTCGGTCGGCGAACCTGTGCGTGCTCGTCGAGGGAGTTGCTTCCAGAACTCCGAAACGCGCCATTGCCCCGAGGGGATATGGGATTGCCGAATGTTTACGCGCACCCTGACCCCAAATCCAACCGACTTTTGACGCTATGGGATTTATGCGTAGGCTCTCTAGAGTCGGAATGTCTCTTATCGTCTCGAGGCACTGCTGCAAGCACATCATGAACCCCGGAGGCTCCCAAGACCCGCTTCGCCGCAAGGCCTGAGATCGGGATGATGATGGCGCCCGTCTTCGGCCCAGCAATCTGCGCCGTTTCTGCAGCGCATCGCCGGACCCCCGACATCGCAGGGATGAGAGCAGAGACGAGTCCGACCAGGACAAATCCAGAAGACCTCTTCATGCGCATTCTGAAAAAGGCATCATCGCGGCGGCCTGCGTGACTGCTAATCCAGCCAGTCCTGGTCCTTCAGCTTCTTGGGCAGGTACTTCTTGGTCAAATACTGGAAGTCCTTGTTGGCCAAGGCGTCCAGCTCGTACTTGAGCCCGCTCGAAAGCATCCGCTTGATCTCCTTCTGCCACTCCTTCTTCTGGAACCAGCGATAGTTGAGCAGCTCCTTCGCGCGAGAGATGTCCTTCTCGTTGAGCTTGATGCCCACGTTGCGGGGCAGGCCGCAGGTCTGGGGGTCCTCGCTGGATAGGCCGATGAACTTCGCCTTGGGGATGGCCATGCGCTGGCTCTCGAAGGCCAGGTTGATGGAGCCCTGCTTGACGACCGAGTAGATGTAGTAGCCCCAGGGATCGTTGTCGACCAGCACGTAGACCGGCAGGCGCTTCTCCTCATGCAGGCGCCGCGCCAGGCGCCGCACCCCGCGCGGCGGCTGGCCGTTGCCGGTGAGCAGGACGCAGTTGTACTTCTTCCAGAACTTGTCCTCAGCCAAGCGGTTCCACTGCGTGCCTTTCTCGACTAAGAGCACGAAGTCCGCGGCGCACTTCTTGATCTGGATGTATTCCGGCTCAACGATGGAGGGGACAGAGTACCCCCCCTTGCCGAGCCTCGAGCAGTCCACGCGGTCCCCGTCGTCTTCCACCACCAGGGGCCCGATCACGGTGCCCGCGTTCTCGGCGCGGACGTGGAGCTCCTCCCTCAGGGCCTCCAGCGCCACCTCCAGGTCCTCGATAAGCGGGTCGGA
This sequence comes from Elusimicrobiota bacterium, assembly GCA_016212885.1. Taxonomy (GTDB): domain Bacteria; phylum Elusimicrobiota; class Elusimicrobia; order UBA1565; family UBA1565; genus UBA9639. The sequence continues at coordinate 11,775 of JACRDO010000100.1, read as the reverse complement.
CTCGTTCTGAGCGTCGAAGGTGTTCTCGTGGGAGTCAGAGATCGTGTGCTTGGCGCGGTAGTAGATCTCCCTCAAGGAGGTCGTGAGGTCCGCGCGCTGGAGCTCGGCCAGGGCGTCGCCCACGAGCATGGTCTGCATGAACTTCTTGGCCATGCCCACGTTGAAGAAGGTGCGGGCCTGCCGGTTCTTCCCCATCTCGATGATGCCCTTGCTCTCGTTGAACTTCACGTTGGAGAGCGCGCGGACCGGGATGCTGATGGAGGGGTCCTTGCCGCGTTCAGCTGCGCGGATTACGATGTCCGCCAAGCCCACGAGCTTCTTTTCGACGGCGCCTTTGATGCCCATTATCGTTTTCTCTCCGGCGCCTTCTTGGCTGCCTTCGTTTTCCTCACGGCCTTCTCCGGCTTCTCGGCCGGAACCTGGACTTCAACCGGATGGGACTCAACCGGAGGCTCCACCAGCACGTCTCCCTCAACCCCTTCCGCGGTGACGATGATGGAATCCGGGAGCCCTTCCGGAGCGCCCTTCCCGCCCAGGAGCTCGTCGGTCTTCTCGCCCCCGGTGCGCTTCATGGCGATCTTGCAGAGCCGGCTCTTGAGCTTCTCGGCCGCCAGCCGCCCGCCCTTCAAGCGCTTGCAGGCCTCGGCCACCTCCTCGATGTAGAGCTCGAAGACGTTGCGCCTATGGAACTCGCTCTTGGCCCTTTCCTTGCGGCTCAAGAACACCCCGAGCCGCCTGCCGCATTCCTGCAGGGCCAGCTTGATCTCCTTGCGGATCTCGTCGTAGTCCGCGATGGCTTCCTTGGATTCGCTCGTGAACGGCACCCAGACGGAAGCCATGTGCACGAAGACGACCATCGGGCCCGCGGGGAGCGCGCCCTTCGACTGGGAAATCCCGTAGTTGCGCCACGAGGTCTCAAGCGCCGCCTGGAAGGTGGCGCAGGCCGACTGCTGGTAGAGGAGCGGGACGCGGTTGGCGTAGCGGATGACGCGCGCGAGCTCCGTCTCCTTCTCGCCCTGCTCGCCTTCGGCCAGCGGCGCCGTCTTCTGCGCCTCTACGCCCTCCTGCGGCCCCTTGCCGTAGGCGAGGGCGGCCTCGATGATGAAGGGGTTGCCGCGGTAGACCGCCGGCGGCCTCGTCACCGCGGTGTAGAAATCCCCCTTGATCTGCTTGTAGAGCCCGGTCAGGATGGCCTTCTCTCCGATGGGAGAGATGCAGTTGGTCGGCGGGGCCATGATCTTGGTGGCTTGGATGGCCTTGTAGAGCTTCTCCGCGTCGTGGCCCACGATGCTGCGGGGCTTCATCTTCGGGGAGAGCTCCGAGGTCTTGCAGATCTCCCCGGCCACCCTCGGGGAGACCCGGCTGAAGTCGCTCGACAGGAAACCGGAGAGCCAGCGGCTCTTCGTGTCGTGCAGCATCTTGAGGAGGATGCCGAACTCGATGCCGTAGGGGTGCGGCTTGATCTCGCGCGGAGGAACGGGAAGCTCATGGAACGTCCGCGGGTAGATCTTGGTCTCGCCTTCGGGCGTCGCGTAGACCAGCTTCACGTGCGGGTTCGCGATGGCGGTCAGCTCGACGTATTCGTCGATCGAGGCCCGGCCTTTCTGGTAGCGGCCCTCGATCTCGATGGTGACCTGGGTGCCGCGGTGGTTCTCCCACTCGATCTGCTTCTTCTCCAGGATGCGCGGCTCGTTGGTCTTGGTATTGATCTGCACCTCGAAGTAGTGGGCCGGGGTCTTCTCGCCGGTGCGGGAGATGATCTGGACCGGCTTGCCGGTAGTGAGCTGTCCGTACATGCCCGCGGCCGAGATGCCGATGCCCTGCTGGCCGCGGCTCATGCGCAGGCGGTGGAACTTGGACCCGTAGAGGAGCTTGGCGAAAATGCGGGGAATCTGCTCGCGCACGATGCCGGGGCCGTAGTCCACGACCGTGATGCGGAAGCGGGTCGCCTGGGTGGGCGGGGGGGCCGGCTCTCCCGCTGGGGGCACCACCTCCACCTTGATGTCCACCTCGGGCAGGATGCCGGCCTCCTCGCAGGCGTCGAGCGCGTTGTCCACCGCCTCCTTGACGCAGGTCAGCAGGGCCTTCCTGGGGCTGTCGAAACCCAGAAGATGCCGGTTCTTGGTGAAGAACTCGGAGACCGAGATCTCCCGCTGGCGCTCGCCCATCTGGGCGGCTGTGAGCCCGGCCGGCGCGTGCGCGCGGCGCACGGGCTGCAGCTGGGGTCTAGCCTGGGGGCTTGGTTTCATACGGCGCATAGTTTAGCAAAACCCCCGTTCAGGGGTCGGCGCGGAGGGCCCGGAACGTCAAGCCCGCGGGGGCCTTCGCAGCATCAGATCATCGGCACGGTGAAGTAAAATTCGCTGCCCTTCCCGGGCTCCGAGAGCAGGCCCACCTTCCCATCGTGCGCGGCGACCACGTTCTGGACGAACGGCAGGCCGAGGCCCATCCCCAGGGTCTGGCCCGTGAAGTGTTCGTCGACCTGGTAGAACCTCCGGAAGATCTTGTCGTGCTCCTCGGGCGGGATCCCCGGCCCGTTGTCGGCGACCGAGATCCGGACGCGGCCCTCCTCCACGCGAGCGGCGATGCGGACCTCCTTGGTCCTGCCGGGATTGAACCGGATCGCGTTCTCCAGCAGATTCTTGAGCGCTTCCGGCAGGAGGACGGGGTCCACGCGGATCCGGGGCAGGGCGGAAATATCCTCCCGGCTCCAAAGTATGCGGACGCCCGGCGAGCCGATGACGTCGGAAAGGGTCCTGAGCGCGGTCTCAATCACATCCTGCAGGGCCGTTTCGCGCAGATTCAGGTCCAGGGTCTCCGGGCTTTGGGCGGTCGCGTATACGAGCAGCTTTTCGACGAGCACGTGCAGTTGCTCGATCTCCTTGACCATCGTGCCGACGGCTTTCGACTGGAAGTCATTGAGGCTGCCGGAGCCTTCCTCCTGGAGCAGGTCCAGGTAGCTGATTACGATCATGAGCGGCGTGCGCAGCTTATGCGATACGATCGAAAGGAAGTTCCGGGCCAGCTTCTCCTCGCGCTTCTCGATCGTCGCGTCGCGCAGGACGTACAGGAAGCCGTTGTGCGTCTCCCCCTCGCCCAGGCGCTTGACCATGCCCGCGAGGATGTAGAGCTTCGGCTCTTGGCGGTGGAACTCGCAGGGACGAGGCTGGTCCGTCGAAGCCAGGAGCTCCGGCCAGGCCGGGATGGGCTTAAATCCCTCCAGTGCCCCCTGGATGGTCCGTGAGCCGCCCTCGCGAAGATCCAGCAGGCCGGAGGCGGTCGCATTGACGAGCAGGAAGTTCCCGGCCGGGTCGGTCCATACCACGCCCTCATGGGTTTGGTCGAAAACGGTCTGCAGCTTCTCCTTCTCCTCCCGCAGGGAGGCGAACACCAAAGAGTTGGCCACCGTCATCTCGTTGAAGGCCCGGGCCAGGACCCCGATCTCGTCGCGGCTCTTCCACTCGACCGAGACGTTGAAGTTGCCGCGCCCCACCTCGCGGGCCGCGGCCGCCAGCATCGGCAGAGGGCGCATGATCCAGCCTACGATGAGGGTCGTTCCCAGCACGGCCAGCGCGATGGCGATGAGGGAAACGAGGAGGATTTGCCGCTGCGAGCCGGCGAGCGCGGCCCGGACCGAGGAGCGGCTGAAGCCGATGCGCGCGGTGCCGATGCGCCGGGACACCATCCTGACCGGGACGGAGAGGTCGTAGGCCTCCTCGGCCGTGGACGCGTCGCGGGTGGTCTGGAGCAGCGGAACCTCGCAGGCGCAGGCCCTGCGCGCGAGGGCGCTCGAATCCAGCTCACCGACGCGCTTGGAGTCCGAGTGAGACAGGATGCGCCCCTGGGGACCCATCACCTCCGCGTAGAGGACCGCCTTCTCCTTGAGCATCTCCTGGACCTGGAAATGCAGCGAGAACTCGTCGACCTTCGGGAACAGCGCCTCCCGGCAGGAGCGGGCGAAGAATTCCGTCCTCAGCCGCATCTCGGCGAACATGGACTGCTCGATCTGGCGGAAGATGCTCCGCGCCATGATCGCGATCACGCCGAGGACGAAGAGCGAGCTCAGCAGGGAAAGCTTGAAGGCGACTGACCGGAAGATCTTCATAAACGACGACCCCGTCCCCCCCGAAAACCCCCGCTCGCGCTTGGAAGCGCTCTGTCGTGCGGGGGTCATCAATATAGCACCGCCAGCTTGAATTTCTGAGTCTCGGTCCGGCCTGAGTACTGCTTGCGGATCATGCCGATGTAGCCCCCGGGAGCCGCGCGGCCTCCGGAGTCGTTGGCCCCGGTCCATGTCCACACCTGATTGCCGGTCGAATCGACGCGCCGAGACTCCTCGTGGACGAGCTCGCCCTGCAGGGTGTAGAGCTTGAAGGTGACCGTCGCGGGCTCTTCCAGGAAGAACCCGATCTGCGTGGGCCCCTGCTCCGGATCGAAGGGGTTGGGCCAGTTGATCGGCGTGCGGCTCTGCGGAGCCTGAGCCGGAAGGTAGGCCACGACGCCCGGGCCCACGGGCGAGTAGTCGGAGGGAACCCCCGCGTTGCTGCGCGCCTTGACGCGAGCGAAGTACGTCTTCCCATTCTCCAGGTCCGAGACAGTGTAGCTCAGCGCGCCGCCGACGTTTTTGCTGCTGAAAAAAACGCTTGCCCCGACGACTGTCCCGATGTCGAGGAAGTAGTCCAGGATGCCGACGGGGCTGGATGCGGGAGTCCAGGAGAAGGCGGCCTTGCCGTCATAGGAGTACTTCCTGTCCGGCTGTGGAGCGCCGGGAGCGGTCGGAGGCGACACATTGGCGAGATTGCCCGGGACAGTTGAGAGCAGGGCGCTGTAGTCCGAATCGATTCCATTGTGGTTGCGCGCAGAGACGTGAAGAAAATACTGCTGCCCCGGGCTGAGGTTGTAGAAGGTCGCGCTGGCCCCCAGGGTCCGGGAGGAATCCGCCAGCGTGAAGAAATTGTCCGTGGAGATCTCGGCCTGGTACTGGGTCCACGGCGGATTGTTCCCGGCGGACCAGCTGAAAGAGATGCTGGTGACGTACACGGTAAGCGTGTGGGTGGAGGGGATAGCCGCGAGCGTGGCCGTGGACAGGGTATCGGTGAAGTCGGTCTGCACCCCGTCAAGGTTGACGGCCCGGACCCGGAAGTGATAGGTCGTGTTGGGCGTAAGGCTCTGCGGCGAGGAAGAGAGCCCCGCCACGAAATTGGTCGAGACCGCACTGGAGAAATCAGAATTCGTGGAGCGGACAATCTGATAGCTCGTGTACCACGGGTTTGGAGGAGAGCCCGCTGTCCAGTTCACTGTGAGGCTTGTCGTAGACATGTCGCTGAAAGACGCGGGGACAGGTGTATTGGCCAGCGTGTGGGTGGAAACAGAGAGCGACGGGAGGCTGTCGCCCCACTCCGTGAACGCGGTAACGAAGCGGAAATACGTGGTGTTGGGGATGAGCACGGTTTCCGTGGCACCTGATGCGAGGCTGTCCGTGGAGACCTGTGGCGGCGGCGGGAACGGAGGCGTGGATGTGGCTGAATAGATATGGAAGCGTTTATGAGTTGCCGGACCCTCACCCCCGCCGCCCCAGAAGCCGTCGTGGCTCCCAACCCACCTGATGGATGTGACGTAAACTGCCCCCACGCCGAAGGCTGTCGGAGAGGAAGCGATTGTCCCGTAGCTCACACTGCCTTCGTTGCCTGGCGCCGGGGGCGGGGCACCGACAGTATCCGTGCAATATGTGGAAAAACCTGCTGCGCCGCCTGCGGTGGACAATGCAACTTGAAACGGTTCGAGGCTCCGGTAGAAGATCTTTATGCGACCACCTCCGCCACCGCCACCAGGGGCCCAAATGTTACACGATAAAGGATTGACGTCCGCGCCCTTGCCTCCGGCAGCTGCTAAAGTTGTGCCGGAATATAGTTGCAATACCCCAAGGATGCGGAGCAGGATGCTCCCCCCTCCTCCGCCTCCACCGCCGCCCGGATGGGTAATAGTAAACGTAATTGTCGAATCGGTCACACTAGTTGCGTTGCCGCCGGAAACAAGAATGGCTCCAGAACCCATCATGGTCATGGAGGAAGCCTCTATGTAGATGCTGCTGCCGCCTCCTCCGCCAGTGCCGCCCTCCCCGTACGAGCCGCCGCCGCCACCTCCGCCGCCTGAGCCCATAAAGATGTCGTCTGAGGACAACGGAAAGCTCACTGTTCCCGTAGATCCGTACGCATCACCCGCAGCGCCGCCTGCTGCGCCCAAAACACCGCCTCCCGCGCCGCCCGCTGCGCTGCTGCCGCCTTTTATGAATTGATCACTACCGCCGCCGCCGCCGCCTTTCTTAGCAGCTCCACCACCGCCGCCGCCTGTCCATACTCCGGCCGTCAGCCCTCCTTGAAAGCCGTCCAATCCCTCGAGAGAGACGACTCCTCCGCTGCCGCCGGACTGCCCGCGGCCACGGCCGTCCAAAAGCCCTTGGATGGAAACCGTCGCAGCGTAGATGACGAGAGGATCTCCCGGAGAGACGTAAACGGTGACCCCCGGTCCCAGACTGAAGAGACCGACGTTCGTGAAGGTGCCGACAAGCACGTCCCCGTTTGCCGGAGCGAGCGGGGCCGGGCCGATGAATTCCGAGCCCTTGAGGATCGAGGCCTCTCCCGCGCGGGCGCCCAGCAAAAGAGCCGCCAGCGCGAAGAACATTCTCATGGCTTGCCGATCCGCAAGGCCGCGTCCACCTTGCCCTGCAGCTTCAGGGCTGACTCGGATGCGGGATCGACCTCCAGGACTTGCTGCACGAGCGACTTCGCCTCGTCGAACTTCTCCTTCAGGTACAGCTCGACCGCCTGGTAGTAGAGCTTCTCCAGCTTCTGGCGCGTCTCCGGGGATATCTCCTTGCGCAACGGGGCGATAGAGGCCGTCTTGAGTTGGGCCGCCTCGGCGCTGCCGGGGTCGTCCGCCAAGACGCTCTCGATGATCTTAAGCGCCTCCACATGCCGGCACGCGCCCGCCAGGCGCCGAACCTCCTCCAGCCTTGAGCGCAGCGATTCCTGCAGGCGCTTGCGGCACTCCTCCCGCAAGGCGACGGCTTCCGGGTCTTCCGGCGACATCCGCGCGGCCTCCTCGGCCTTAACCAGGGCTTCTCGCATGCGCCCGCGCGTCAGCAGTTCAAGTATGGCGGTCCTTCGCCTCTGCGCCGTAAGCTCGCGGCCCTTGGCCTGCAAAGCCTCCGCTGAACGTCTTTCATCTTCGGAGAGCCTGCGGTCGATCCCGCCGAGCGCTTCCTTGGCCTCCGCGTTCTGCGTATCCAGCTCCAAGACGCTTCTCCAATACTGCCGGCTCGAGAGGAGGTTGCCCTGGTCCAGCTCCTTGCGCGCCAAGGCCGCGCTGGCGTCGATGATGCGCCGCGAGAGCGCGCTTTCCAGGCGGGAGCGGATTTCCTCGATCCTCTTCGGGATCTCGGGATTCTCAGGGTCCCAGAGAGCCGCGATCTCGAGTTCCTTGATCGCTCCCGGCAGATCGTCCGCGCGCAATTTGTTCTCCGCCGACAAGACGTAGGTCTTGGCCAGGCGCTTGGCTTCGCTCCGGCTGAGCTTGCGGATGCCCTTGCGGATGGCCGCCGCCAATTCCTCGGGGGTCTGGCCGAAGCGCTGGGTGAAGGTCACGGTGTGGCTCAGGCCCATCTCGTGAAGGAGCGTCGCGTAGTCGAAGCTTGTGTTGCCCAGGCGCAAGCCGATCCCGGTGGACATCCCCTTATCCTGCATGCCGACCCGGACGAAGGAGAATTCCTTGAAGTCCAGCTCCACCCCGCCGGAAGGGGACCAGCCGCGGCCGCTGATCTTGGAAAGCCGCAGGACGGCCAAGGCGCCGGCATCCTGCGAGAATCTCCACCGGTAGGCCGGAGCGATGTCCAATGCGCGGGGATAGCTCACCGGCCTGCGTACGAACGTGATCTCGGGAGCGACCGCGTTCTGCAGGGCCAGGCCGAGCAGGAACCGGTCGTCCGTGCGGAAGATCACGCCGAAATCCGCGCCTGTCCCCGACGCGGAGTAAGTATCAATAGTCTCCCGAACCGCCTTGATCGCGGCCCCCAGCTCCACCGGCTTGGTATTCGTGACCCAGGCCGGCTTCCAGGGCAGCGGGAGCGCGGCGCCGAAGCCGGCCAGGAAGGCGCTCTGCGCGATGGAGAAAGTGGTCGGGGCGTCAAAAGGCGTCTGCCGGCGCTCGAACCCGCCGCTTGCCTGCCGCAGGTAGGCCAGACCGAGGCCGCCGACCCGCGTGCGCAGGCCCGCGCAAATGTAATCATAGTTCGTATCTTCAAATAGCACGATGTGGGTCGCCTGCAGCTCCGGCTTCGCCAGCCGTGAAAGCCCGGCCGGGTTCCAGTAGAGCGAGCCCGCGTCGTCCGTCGCCGCCGTCAAAGCGCCGGCCATCGCGGCTCCCCTTGCGGAGACTTCCTGCCGCAGAAACGATCCGGCCTGTCCCGCGTCGCCGGCCCACAAAGGCAGGGCCCCTGCGGCCATCAGGAGAGGTGCGAGCAGGAGTTGCGCCATGCGGCCTCGTTGTCAATCAATATAACTAAAGCTCAATAGCGTTTCAACAGCGCGGCATCAGCATCTTGACAGTGATGCGGGATTCGCGATACATTTCCTATTTAGTGGCGAGGATCCTCATCATCGAGGACGACGCGGAGCTCCAGCATCTGCTGGGCGAATTCCTTTTCCGGACGGGTCACGACGTCCATTACGCCTTCAACGGAAAGGAGGGCTACGAGAAGGTGCTCTCCCTGCACCCGGAGCTCGTGGTCTTAGACCTGATGCTGCCCGTCATGAGCGGCATCGACGTCCTCAAGCTCGTCACGGGGAATCTGCTGACCCGGGACATCCCCATCATCATCATCACGGCTTACAGCGACCAAGCCAACATGCTCGAGTTGTCGCTGAAGGCCCAAGGCGCCCGAGAGTACATCAAGAAACCCTTTCATCCCAAAGAGCTCGTCGACTGCATACGCCGGAACCTGCAGGAGGCGCCGAAGAAGCCGGAGGCGGAGCCGCCCCCGATCGTCAAAGGCGCCGTGCGCTTGGATCTGCGCTTCCGCACGGTCTGGATCAACGATAAGAGGGTCGCGACGCTCCCGCCGACGCGGGCCGAGCTCTGCCGGATTCTTCTGCAGGCGCGCAAGGGAGTCAAAAAAGAAGCGATCATCCAGTCCATCTGGGGCAAAGAGGGAAGCGACAACCTCCTGGAAAAAACCATCCAGCGCTTGCGTGAGGATTTCGGCCCGGGAGAAAGCCACCGGATACAGACCACTTCCGACGGATACGAACTGTTCGGCTGACGCTCCCGCCTATTTCTGACAATTCCTGACAATCTGGGCCTAGCAAATCGTTTTGTCAGGACTTATTCTATTCGTGAGGAGATCAGACCACGACATGCGTCGAGAATTGAGGACGTTCTTCATCGCAAGCCTCGCCTCCTGGCTCATCATGGGCTTTGCCTTGCTCGCCGAAGGCGCCGACTTCAACCAAACGACTTCCCTTCCGCAAAGTTTCATCGGCCACGCGTTAGTCCATAGTTCCAATTTCCTATACCATCTTGGAGGACTCGGTGGCACCAATGGAATTTTGGCAGGAAACAAAATCTATTACACCCGCATCCAGAGACCCGGTCAATTAGGAATATGGACCGAAGGCCCTCAGCTCCCAGAATTCTCCTTATTCCATGCAGCTGCGGCGTCGAACGGCTTCCTGTACGTCCTCGGAGGAGAGCATTACAACGGCAGGCTCCAGATATCCAATAAAGTTTACGTATCACGGATCAATTCGGACGGCAGCCCAGGCGCCTGGCAGAACGCCGCGCCGCTGCCGCAGCCGCTGTTCCTGCACAACGCTGCGGTGTGGGGCGGGATGATTTATGTGACAGGCGGCTGGTCTTCCAAAGGACTTAGCAACCAAGTCTACTCCGCATCGATCCAGGCGGATGGGAGCTTGGGGCCGTGGTCCGCCCTTTCATCCCTCCCCGAAGCCGTCTACACCCATGCGACCGTGCAGGACGGAACTCTATATATCCTAGGCGGCGTCATCCACCAAGGGCTCGACATTCAAAGCGAAGTCTACTATGCGCTGATCCAGCCCGACAAAACCTTGGCCAGCTGGCAGACCACCACGCCCTTGACGGATCCCTTGAGCAACCATGCTGCGGCCGTAGCCGGCGGGCGGGTCTACGTGCTGGGAGGCTGGACCGGCCAAACCGCCACTAATGCGGTGCACTCCGCAGCGATCCTTTCCAATAAAGCCCTTGGCGACTGGGAGATCTCCACCTCCCTGCCCGCCCCCTTGTACATGCACGCCGCGACTGTGGCGAACGATGTCCTTTACGTCAGCGGCGGATCAGACGGCACGCGATCTAGAAACGAAGTGTACGCCATGCCGCTCGAGACCAAGCTGGTCGCAACGATAGACTTCAACCCGAACACCCTCAACCTTTTGAGTCGCGGCAGGGTCGTGACCTGCTACATCGAGTTCCCGGCCTTCGCGGCAAAAGCGGCAGACATCGACCCAGCCTCTGTTGTCATCGTCAGCGTCAACAATGCCCCGGTGCAGCCGCTCTCAGCCCTGGCCCGTCCTACTGAAGTCGAAGACGGCAACGGGGCAGCGGACCTGATGGTCAAGTTCGATCGGAGCGAATTCGCACAGCGCCTCGGTCTGGGCGACAACCGCGTGGGAATCGAGGGACGCCTGCGCAATGGGAAGATCTTCACCGGCGCCGACACGGTGTGGGCCATCAGCCCATCCGCGCGCAAGGCAATCGTGCGCGCGCTGCTCCAGCCCGCGCTCCACTCCGGCGCGCAGTTCGCCATGGGACTGCTTAACTCGAAGGGCGGCAGGGTCTTTAACGAGTCCCGCTCCGGCGTGGATATCCCCGAAGGCGCGACAGGCGGTGGGCTTATCACGGTGAATCCTGAGACCCCGGATGCCGACGAACAAAAGCGCCGGGAGTCCGCGACCAAGGCCAAGGGCCTCATTGAGACGGGCCCGGGCGCCGAGTTCGGTCCCGATGGAACCCGGTTCGACAAGCCGGTCACCCTGGAGCTGGCCTACGATCCGCAGAGCCTTAAGTCGCGCGAGCACGAGGACACGCTCCAGGTCCACTACTGGAACTCCGCGAAAGGCGAGTGGGAGGCGCTGGGTTCCCAGGTGGATAAAACCGCGCACGCGGTCCGCGCGCAGACCAGCCACTTCTCGCTCTATAAGGTCTTTGCAGGCGGCGAGCCAGCCGTGTCCGATCCGGCGAGCGCACCGCTCTCCTTCGGCGAGATTTACGTCTTCCCCAACCCGGCCAGGGCCGGGGCCAAGCCGGTCATCCACGTGGAGGTCGGGAAGGCGGACCAGGTGATCATCAAAATCTACAACGTAGCCGGCCAGCAGGTTCATGAGGCGAGCATCGATAGGGCTGCGCAGATCATCGGCTCCGAGTACGCTTATGAGCACGCCTGGGAGGGGCATATCCCGAGCGGGGTCTACTTCTACGTGGTGGAGGCGAAGAAGAGCGGATACGCGAGCATCCGCAGAACAGGCAAGCTGGCGGTGGTCAGATGAACGCCCTCAAGCTTGCCCTCATCCTGCTCCTCTCAGCCCAAGCGGCTTGGGCCGAGACCAAGACCGGCGCGGCGTTCCTGAAGATCGGCACAGGCGCCAGGGCCGAGGCCATGGGCGGGGCCTATACCGCCATAGCCGACGACGTGAACGCGCTCTACTACAATCCCGGCGGGCTTGCCGCGCTCAAGAAGAGCGAGCT
>JACRDO010000010.1 GCA_016212885.1 Elusimicrobiota bacterium | reverse complement strand
GTGTATCAAGTGGAAGACAATGGATTTAACTGCCATCTCTCTGGCATAGACGTGGATAATCCACCCAAAGAGCCTCCTGATTGCATGACGGCAACAGCGTACGCTGCCTGCTATGGCCGAAACGGCCACTACTTTGAGTTCGAGTGCCAACTTTCCCGCTATAACTGGCCCGGCAAGCCCGGGAAGGAGGCCAAAGAACATCGCCGCATCTTCCAGCACCTGCTCGACACCCTGCAATTCAAGTGACCGGCCTTCGCCTGCGCAAGCTTGATTCCCCCGCAAGGCTTATTCACAATTGATGTCCTCCCCGGCGATGATTTCTCCCCGGCGTAACTGAACTCGCATACTTGCTGGTCTGCCGCGCTCACAGCGACTCCAAATCGATGCGGTTGTGGTATTATACTCCCATTCGAGGTCGAGAAGCCGCCGCCCGCGATCGCCGGCGCAGGGGTTCAGCTTACGATAACGGGCATTCTGTTACTCTCGGGCCCGCGGACCCGCCCTTATTTCTCCTACGGGATAGGATCGTCGTTGCGCGCCCAGGCGTCATCGCCTGGGCATGCACACGATTTCGCGGATCCTCAGGCTGAAGAAATCGGTCGAGCAAGCCGGACGCAGCACCAGAGCCGTGTCGGCCCCTTCGCCCGTTCCCCCGAGGGCCAATACCTCTTTTCCCAAAGGCAGCGCGCCCTGGTCCGCGGCCATCAGCGCCACCTCGACCGCGACCTTGAAGCCCTGCCCGAGCGTGTAGTAGACGGCGGCGACGAGCTTGTTGGGCGGGAGCCCTCCGGACTTCTTCTCCACCGCGGTGTTGATGCCGCCCATGGCGTGAGCGCCCGTGATGAAGACGGCCCCGAGCTTCGCGGCCTCTTTCGTGAAGCGGGGCTCCAGCGCGCCCCATTTGGCCGCGAAATCCGCGGAGTAGCCGACCCCCACGACCTTTGCCCGGCTCCCCGCCCTCCTCAGGGCCCGGGCCAGCTCCAAGGCGGTCCTTCCGCTCGCCGAGGCCACGACGGCGTGGGAGAGCTTGAGCTCCGCGGCGCGCAGGGCCGCGGCCTCGAGGCACCTCGAGCATTCCGAGGGGCCCGGCTTGTCCAAGTACGCGATGGCTTTTGTTTTCATAGTCTTATTCCAGGACCGCTAGCAAAGCTCCAGGACGCGGCAGAGGCAGAAGCCCAGCAGGCCCAGGAACACGACCGCGGCCAGAGCCGCCGGGACCGAGAACGGGACGACCGCGGCGAGCCGTATCCTTTGGCGGAGGATATCCAGAGGGGTCTGCGCGAAGGTGACCTTGGGCTTGGCGATGACCATGCCTTTCGGGTCCACGGCCAGCGTGTAATAGAAGGCCTTCTCCGCCGATTTGAACGGCATCTCCAGCATGGCTCGCCTGAAGACGATCACGCCGACCTTCTTCAAGGGGTCCGCGTCGGATTTCCTGACCCCTGAGACGTAGGTGCAGGTCAGCATGAAGACCAGCTGGGCGAGCAGTACGATCAGCGCGACGGGATGGCGCAGGAGCTGCTTGAACAGCCCCGCGAGCTCCGAGCCCCCGGTTTTGTTTTTCTTGTCGGTCATTGCCATGATATCAGATTCCGCCTCCAGAGGGCTCTTCGGGCTGGTAGAAGACGATGTGGCTGCCTTCGGTCTCGAACCGGAACGGCACAAGCAGCAGCTTCGAGAGCCTCTTGCGGATGCGGGCGTGGTCCCCGGGCTCGGCGAAGAGCATCAGAAAGCCGCCCCCGCCGGCCCCGAGGAGCTTGCCCCCCAGGGCCCCGGCGGAGCGCGCCTCCTCGTAGATCGAGTCGATGGCCGGGGTGGAGACTTTGGAGCTCAAGCCCCGCTTCAAGCGCCAGGATTCGTCGAGAAGGCGGCCGAAGTCCGCAAGGTCGCCCCCGCCGGCGAGGATGGCGACGGCTTCGTCGACCATCGCGCGCATGCGCGTGAGATCGCGCTCCTTCTCGCCCATCCGCCGCAGCTGCTCCTCGACGACCTGCGAGGAGATGCGGGAGAAGCCCGTGAAATACAGGAGAAGACGGCTCCTCAGGGCTTCACGGCGCTCCTGGGGCAGGATGACCGGCGTCATGTGCATCGCGCCCTCCGGACCGAAGACGATGCGTTGCATCCCCCCCAGCGCCGCGATGACCTGGTCTTGGCAGCCGACGTTCTCCCGCAGCAGCTCCTGCTCGACATGGATCGCCTCTTTGGCGAGCCGCATCTTGCCCGGCATGACGCCGCGCAGAGCGTAGAGGGCGTGCAGGAGCCCCACGGTGAAGGAAGAGCTCGATCCGATGCCGGTCCGCGCCGGCAGGTCCCCGTCGTGGTGTATCTCGATCCCCTCCGTGACGCCCAGGTGCGCGAGGCAGGCCCGGACCGAGGGGTGCTTGACCTTGGAGTTCTCGCGCACATTTTCGATCTTGGAGTAGAGGATGCGGCTCTTGTGCCTGAAGAACGGGGGCAGGCGCCTGAGGGTGATCCAGCAGTACTTGTCGATCGTCGTCGAGAGCACGGCCCCGCCATGCGTCCGGAACCAGGCGGGGTAGTCCGTCCCGCCGCCGAAGAAGGAGATGCGGTAGGGCGTCCGGCTGATGATCATGCTAGTGCTGCGACCGGGCCATAGCGCCCGTTTTGGAGGCCCGAGATTGAGGAGAGCGCGAGGCGGGAGGAGCGAGGATAGCTTGAGCTATCTGAGCGACGAACAACGACGCGCTCTTCCAATATCGGGCCTCCCGCCATTGAAGGAAAAGAACACGTATTTTCCAAGACTTTCCCCTCATAGGCGGGCCGCGCGCTTTCGGGCTGCGCCGTTGCGTTGCTCGGCTTACAGGCCTTCAGGCCTGCTCGCCTCGCATCGCTTCGGCTCGCTCCAGAAATCGCGCGGCCAAAACGGGCGCTATGGCCCGGTCGCAGCACAAGGGCTTCAGGCGTTGGCATGGGGGTGTCCGCTGAGCACGGTGTAGCACTTGACGAGCTCGCCAATGCCGCGCTCGATGGTCCAGTCCGGCCGCCAACCCGCGGCGAGGATGCGCTGGTTCGAGACGATATAGTCGCGCTTGTCCGGATCCCTCCCGACCGGCGATTCGAAGTAGACGAATTCCGGGATGACCTTGCGGATGAGCTCGCAGAGCTCGATCTTCGAGAGGTTCGCATCCTCGAGGCCCACGTTGTAGGGGCGGCCCTTCATCTCCTCGAAATTCTCCAGTCCATGGATGAAGGCCTTGGCGACGTCGCGGATGTGGATGTAATTCCTCTTGAAGCGGCCCTCGAAAATAACGACCGCCCGGTCGGTCGCCGCCCGGTATACGAAGTCGTTGACCAGCAGGTCTAAGCGCATGCGGGGCGAGGCGCCGAAAACCGTCGCCAGGCGGAAGGTGATCGCGTTGCCGCGTTCGAGGATGATGCGCTCGGCTTCCACCTTGGTCCGGCCGTAAAGGGATATGGGGTTGAGCGGGCTGTCCTCGGTGCAGAACTTGCCCTGCTCCCCGATGCCGTAGCCGCTGTTGCTCATAGGATAGAGGACGCGCTGTCCGGGCGAGAGAAGGGAGCAGAGGGACTTGACCGCGTCGCGGTTGACCGTGACCGCGCCGATGCGGTCCCGGTCGCAGAGAGGCGCCCCCACGAGAGCGGCGAGCGGGATGACGGCGTCCTTGTCCCGTACGAGGCGCTTGAGCAGGGCTTCGTCCCGGCAGTCTCCGCGGACCACCTCGAAGTCCTCGTGCGCGCAGAGGTCGAGCAGGCTGTTCTGGCCGTAGATGAAGTTGTCCAGGGCCGTGACCCTGTGCCCCTCCTCCAGCAGGCGCCGCGTCAGCACGGAGCCGATGTAGCCGGCTCCGCCGGTCACGAGAATCCGCATCGGCTGCTTGTTCATCGCCCGGCCTCCGGCGGCATGGCCGCCGCCTCCCTGCGCCAATGCTCCAAAAGGTCCCGCAGGCTCTCCTCGAAGCTACGCTCCGGCTTCCAGCCGGTCGCCCGGCGAAACTTGTCCACGCACGGGATCTGCAGGGTCACGTCCGCGGGCCGCATGAGCCGGGGGTCCGGGCGGCTCGGGATGGGGACGCGGGCCATCCCCTTGAGCAGCTTGAGGCACTTTCCGACCTTCATGGTCGTGTTTCCGCCGATGTTGTAGACCTCGCCCGGCTCGCATCTCTGCGCCGCGGCCCAATACGCCCGGACCGCGTCGCGCACGTCGATGAAGGTGCGCACCGAATCCAGATTGCCGTGCAGCAGGACCTTCTGCCGGCCCGCCTCAATGAGGGCGATCTGCCGGGCGAAGGACGTGGCGAAGAGATCGATGCGGCGCGGGTTGAGATAGGTGAACATGCGGGTGCGGATGATGCGCATGCCGTAGCTCTTGAAGTACGCCCAGCCGAGCAGGTCCTGCGCGGTCTTCGAGACCGCGTAGGGGCTGACCGGCCGCAGGGGGCAGTCCTCCGTGATGGGCACGTCCTCGGGGCCGACCTGCCCGTAGACCTCGGAGGTGCTGCAGAGCTGGACGACCGGATCCATGCCTGAAAGCCGCAGGGCCTCCAGGAGGTTGCTCGTGCCTAGGATGTTGTTGTTGAGGACCGCCGCCGGGGTGATGAACGATGTCCGGACGTTCGCATGCGCGGCCAGATGAAAGACCGCGTCGGGCCGCGCGGCCTTGAGCGCGCTCAGGATCGAGCCGAAGTCCAGCAGGTCGCACTCGTGCAGGACGACCCTCCCGCGGGTCTTGGCGAGGTTCTGGGTCGTGCTGCGCCAGCGTGAGAGGCCGTGAATCTCGACCTCCGGGTGCTCCTCGGCTATGTAGTCGGCGAGGTAGCTCCCCCCGGACCCGGCGATGCCCGTGATGAGCGCGCGCCGGATGCGCGTATTGAACCTTCCGTACGTCGTAGGTTCAATACGTCCAAACCTACGATGTTCGGAAGGTTTGGACGGCTTCTTGCCCCCCTTCATAGAGCCCCCAGCGCCACGTCGCAGATGAAGTCCACATCCTTGCGCTTCAAGGACGGATTGTTGGGAAGGAAAAAGCCGGTGCGGTGGATGCGGTCCGCCATGGGGAAGCTCGCCTTGCCGTAGCGCTCGTACCAAAAGGGGTGCAGGCCGAGGTTCCCCGCCGAGAAGATGCGGGTCTCGATGCCGTTCTCGACTAGGGCCTTCACGATCCGCCGGCGCTGCTCCTCGTCGTCGGCCAGCAGGCCGAAGGAGATGCTGCACACCGTGGACCCCGGTTCCGGGCGCTGGACGCAGAAGCGGCCTGCGAGGCGCTCGAGATAGCGGGCGTGGTTGCGCCGGCGCGAAGAGACGATCCAAGCCAATTTTTTGAGCTGGCCCAAGCCGAGGTAGGCGTTGAGGTCCGTGGACCGCATGTTCAGGCCCGGGACATAGAAGACGAAGGGCGAATGGAAGTCGTCGATCCGGTAGCGCCCGACCAGGGCGCGGTGGGCCGGCCGGTCGAGGTCCTTGCTCCAGCCGTGGCTGCGCAGCATGAGCAGGAGGTCGTGCAGTCCCTTGTCGGATGTCGAGACCATGCCGCCCTCGATGGTGGACATCTGGTGGCCGAAATAGAACGAGAAGCTGGCCATGTCGCCGAACGCGCCGACCCTGGTCCCCCGGTAGGAGGCCCCGACGGCCGCGCAGGCGTCCTCGAGCAGAAAGAAGCCGTACTTGCGCTTGAGGGCCATGAGCTCGCGCATCTTGTGCGGCACCCCCAGCACCTGCACGAGCATCACGGCGCCGGGCCGGTGCTTCTTGAGCAGGGACTCCAGTTGGTCCAAGTCGAGGCCGAAAGTGTCCGGGTCCGCCTCGCAGGGGATGGGCTCCATCCCCAGCTGGATGGCCGGAGAGATCGAGGTGACCCAGCCGACGGCCGGCACGACCACCTTCCTGTTGCGCAGCCTTCCCGATAGGAGCAGGGCGTAGGTCATCAGGAAGTTCGCGGACGAGCCTGAGTTGCAGAAGAGCGAGCGCTTGCGCCCGAGCCAGCGGCTCCAGGCGCGCTCGAACGCGACGGTGAGCGGCCCCTTGCTCAGGCGCGGATAGGTCTTGAGCCAGCGCGCCAGGCTGTCGATGTCCCTGCGATCGATGGTGTCCTCGGCCAAATGATATCGGATCGGGGTCAGAAGGCCCCCTTGAAGGCGCTGGTCTGCTCCGGGACTCCGCCCTCCGGGAAGCCCCGGCCGAACATCGCGAAGGCCTCCCGGGCGATGCCGGAGGCTCCGGGATAGAATGCGTTCTCGAGGGGCTTGCTCGTCGGGCACGTCGTCGGCTGCATGCCCAACCTGCGGACCGGGTGCTTGAGGGCCGCGGGGGCCTCTTCGGCCGCGAGCGCGGCGATCTCGGCGCTGACCCCGCACACGGTCCAACCCGTGTCCACGACCAGCAGCCGGCCGGTGCGCCGCACCGATTCCATCAAGGTCCGCCGGTCCAGCGGCACG
Source organism: Elusimicrobiota bacterium (assembly GCA_016212885.1). Lineage (GTDB taxonomy): Bacteria > Elusimicrobiota > Elusimicrobia > UBA1565 > UBA1565 > UBA9639. Next base: position 40,484 of record JACRDO010000010.1, on the reverse strand, counting down.
AGGCTCACGGGATCCACGACCTCCGCCTCGATCCCGTGGCCGGAGAGGAATTCCGCGGCGCGCAGGCTCTCGACCGCCATATGGGAATTCGCGACGATGGTCAGGTCCCGCCCCGGGCGCCGCACCGCCGCCTTCCCGAATGGGACGGGCTCCGGCGGGTCCGGGACCGGGCCTGCAATGTCGTAGAGCAGGCGATGCTCGATGAGGACCGCCGGGTTTGGGTCCGCTATGGCCGCGAGCAGGAGCCCCTGCGCGTCGGCTGGCGTCGTGGGCATGGCGACCTTGATGCCCGGCACGTTCATGAAGAAAGAAGGCAGGCACTGGGAGTGCTGGGCTCCCTGTCCCCAGCTGCGCCCGACGACGGCGCGCACCACGATCGGAATGCTGGACCGGCCGCCGTACATGGCGTGCCATTTTGCGGCTATGTTGAAGAGCTGATCCATCGCGAGATAGAGGAAATCGACCCTCATATGGACGTGAACGGGCTTGAGCCCGTTGAGGGCCGCTCCGATGGCCACGCCGGTCATGGCGCCCTCGGAGATGGGCGTGTCGAAGACCCTCTCGCGCCCGAACTCCTCGGCCAGGCCCTTGGTGCTGCCGAAAATCCCCTTATGGTCGTCAACGCCCAAGCCCATGATGAAGACGTCCGGGTCCCGGCGCATGGCGTGCGCGAGCGCCGCGCGGATGGCCTCCCCGTACTTGAGCGTCCTCATGAGGCGGCCCGGAAGGTGTAGTCGCAGAGGGTCCGGGGGTCCGGAAACCCGCTCCTCTGCGCGAAGGCCACGGCCTCCTCCACCTCGCGCCGGACCTCCTCCCGGATGCGCTCAAGCTCCGCCCCGGGGAGGCCGCGGCGCCCGCGCAGGCTCTCTTCGGCCAGGCGGATGGGGTCGCGGCCCTCGGCCCGAGCCTTCTCGCCGGGCAGGCGGTAGCCTGCGTCAAGATCGATATTTGGCCCGACGTGTTCGCACCACCGGCAGGTCGTGTACTCGATGAGGCGCGGCGGCCCCCCGGCCCGGACATCCTCGACCGCCTCGCGCATGGTCGAAAAAACCTCTCCTGCGTCGTCGCCGTCGCGGCGCGCGCCAGCGAGGCCCAGCCCCTCGGCGACGCGCCAGAGCTCCTCATGGGCGTGCCGTTCGCGCACCTTGGACTGGATGGCGTAGCCGTTGTTCTCGAGCACGAAGACGACGGGCAGGCGCTTGAGGACCGCGAAGTTCGCGCTCTCGAAGAAAACCCCCTCGTCGATGGCCCCGTCCCCGAAGAGCGCGGCCGCGACGCGGCCGCGGCCCCTCATGGCCGAAGCGAGGGCGTCGCCCACCGCGACGGGGATGGTGCTCGCGACGATGGCCGAGCTGCACATCAGCCCGACATCGGGGGCTGCGAGGTGCATGGAGCCCCCCCGGCCCCTCGTGCAGCCGGACTCCTTGCCGTAGAGCTCCGCGAACAGCGCGCCGAGGTCTCCGCCTTTTGCGATGTAGGCCCCGTGCCCTCGATACGTCGCGTGCAGATGGTCCGTGGGGCGCAGGGCCAGGCAGATGCCCGCGGACACGGCCTCCTGGCCGATGGAAAGATGAACGGGGCTCTGGATCTTGTCGCTGGGATAGATGCCGGCGATCCTCTCTTCGGCGAGCCGGATGCGCAGCATGCGGCGGTAGAGTTCGACCGCGTCGGAGGTGTCGATGGCCATGTTTGCGAAAGGGCGATTATACCTATTCCCTGCACGGCCGCGAAAGACGCCCAGCGCGCTCCGCGCGCAGTATCCAGGCGGCCGCCGCGGCAAGGTCGCGGCGCACGGCGTGCGGCCGGGCCCGATAGGCGCCGTCGCGGCCTCCGTAGCCGGTGCGGACCAGGACCCCGACGCAGCCCGCGTTGCGGGCCGTCTGGACATCCGCAGTCTTGTCTCCGACCAGATAACAGCGGGCGAGGTCCAGGCCCAAGCGCCGGGCGGCCTTCTCAAGCATGCCGATCCGAGGCTTGCGGCATGGGCAGCGGTCCGAAGGCAGGTGCGGGCAGTAGAACAGGCCGTCGATGCGGGCCCCTCCGCTCTTCAGCCTGCGCCTGAGGAGCCGATGTATCTCCTCAAGACGCCGCCGGGTCAGGTAGCCCCGGCCCACGCCCGATTGATTGGTGACGACCACGACCTTGAAGCCGGCGGCCCGCAGGCGAGCCACGGCCCCGGCCGCGCCGGCATAGAGCCGCAACTGCTCTGGCCGCCTGAGGTAGCGCGCTTCCCGGATGAGCGCCCCGTCGCGGTCGATGAATACGGCCCTGCCTTCGGGAATCCCTGCGTCCACTTCGGGATTCTAACTCTTAGCCCTGCGAAACGCCAGAAGGGCGCGCAACAAGCTCCATTTCTTGATACTATACCCGACGTGAAGCCGGTCGACCTCCTCATCATCAAGCCCGGCGACAAGAATAAGGTTTACGGCCAGTTAAGCTCGTCTCTCTCCGCCATCGAGCCGCCCCTGTGGGCGGCGCTCATGGCGGCCTATCTGATCCAGCGCGGCTATTCGGTCAGGATCATCGACGTGGAGGCGGAGGACCTCGGCCCCGAGGATGCCGCGGGCCGGAGCATGGAGGTTGAGCCTGCGATCACCGGCTTCTTCGTCACGGGCTCGAACCTCTCCGCCTCGACTTGGCATATGACCGGGGCGCGGGAATACATCTGCGCCTTCCGCAGGCTGAGACCCGAGGCCCGGACATTCCTGTGGGGCCTGCACCCCTCGGCGCTTCCGGAGCGGACTCTGCTGGAAGAGGGAGTGGAATTCGTGGTCCAAGGCGAGGGGTTCTCCACGCTCGCCGCCATGCTGGGGGCGCTTTCCCAAGACCGCAAGGCTTCCCTGACTGAAATCCCCGGGTTGTGGTCTCTGCGCGGCCGAGATGCCGTGCGCCCGGCAAAGGCGCCCCTGCTGGGTGACTTGGACGCCCTGCCCACCCCGGCGTGGGGCCTGCTCCCCATGGACAGATACCGGGCCCACAACTGGCAATGCTTCGATGATCTGACGAAACGCCGGCCCTACGGCGTCGTCTACTCCAGCTTCGGCTGCCCGTTCAACTGCTCTTTCTGCAACCTGAAGGCCCTCTTCGGGGGGCCGGGCGTCCGCTACCGCAGCCCGCGGCGGGTGCTGGAGGACATCGATGCGCTCGTCTGGGGCTACGGCGTGCGCAACGTAAAGGTCCTCGATGAGTGCTTCGTCCTCAACAAAAGGCGCGTGATGGAGATCTGCGACCTCCTCATCGGCGGGGGGTACGACCTGAACCTCTGGGCCTACGCGCGCATCGACACCGTGGACGCGGAACTTCTTGCCAAGCTCAAGCGCGCCGGATTCCGCTGGCTGTGCTACGGCATCGAATCCGGGAGCACGACGATCCTGCAGGGGGTCTCCAAGCGGGGCTTCGACAGGGAGCGGGTCGAGCGGACCGTGCGGATGACCAAGGAGGCTGGGATCAACATCATCGCCAACTTCATGTTCGGCCTGCCGGACGACGATCAGGGCAGCATGCGGGACACCCTGGCGCTCGCCAAGGAGCTCAACTGCGAGTACTCGAACTTCTACGCCACCATGGCCTATCCCGGCTCGGACATCTACGAGGCTGCCCTCAAGGACAAGGTGCGGCTGCCGGCCAGCTGGCGGGGCTACGCCGCCTACAGCGAGGAGTGCGTCCCTCTGCCCACCCGGCGTCTCAGCGCCGAGCAGGTCCTCGAGTTCCGCGACAAGGCATTCGTGGAGTTCCACAGCAATCCCGCCTATTTGGAGATGGTCGAGAGGAAGTTCGGCCGCGCCGCGGCCGATCATCTGCGCGGGATCGTCAAGCACGCCCTCAAAAGGAACATCCTGCCGAGCCGGGAACGATAAGATGCCCTTGGATAGCCCGCCGCCCCAGAGCAAGTCCGCGCGTTTCGTTCGCAACATCGGGTGGAATATCCTGGGACAGGCCGGCATCGCCGGGCTCGGTCTCCTCGCTGTCCCCTACCTGGTCCATCGGCTGGGAACCGAAGTCTACGGGCTCTACATCATCATGAACACCGTGGGGACGTATCTCACGCTCCTGGCGTTCGGATCGGGCGGGGGCGCCATGAAATACGTCGCGGAGTTCTGCGCCGCCCGGAACCGCCGCGGCCTGCGGGATACGCTCCGCTATACGGCTGCGATCCACGTTCTTGGGGCGCTCGGCGGCGCGGGCGCGCTGGCTCTGGGCGCCCGCTTCTGCGCCGTGCGGATATTCCATGTCCCAGCCCCTTTGATTTCGACCGCGGTCCTCGTGCTGTACTGCGCGGCAGGCGCCGCGGCCTTCGCCGCGCTCATACAGTACGCCACATCGGTCCTGCAGGGCTTGCAGCGCTTCGATTGGCAGAACCTCGTCTCCTTCCTGCAGAACGGGCTGATGCTGCTTGGAGCCGTCGCGGCCCTCGCCCTGGGTCTCGGCCTTCCCGGGGTCGCAGGCTGGTACGTCGCGCTGAGCGTCGGATTAAGCCTGTTCGCCCTGCTGCTGCTGCGGCGGCTCCTGCCCGAGCGCTGGGATTTTCATGATGGAGCGGGTCTCAGCCTGGACAAGTACGCGGTCTTCAGCCTGAGCCTCTGGCTCGGCGGCTTGGCTTCGATCGTCACCTTCCAGGTCGACAAGATCTTTCTGGCTCGCGGAGTCTCTTTGTCCGGGCTGACCTTATATGCGGTGCCTGCTGGACTGCTTCAGCGCCTCGCCGTGCTGCCCGCGATCATTTCCACCGTGCTCATGCCGATGGTGAGCGAGGTCCATGGCCCGGATGTCAAGGACGCGCTGGAAAGGATGTATCTCAAATCCGTGCGGTTCCTGCTCTGGGCCATCCTGCCCGCCTATGTCCTGCTTTTCGCCCTGATCCCCCAATTCCTGGGCCTCTGGCTGGGAGGCGATTTCGCAGGGTTAAGCGTCTGGCCTGCCCGACTCCTGGTTTTGGCGCAGGCGTTTTGTGTTTTGAATTATATCCCGCATGCCATAGTCTCCGGCCGCGGCAGGCCTTGGTACCTGGCCGGCCTGAGCTGGGCGCAGGCCATCCTCAGCGTGATAGCCTGGAAGCTCCTGATCCCGCACTACCATCTTCTGGGCGCGGCTCTGGGGTCCCTCATCGCCCAGGTCCTGCCGTCCTGCGTCTACCTTGTCGTGGTTCACCGCCGCATTCTGGGGATATCCTTTGGGCGCTATTTCGCCGAGGGGCTGCGGGGCCCCTTGATCAGCGCCGGCCTGCTCTTCGCCGCGGTCTTTCCGCTGCATGCGCAAGCGACAGGGTGGATCCGGCTGATTCTATTGGGCGCGGGCGGGATCATCGTATTCTACGCGTCCGCATGGGCGCTCCTCGATGCCGAAGGCCGGCAATTTGTTCTGCATTATCTGCGCCGGGAGCCCCGCGCCGCGGGCTGAGGAGTCCTTACAGAGGGTCCGGAGGCCGCCGAGGCCATAGGCGGTGAGCGCAGACGATGCCGAGTGAACGGGCCATCCCTTTGCAGAAGCCGATCAAGAACATCTTCAGACCATATTGAAGAAGGTCGGGCAGGACTTCCCACGCCAGGCGGATCCTTCCCCTGGAAAGCCACCAGAAGAACTGCACGCTCAGCTGATGGACATGCCGTTCCTCGAAACGCGGCCCTTTATGGGCGGAGGGAGCATCGACGCAATACGGGGGCGGCTGATTTAAGGCCGCATCCAGCTCCTGCAGGACTTTCAGCATATACGGATCGTCTTCGTATTCCCGGAGAGCGCGCTGATAGGAGCGCTGCGCCATCTCCTCCCGTTCCTCGTCGTGCGCCAAGTAATAGCGCACTTTGTCTCCCAGGGAGGGGATATCGCAGAAGCAATCGATTTCGCGGCCGATTTCAAAGACATGGGGCAAGGCCGGGGCGTATTCCGACAGGCAGAAGGAACGGGAAAGGGCGACTTCGATGGGGCGGCCTTTGTTTTGGCGCACGCGGTTGGTGAGCACGGCGTCGTCCATATTGTGCCAGCCGAAAAAATCCATCTTGGTGAAATTAAGATTGATTTTGCTTCTTGAAAAGATCCTTGAGAGCTCCGGGCGGGGCACAAAGCCGTTTTTCGAGCCTTGTCCGTAAGCCCGCACATCCACCCCTTGGCTCCGCAGCGATAGGATGAAGGCCCGCCGGTCGCTTCGGCCGCAATTGCCCACGAAGGAGACGGCGATGTCGCGCGTTGTTTCGATCGGGCGGTATATATCCTTGGGGAAGGACGAGAAGCAGAGGACGCAGGGAATGCCCAGCCGCCGGTAGGCGGGAACCGCGAAATAGTCCGTGGTGACGACGGCATCCATGGTCTGAGCGTAATATTTGGAATGGACTTCAAAATAGTTCTCGTCATCGTGCGTCCAGAGGACGAGTCGCGCGCGGCCATGGAGCCTGATGAAGAATTCCAAGGGGAGGAAGTAGCTGTCGCCGAAAAAAGCGCAGAATACATGGGTTATGCCGCGGTCGATGATCGTCCGCTCGATCTCGTCCTGCGTCTTCTTGACGCCTATTTTCTGGATCAGCCCGCAGTAGTTCAGCCGCACGGCATGGGGACTGTGTCTTAAGAGAAAACGCTCATAGGCAAGGTCGAATTCGGGCCAATCATAGTGGCTCAGGATGAGGGTTCTCTGGAATTTTTCGATTATCGGATGCAGGCCGCTGCAATTTTTTCCCATATCCTCGGCCCCCGGCCGGCCCGCCTCAGACCTTGACGGAGTTCAGGAACCGCGCGCTCTCTTCGGGGAGCGCCGTGTTGATGAACATCCCGGACCCGAGCTCGAAGCCGGCCGTGTGTGAGAGCCGGACCACCAGGCTGAGGTACCAGTGGAAGGGTTCCGTCTCGCCGCGGTCCTGCGGAGCGGACTGGATGACGTAGTTGTAGTCGGGGTTGCCCAGGGCCGCGTCGACCTTGCGCAGCATCGTCCCCATCACGGCCGCCATGTCGTCGAGCTCCCCATCCGAGATGTCCCCGAAGTTGGAGGTGTGGCGCTTGGGAAGCGCCCAGATATGGAACGGCGAGAGCGCGGCGAAGAGGACGAACGCGGTGAAATACTTCGTGTCGGCCAGGATCCGCGCGCCCTGCTTGCGCTCCTCCTCGACCATCGCGCAGAAGACGCAGGCTTTGTGCTTCTCGTAGTACTTCTCGGCCTCGTCCATGCGGTGGCGGATGTTCGCCGGGACCACGCAGGAGCCGACGAGCTGGGAGTGCGGATGGACGAGGGAGGTGCCCGCGGCCTCGCCGTGGTTCTTGAAGATCAGCGTCAGCGCGACCTTGGGGTTCTTGAGCGACTCGCAAAAGCGCTCCCGGTAAACGAGGAAGAGGTCCCGAAGCTCGCCCTGCGAGAGCGCGGCGGGGTGCTTGGCATGCGAGGGGGAGTCGATGATGACCTCGTGGACGCCTTCGCCCGGCAGGCGCCGGTAGCGCTCGGAGGCGGGGCCCTCGACACGGCAGGAGGGGACCAAGGCCGGGAATTTGTTGTCGACGACGCGGACCTTCCAGTTCTTGGGGTCGCCCAGCACGTACTTGGCGTCGCCCGTCTGCGCCTCGCTGCCCGGGCAGAAGGGGCATTGGCCGCTGCGCTCCGGCTGCGGCTTGCGCGGCTTGCGCTCCGAGCGGAACTCCTCCGGCCGCTTCGCGCGCTCCGTCGATAGGATGACCCACTCCTTGGTGGCGAGGTTCTGTCTCAATTCGGGCATGGAAGCCTCCTAGCGGAAGACATTTTACCAATGTGGGCCGGAGCCGTCCAATGCCGAGGGCAAGACGGCGGGGAGGCGCCTGATTATTATAAACTGGGTGCATGGCCGCAGTCCTCCAAGCGCTCTCCGCCCTCCTGGCCGCTCTGGCCGTTTTCGTCTCCTTGGCCGCCGCTTCGCTCATCTCCCGTTTTCCCCCTCCGCGCACCTTCGCGGAGCTCTTCCCGGCGAAGGACAACCCCTCCATTGCGGAAGCCCGCTTCTGGGCCCCCGCCTGCAACGGCGTGGTCTGCTTCCTCTGCCCGCGGCATTGCTTCCTCCCTGAAGGCGGGAGGGGCCTCTGCAAGGTGAGGATGAACTCCGGCGGGAAGCTCAAGACCCTGGTCTACGCCCGCCCGGTATCGGTCCACGTGGACCCCATCGAAAAGAAGCCCGTCTTCCACCTCCTGCCCGGAACCTGGATTTATTCGATCGCGACCGCTGGCTGCAACCTTCGCTGCGCCGCGTGCCAGAACTGGGAGATATCCCAGGCCTACCCCGAGCAGGCGCCGGGCAAGACCCCGGCTCCCGCGGGCCTGACCCTCTCCGTGAGCCCCGACGGCCGCATGTTCGGCTCCTTCGAGCAGAAGGAATACGCGTCCATGACCCCCAAGGATGTGGTGGACGCGGCCTTAGGGACACGGTCAAAGTCCATCGCCTACACCTATTCCGAGCCGGTCGTCTTCTACGAGTACATGTACGACACCGCCTACCTCGCCAGGGAGAAAGGCCTGCGCAACGTCATGGTCAGCGCGGGCTACATCAACCGCGGCCCCCTCAAGAAGCTCGCCCCGCTCATGGACGTGGTGAAGATCGACCTCAAGGGCTTTGACGAGGGATTCTACCGGAGCTTCGCCGGGGGCGAGCTGCGCTTCGTGCTGGACACCCTCAAGAGCCTCAAGGAGCACGGGGTCCTCACGGAGGTGGTCAACCTGGTGGTCCCGACCCTCAACGACAAGCCAGAGGACTTCAAGCGCCTGAGCGTTTGGGTGCGCGACAATTTGGGCAAGGACACGCCGGTGTTCTTCTCCCGCTTCAGCCCGAACTACCGCCTGCAGAACCTCCCTCAGACCCCGGTCGAGACCCTGACCCTCGCGCGCGACATCGCGATGAAGGAGGGCCTGCGCTACGTCTACGTGGGCAACGCCTCCGGGCATCCGGGGGAGAACACCTACTGCCCCAAGTGCAGGCGGCCCCTGGTGCGCAGGGCCGGCTACGCGATCCTGGAGAACCTGCTGACCCCCAACAATGGCCGCTGCCCTTACGACGGAACCAGGATTCCCGGGGTCTGGGCCGACGAGCCGCTCAAGCCGCCCCCCAAGGCGGCGGAGGGAAAGCGATGAACAGATGCGCGGCTTTGCTTTTCTCGGCGCTCCTTTCGCCCTGTCTCGCTTCCGCGGCGAAGCGGCCCCCCGCGGTGGCCGGCGGCTTCTACCCGGGGGACGCCGCGGAGCTCGCCAAGATGGTGGAGGGACTGCTGGCCGCGACCCAAGCGCCCAAGCTCGGGGCGCCTGTCATAGCCCTGCTGGTCCCCCACGCGGGCTACGCCTTCTCCGCCCCGGTGCAGGCCGTGGGCTACAAGGCGGCCTCGGACTCCTACGACGTTGTGGCCGTCTTCGGCGCGGCCCACGCCCTGCGCGTTCCCGCGGCCGCGCTCTACGACATCGAGACGTTCCAAACGCCTCTGGGCGACGTGCCGGTGGACCGGAACCTCACCGCCCGCCTCCTCCAGGACAAGGCCCTGTTCCAGGACCTGCCGCAGGCTCACGCCCGCGAGCACTCCGTAGAGGTCCAGCTCCCGTTCCTCATCAAGCGCCTCAGGCCGGGCTTCAAGCTCCTCCCCATCCTCATGAACAACGATGACCCCGAAGTCTGCGCCCGGGTGGGCAAGGCCGTCGCGGGGGCGCTCAAGGGGAAGAAAGCGCTCATTGTCGTCTCCTCGGACCTTTCGCACTTCCCGGCCGGCCCTCTGGCCTCGAAGGTGGACCGCGCCACGCTCCTGGCCCTGGAGCGCTTGGACCCCGACTTTTTCCGGCGGACCAGCCGCATCCTCATGGGCCGCGGGGAGAAGGGACTGGAGTGCACCTACTGCGGCGAGGCGGGCCTGCTCGCCGCGATGTCGGCCGCCAGGGCGCTCGGGGCGGACCGTGGGAGCCTGCTGCTCTACACGAACTCCGCGCAGACTCCGCTGGGCGAGAGCAGCCGGGCGGTCGGCTACGCGGCCATGGCCTTCATCAAGTCCGGAAAGCCCCCGGCCTCCGAGATTCTTCTCAGCCCGGCCCAGAAGAAGCGCCTGCTCAAGGAGGCGCGGGACGTCATCTCCCTCGCGCTGGAGGGCAAGGACATCGAGCAGGCTCTCGATGCGGACCCCGCCTTGAACCTCCCCTCCGCCGCGTTCGTGACCCTGACGGAGGACGGGCGCCTGAGGGGCTGCATCGGCACGACGGAGGCGCAGATGACGCTTAAGGACTCGGTGGCCTACGGGGCCTATTCCGCGGCGTTCAAGGATACGCGCTTCCGCCCCGTGACGAAGGAGGAGCTGGCGAAGATCCACATCGAGATTTCCATGCTCTCGCCTTCGAGGCCGGTCAAGAGCCATGAGCGCATCGTCCCGGTCAAGAACGGCGTCATCCTCTCGCAGGGCGCCCGCTCGGGCCTGTTCCTGCCCCAGGTCTGGGAGCAGCTTCCCAAGAAGGAGGACTTCCTGGCCGAGCTCTGCAGCCAGAAGGCGGGCCTGCCCACGGATTGCTGGAAGGATCCCAAGACGGAGTTCCGGGTCTTCACGGTCGCCGCGTTCGAGGAAGGTCAGTAATCGAACCGGAACACGCTCAGGCCCCACGGCCCCCAAGCCGCGAGCGCCCGGCCCGCCGGGTCCGAGTTGTAGAAGGCCAGCTTGCCCGGCAGCTCCATACGACGAGCCGATGGTCGGCGAGGTGCTTCGGCGAGAAATACGCGCCCTCGGCCAAGACCGCGGGCTTCTCCTGGGACAGCACGCGCCTCATGAGCTGCCTCGACGAGCCCAGCTGGCGCACGTACACGATGGAGAGCCCGTCCGGGGACCAGGCTGCCCCGCAGCATGGGCATGTGGCTCCGATAGCCGTTATTCGGGTACAATATCTTCACGCCTATTCAACAAGCTCGCTTTTTCATGGCCACGGCCCGCGGCTCAGCCGACCCTGCTGTTTTGGGACTAAGGCTATCGTGAGATTTTTGGCCTTAGCCCTGGGGATGGCTTTGACGGCCGCCCCGCTCAAGGCTTTCGATCAAATCCAGTTCCTTGATGAGACCCCTCTGCCCGACTCGGAACGCCCCATTTCTGCAGCAGCCTTCCGCGACCGCCTCTACGTGGTGGATGAAAAAAAGAACGCGCTTTTCATACTGGATGCCGAAGGCGCGGCTGTCAAGACCGTGTCCGGCAAAGAGCTGTTCTCATCGCCCGGCGACGTCGCCGTAAGCAGGAGCGGCGAGATATTCGTGGCGGACACTGGCAACGACTGCATCCGCGTTCTGGACGCGGACGGGGAGTTCCTGAGAACGATAGGCTCGAAGGGCTCTGAGCCGGGCTTTCTCAACTCCCCACAGTCTGTGGCAGTTGGCGAAGACGGCAGGGTCTACGTTGCGGACACCGGGAACAACCGCGTGCAAGTCTACACCCGCGAGGGGATCTTTCTCCTCGGCTTCGGTCCCGACAGGCAGGCGCCCTTCAGCGCGCCCGCGAGGATCGCCGTGGACTTCGCCGACTGCATCTACCTGCTGGACAAGAGCCGCTCAAGAATCATGAAGTTCAATCCCCAGGCGCGCTTTGAGAAGGAGTTCGCGGCGCAGGGAGAGGACTTCGCGGTGGATGAATACGGCGCCGTATACGTGATCGACAAGGGGAAGTCCAAGGTAAAGCAGCTTGATGCCAAAGGCTCAACCTTGGGGGTCTTCGGCGCCGTTGGAAAAGGGCAAGGCCGGTTCAGGAAGCCGGAAGGAATCGCCCTTGCTCCGGACCGCACGGTCCTGGTAGCGGACACCGGAAACAAGCGCATAAGCAGGGCCCATCTGATCACCCAGCAGAACAGCCCGCGCCTTGAGCCCAACCTTGAGACCAAGCTCCTGATTTCAGGCCCGACGAGGACGCTCCGGCTGAAAGCCGCGGCTCTCGGCAGCCTGGGCCGCGTCCTCTATGCCTATCTGCCCATGCCTGGGCAGTTCGTCGCGATTGGCCCGAATGGAAACGAAATCCTGCGCTTCGGCCGGAAGACTGGAAAGGACGAATCCGCCACCAAGGGAGCGCGGGGGTTCGCGCTGAGCGAAAAGTTCGGCATGTACGCAGCCGACACGGACGGCCACAAGATTCAAAACTTCACCGCCAAGGGGATTTTCAAGAGCAGCTTCGGAGGCGCTTCGGGCTTCCTATCGAGCCGCACCAGGGAGGGGTCGCTAAAGAGCCCCTGCGGCGTCGCGATCAACGAACGGGGCACCATCTACGTCGCCGACGAAGGCAACCGGCGCGTGGACGCCTTCAGCCCGGAGGGCACTTTCATATCCAGCCTGGGGCCCAAGCTCGGCTCCCTGGAGCTGAGGAGGCCCGTAGCAGTCGCCTGGGACGAGAAGGGCGCGATATTCGTGCTGGACAGGGCGCTGAAGAAGGTGGTCAAGTGCGACGTCTCCGGCAATTACTTGACTTCCTGGGGCGGGGAGGGGGAGGGAACGGGACAGTTCGACGATCCCTTGGCGCTTGCCTACGACGGCCGCAGCTATGTCTACGTGCTGGACAGAGGCCTGCGCAGGGTTTCCGTATTCAATAGGGAAGGGCGCTGGATAACGAACTTCTTCTCCCGCGGCATGGACGAACGAGGACTGGACAAGCCGGAGGCGATGATCGTGGCGGGAAGCTCTCTCGTAGTATCGGATCCCAAGCTGGGAACCGTCGCGGCCTTCGATCTTCATCCTCAGCTGGGGCCTCCGGCTGCGGTTTCAACGAGGACGATTGAAGGCGACGTTTATCTCAAATGGGACCCCGTCCCGAATCCCTGGGTGAAGCGCTACCGGATTCTGCGCTCGACGGACTCTCTCGGGGCGTACGCCGAAGCCGGCCAGGTGGAAAAGCCCGCCTTCAAGGACGCCCGCCTGGAGGCTTCGCGGACATTCTTTTACCGAATAGCCGTTGAGGCGCAGACCGGCGACGTTGGCCCTCCCAGCCGGCCGGTGGAAGTGTACGTCGCCGGAGCCCTCAACAGAGCGCTGGTGGAGATTTCATCTGCTGCGCTTGGAAACATCTTTTCATCGAATTATAAGTGGTACAAGGACCATCCGCTCGGCAAGGTGGTTGTCTCAAACAACAGCGATCTGCCTTTCAAGGACGTGAAGCTCTCATTCAGGCTCAAGGACTACATGGACTTCGCGACGGAACGTATCATCGAGCGGCTGGGGGGCAGGGAAAAAGCGGAAATCGAGCTGACGGCTACGCTCAACAACAGGATCCTGGAGGTCACGGAGGATACGCCGGTCCAAGCCGAGATCACGCTTACTTTTTTCGAGAAGGGCCGCCAGCAGGAAGTGTCGCGCGCCCTGCCGCTGAAGGTCTACTCGCGCAACGCGATCACCTGGGAGGATCCGAGCCGTCTCGCCAACTACGTAACGCCGAAGGACCCGCCGGTGCTGGACCTGGTGCGTGAGATACTGCGCTCTCCTCCTCCGGGGGCCAAAGGCTCCGACTCCCTCAACGACTCGCTTTTGACGGCAATGCGGCTCTGGGCCGGCTTGGGATCCATAGGAGTCAAGTTCCTGCCCAGCCCCAACAACCCGTTCGAGCAAATGTCCCAGGACCCACTCTATCCGGTCGACTACACGCAGTTCCCGCGGGAAACGCTCAAGCGCAAGAGCGGACAATGCGATGATTTGACTTCCCTCCTCGCCTCGATGCTTGAGGGCGCGACGCTCAGGACCGTGTATCTGGACTATCCCGGCCACATCGCGCTCATGTTCGACACCGGCTCCAACGATCCGCTGGAAATCGGGCTCCCGGGAAATAGGCTGGTTGAGCACGCCGGCGCCTACTGGATCCCTCTGGAGACTACGATGATCGGATCCCCGTTCACGGATGCCGCCCGCAAGGCTCTTTCCGACTACCGCCAGCTTTCGGAGCAGGGCAAGGCGCGCATCATAGACCTGCGCAAAGCCTGGCAGACCTACGAGCCTGCGACGCTGCCCCCTGCCCAGCAGGAGTCGCTCAAGCCCAGGGCCGCCGCCTATGTTAAAGAATTGAACTCGGCGGCTGCGGAATATGCCAAGGCGCGCTACGAGTTCCTTCTCGGCAGCTTCAAGAAAACCCTGGCAAAAAACCCCCAGGACCTGGACGCCCTCAACAACCTTGGGATACTCTATGCGCAGTACGACAAGGTGGAGGACGCGGTGCGGCTCTTCGAGCAGGCCTTGGAAGTCTCGTCCGACGATCCCACCGCGCTCAACAACCTGGGGACCCTGGCCTACGGAAAAGAGGACTACGAAAAAGCGCTCAACTACTACGTTAAAGCCGCCCAGCAGGACGCCAAGGACCCCGAGCTCTGGATGAACCTCGCGCGCACCACGCTGAAGCTCGGGCAGAAGGATAAGGCGCTAAAATGCGCGCGCAAGGCGACCACCCTCGACAAATCGTTGAAGCCTGCGGTCGAGGCGCTTTTCAAGCAGGCGGATGGAGGTCCATAGAAATGCCTAGAACGCTGGCGCTCATGACTGTCGCAGCGCTGCTGTTCACCGGCGGCGCGGCCCGCCTCCCCGCAGAGGAGCCCGCTGCGGAGCAGAAGCCAGTCTCCAAGTTCGCGGCCCTTCGCTCCTGGTTTCGGCACTGGAAACAGGGGCTGGAGATGGAACGCCGCGACCGCAAGGTACGGACTACGTCCGCGGCCGTGGTGCGCGGCAATCAGAAAACCGGTGGAAATCCCGACAAGGCGTCACTGCGGGGCACAATCGCCAACAAAAAGTCCGCCGAGCGGATGAGGGAGCACAACGAGCTCATAGCCGCGGTGGATCTCCTGCTGGCGGGCAAGCTGGCCGCGGCATCCGCCGCGTTCGCGGCTTTCGAGAAAGCCCACCCCAAAAGCGCCTTGATGGAAGACGTGCAGGATGCGAAGAAGAAGCTGGCGGAGATGAAAAAGGAGCAGCCCGACGCCGAAAGTCCCGGCGAGGATGAGCAGGGCGAAGACGGCGGCGACAAGGCCGAGGACGCCTCCAAGTAGCGGCAGCAGCGCCAATAGTCGGGGAAGGCTTTCGCCCAGGCGCGCAGCCGGCCGCAGCGCCGCTTGACAAGAAAGGGCTTCAGAGTCATACTATGTATAGGCATATTCATATGATAAGAACTACGATACTCGCCGACGACGGCCTCATGCTGGAGATCCGGTCCCTGGCCCAGCGCACGGGCGTCTCCGTTTCGGAGATCATCCGCCAGGCCCTTGAGAAGTTCATCCGCGAGCGGAAGAAGGAGAGGGCCGGGCCGTCCTTTCTCGGCGTCGGCCGCAGCGGCGGAGCCCTCAAGGTCTCGGAGCGGGACGAGGAGTACCTGTTCCAGGAGAAGCCGCGCAAGAGCCGCTGATGGCCATCCTCGCCGACACAGGCTTCCTGTTCGCCCTGCTCGATCGCGACGACTCCCATCATCAGCAAGCCGCGGAGCTCCTCAAGAGCGGCCGGGAATCCGTCCTGGTACCGGCCGTGGTCCTGCCGGAGACGTGCTATCTCGCGCACAAATACCTGGGCGCGGCCGCGGAGGCGTCTTTCTTGAGCGGGCTTTTGCGCGGCGAGCTGGCGCTCGAATGGGGAGAGACCGAGGACCTGCGCCGGGCCGTGGAGATTCTCCGCTCAAGGCCCGATTTCGGCATGGTGGACGCGACCGTCATGGCCGCGGCCGAACGCCTGCGCATCCGGCGCATCGCGACCTTCGACCGGCGCCACTTCGGCAGCTTCACGCCCGCCTGCTGGCCCTCCTTCGAGCTCCTGCCGTAGATTGTCCCACGCGAGCCCAGCCCTTGCACGCCTCCCGCTTTATCGCTAGGCTATATTGCCGCGCGGAGGTTCGATGCCCACGCCCTTGACCTGCGCCGTCCTGCTGGCCGCAATCCTCATGATCCCGGCCCGTTGTTTCGCCGGGAAATCTCTCGGCCCGGGCCTCACCTACGACTCCGCCAACGGCTACCACGTCGTCGCGGCGAACCTCGACTCCGCGCAAACGGAGGTCCGCGTGGCCCTGCCTCATGCGAAGCCCGCTGAGAACATGCTGAGCGTGGCCCAGTGGGCGAAGGCCGAGGACGCCTACGTGGCGGTCAACGCGAACTACTTCGGAGGCCCCGTCAATCATCCCTGCGGAGCCGCGCGCGGCCACGGGGTCCAGCATCCGGGGATCTACGCCGAGGCGGGAAACTGCGTGACCACGATGGGCTGGGCCCGCGGCAAGGGCGCGGTGTTCAGCGGGGCGGGCCATGAGGCCGACGCCGCCTACGTGCCCCAGTTCACCGAGCTGGCGACGGGCGGAGGCCTCCTGCTTCAGGGCGGCCGGCGGCGCGACTGGAACCATTCCAAGCTGGAGGAGCGCCGCGCCTGCACGGCCGTCGGGCTGAGCGCGGACCGCAAGCGGTTCATCTTCGTGGTCACCGACTCCCGGGCCTGCACCGGGAAAGGGCTCCAGGACGTCCTCCTCGCCAACGGCGCTTCGGACGCGATACACCTGGACGGCGGGGGATCCTCCAAGATGTGGGTCCGCGGGATAGGCTACGTCAACGACGTGAGCGAAAACCGCCGGCCCTCGGTGGCCATCGTGGCCAAGCCCCGCGAACAGGGCTGCCCGCAGGCCTGCGGCTCGGCCCAGTGCGTCCAGACCTTCCAGACGAAGCGCGCCGAGTGCGTCGGCAAGCCGTGCCGGGGCGGCCTGAGCTCGGCCTGGTCCTGCGACTCGACCCTGCGCCGGCGCCTGCGCTGCCGGGGCGGGCTCGTTGCGGTCCAGAGCTGCGCCACGGTCTGCATCCCCAAACCCTCCGGAGCGGTCTGCTCCCCCTGCTCTTCAGGCAACGGCTACTACTGCGGAGGCGACGGGGTCCTGGGGGACGCGAAGACTTTGTTCTTCTGCTCCAAGGGCGCCCTCACGCAGAGCAAGAAGTGCCCCAAGCGCTGCGTGGTGATGCCCCCGGGGAGAGACGACCGCTGCGAGTGACGTCGTCTCGCCGCTCCCTATTCCTCCATTTCAGCCCGATGAACGAGAAGGCCGCTCTCGCGCTCCTGCTGGGGCTCCACCTGGCCCTCGGCATCGCTTTCAACGCCCGCATGGCCATAGGCAACGCGCCCGACGAGCCGGCGCACGCGCACTACGTCGAGACCCTGCTCAAGACCGGGCGGCCGCCGGTCTGGAACTGGCCGCGCGAGCCGCTGAGCTACGAGGCTGTGCAATCCCCGCTCTATTACGCGGCCGCGGCGGCCTGGGCCCTGCCCGTGCGCGGCCTGCCGCCGGTCTTCCAGGTCCGCTGGATCCGCGCCTTCTCGACCCTCCTGCATCTGCTCGCGCTTCTCTGCATCTGGAGGCTCGCGTGCGGCTTCGCGGGAGCCGGCATGGCCCTGGCTTCGACCGCGGTCGTCGCCCTGCTCCCCATGTTCCTCTTCATCGGCGC
Source organism: Elusimicrobiota bacterium (assembly GCA_016212885.1). Classification (GTDB taxonomy): domain Bacteria; phylum Elusimicrobiota; class Elusimicrobia; order UBA1565; family UBA1565; genus UBA9639. The sequence goes on along the minus strand of JACRDO010000010.1, from coordinate 23,125 downwards.
CCAGGTCGGCAACGACTCGCTCGCCAACCTCTGCGGCGCGCTCCTGCTCATGGTGTGGATGGCGCATGTCCGGCGCGGGCCCGGAGGCCCGGCGGACGCCGCGGCCCTCGGGGCCGTCGCGGGCCTGGGCCTGCTGGCCAAAGCCACGCTCGCCGCGCCCATCCTGTGCGTCATGGCTGAGCGCGCGTGGACATGGCGGCGGGATGCCTCCTTGCGCAGGAACGGCGGGACACTGCTCCTGGCCGCGCTCCCGTTCTGGGCGCTCATCTTCGGACGCAACCTCCTGCTCGGAGGCGGACTCTGGGGCATAGCGCCGAATGCGGCCTACGACCCGGGCGGATTCGGCTTAAGCCGTCTCCACGTCTGGCTGCGCATCTTCTTCGAGAGCTTCTGGGGCAAGTTCGGCTGGATGACCCAGCCTCTGCCGGGCTGGACATACCTCGTGCTCCTGGCCGTGAGCGTCCTCTCGCTCGCGGGCCTCATCGCCGGGAGGCGCCGCCTGCTCCAGGGCGAGAGGGCGCTCCTGCTCCTCGTGTTCTGCGCGGCTCTGGCGCAGAACTTCTACTACGGGTTCGTGCTCGCCTGCCAGCCCCAGGCGCGCTTCTCCTTCATCACGCTCGGAGCCTGGGCGCCGCTCTTCTGCGCCGGGCTCGCGTTCTGGTTCGAGCCTCTCCAGCAGGGCGCCAATCGCGCGCTCGCGTGGATCGGGCTGACCCTGCTCTTGGGCCTGGACCTCCTGGCCTTGCGTTTTCTCTAGGGAATCCTTGAAGCCGGAGCGTCGGCCAGCACGCTCAACCCGCCGTCCGATTCCGCTCGAAGAGCGCGGAGTGCTTCCGCGCACCCCGCATCCTGCGCGGAGCTCCGGATGCCGTTCCGTTCACTTCGCGCTCAGGTTGAACACCCCGTCCCAATCCGCGCTCGGCTGAGCCGCGGCGTAGTCCTGCGAGAACCTCAGGTACGTGGAAGCCGGGCCGTCGTCGGGAAAGACCCAGAGCGCTTCCTTGAAGCTGTCCGCGGCCTCGCTGAACCGGCGCTCTTTGAAATGCTCGAGCCCCCGCTCGTAGAAGGACAGGGCCTTGTTCCACTCCGCGGAAAGCTCCCCCTTCTTGGCCAGGAGGTTGAAGACCTTGATCGGGACCGCCTTGCCGACCACCCGGATGCGGCCGATCTCGCTCAAGCGCTTCACCATGCGCGCGACCAGGGTCCTGGGCCAGGGCCATCGTGGCGGAGGGCCGCAGGCCCACCACGCCGGTCAACATGTCCCATCAGGCGGCGCAGATTTCCAACAACCTTCAGCCCGCGGCGGAGGAGAAGAAGTCGGAGTCGTCGTCCGGCTCAGGCGCCTCGACGGCGAAGCCTGGGCTGGCCAAGACCGGGAAGGCCGCGCCGACCACGGCCGGCACGGCCCAGGCGAGGATGGGGCGATCCTGCTTCATGGCGCGGGCGGAGCGAGCAGGCGCGGGAGCGACAGCAGGGCCGCGGCCGCGCATGGGAGCGAGGCTGCCAGGATCGTGGTCTTCAACCCCAGCAGGGGCACCAGCATCGACGCGGTCAGAGCGCCCCCAAGGCAGGCTCCCCAAAGGTCGCAGGCGTAGAGCCTCGCCGGAGGCGAGCACTTGAGGCCCGCCGCGGGCGGGAACACGCCTCCCACCAGGAACCCGGCCGCGCATTGAAGCGCCAGGAAGACCGCCAGGCCCCGGCCTCCCTCAAGGAGCACGATCGCTTCGGCCCGCCGGGAGAGGGCGGCCGAAGCCGCTGCCGCGGCGAGGAGGAGCGCGAGGATGACCCAACGGCGGCCGTTAACGAAGCTGAAGGCGGCGCTCCCCAAGGCCAGCCCCAGCATGAAGGCCGCGAACAGCAGGCCGAGCTGCCAATGCAGGGCCCCGAGCGCGGACTGGGCCAGGAGGAGGAGCGCAATCTCGAGCGCCATGCCCCAGAATCCCATGGAGAAGACGGCCATGAGGTCCGGCCTGCCGACCCAGATCCTCCAGCGAACCAGCAGGGCTCCCAAGGCCCAGAGCACGGCCATCGCGCACGCCGCCGCGCCGAGCAGGTAGGCCGGCGACACGAACTTGGACAGCCAGACCCGCCAAGTGAGGAAATACGAGATAGGATCGAGGTCGTTGTTCAGAGAGACGCGGCGGACGTCCGCCAGACTCCGCCTCAGCCACTGCATCCTCTCCGGATGGAGGATGAACGGGAACGCCGACGGGATCACGGTCTTGTTCTTCAGCTTCCTGGAGTTGTACCTGGCCCCGAATGTTGCCGGCGAGATATCGAGCTTATTATCGGACACCAAGACGAGCATCCTTCGTCCCGGGACGGTCTCGACAAAGGGGAAGGCTTCTTGGGCGGTCTTCAGCACGCTGGCCGCAAGATAGGCCTCCTCCGGCGCAAGGTAGTTCTCCGAGGCGGGCAGGGAGAAGGCGAGCACCCCGCCCGGCCGCAGAGCGGCCTTGGCTTCCTTGAAGAACTCGAGCGTGAAGAAGCGGTTGGCCGCGGCATTGACCGGCTCCGGCACGGTCTGCAGGATCAGATCGAACTTCTCTCCTCCCCGAAGGACATGGCGCGGGTCCGTTGTGACGGTCTTGACGTCCTTGAGCGAGAGCAGGTCCAAGATCAGCCCTGCCTTGCGGCCGTCCAGCTCCGCAGCTATGACCGAAGCGGGCTTGTGCTTGAGGATTTCAGGCAGAGCCAGCAGACCCGGCGTTCCCAAGACAAAGACGTCCCGCGGCTTGGGATGAGCGAGGAGCGGAAGGTGCGCCGTCTCCTCGTTGGAAGCAGGCTCCGGATATTCTCCTGAGACGAAGCCGTCCTCCAGCACCAGGCTCTGGCCCTTCTTCAAGGATGCGATCGCGATCCTGGCGTAAGGGGTCTCGGTCTCGCTGCGCAGTTCGTAGCGCTGGTAGCGGAGCGCGCGGCTCGATCCGTCGAAAACCAGGCCGAGGGCGAGCGCCGCGGCGCAGGCGACCCACAGGACGGCGCGCGCAAGCCAGCCCTCTTTGCGCAGGGACACGGCTTCGGCCAGCAGGACCCCGGCCCCGGCCGCGCAGAGCGCCGTCATCGGGGCCAGCTTCCCTGCGATGAGGAAGGTGTAGGCGAGCCCTCCCAGGCAAGCGCCCAGAGCTTCGAAGATGAAGAACCGGACTCCGGCCCGCTGGTCCGCGCCCATCGCCGCGGAGCTGAAAGCGCCCGCGCAGAGCCCGGCCGGCGCGGTCAATGCCGCGCTGAAAGCCAGGATGGCGAAGAGCCCTGGGATGGACCCGGCCGGCAGGGCCAGGGCCGCGGCCCTGGCCAGAAGCAGGGTGAGCGGCGCCGCGCACACGCACGCGGCCAGGGGCGCAAGGGGCCTGCGCGGCTTGAGATTGAAGCTGCCGACTCCGGACCAGAAGATCCACCCGCATAAGGAGAGCCCCAAGGACAGCTCATGGCCCAGGAAGAGGAACGAGACCTCCCGAAGGATGATCACCTGCTCGAGCAGGCAGAAGAACCCGAAGGCTGAGAAGAGCAGTACCATTCCTGTCTGGAAATGATATAAAAATAACGTTGGACGGCCTGTATCCATGAAAACCCAAGCCCGCGACTGGGGCCCTTCTCTATTGTTCGGCGCTCTTGTATTCGAGCCGGTCCTTTTCTTCTCCCAGCCTCTGCTCCCTTCCCAAGGCAGGCTTCCCTTGGGGCTCCTTTGGGCCTCGTTCGTCGCATGCATCGGGGTCCTCATCCTAAGGACCGGCCGAGTCTCGCGCTGGCGCTCCCTGCTCTTCGTGGTCATCGCTCTCGGCTTCCTCATACGCTACAAGGCAAGCCTGCTCGGGGCCGGACGGTTCTTCACCTCCGAGGCGGCCCAGGAAGTGCCTTACTGCCACATCGCCCTTTCCTCAACGGTCCTGAGCCATCTCTATCAGCAGTACCTGGCTTTCATGAGCGGCGCCTGGAATAGCTGGGGGCCGCTGTCCTTGGGGGCCCTGTGGCTGGCCGTCACCCTGGCGCTGGGCCAGGGCTGGTGCTCATGGGTCTGCTTCTACGGCGGCATCGACGACGGCATGAGCCGAATCCTGCCCAAGCCGCTTCTTAAATGGCACAGGCTTCCCGGACGGCTGAGGGACTTCCCCTTGGCGCTCCTCATCTTCCTGCTCCTGATCTCCCTTTCCACCTTCACGCCGATATTCTGCCTCTGGCTCTGCCCGCTCAAGCTCACGACTTCCTTCCTGGACCCGGTGGACTCGACCCGCAAGCTCCAGCTGGCGCTCATGATCGTTGCCGGCGCGGTCTTTCTCGTCGGCCTGCCCCTGCTCACGGGCAAGCGCGCCTTCTGCGGGCTCCTCTGCCCCTTCGGGGCGTGGCAGGCCGTCTTCGGGCGGATCAACCCCTTCCGGGTCACGCTCGACGAATCCACCTGCACGGACTGCGGGCTCTGCGCACGCTCCTGCCCCATCTTCAGCATCCGCAGTTCCAAGGACAGCAAGCCCGAGGTCCTGGACGCCTGCAACCGGTGCGGCCAGTGCATGGACGTTTGCCCTGCATCGGGCATCCGTTATACCATCCTGGGGCGGCCCCTGCCGGGCAAAGGGTCAGGCTGGGCTTCGCTTTGGGACGCGCGGATCCTGTTCGTGTTCTCGGCTCTCGTGATCTCGGGGACATTGGGCTCCTTGTTCGTGCCGTCGGCCATTAGAGCCCTGCTGGGCGCATTATAAAGGAAAGACATGAAAAGATTCCTGAAGGTGATCTGCCCGTCCATTTCGCTCCTCGCAACCGGCGCGGCGATGGCCGCGTTCGCGATCCCGGGCTTCGAGCTGGTCTATACCGCGCCCGTGGAAACGACCCTTCAGCAGGACCTGCGCCTGCCCGCCGAGGTGTGGGCTGAGATGTTCTCCTCCGCGCAGACGAGCATCGACATCGCGGAGTTCTACGTGACGAACAAGGCCGGGGAGCCGCTCGAGCCGGTCATGGCCGAGCTCAGGAAGGCCGGCGAGCGCGGGGTCAAGATCCGCTTCCTGGCCGAGAGGAAGATGGCCCAGAACTCGCTGGAGGGCTTCGAGCTCCTCCGGGCGATCAAGAACCTGGAACTGCGCGTCCTCGCCTTCTCGGACGTGAAGCCCGACGGCATCATCCACGCCAAGTACTTCGTCGTGGACCGCAAGGCCGCCTACGTGGGCAGCCAGAACTTCGACTGGCGCTCGCTCAAGCACATCCACGAGCTGGGCTTGAAGATCACGGAAGAGGAGATCGTCAAGAACCTGGAAGCCGTCTTTGAAACGGATTGGCGCGCCTATGAGAAAGTCTCCTCAGGCAGGCCCGTTCCTCGCCTCAACAAAACCAAGCCCAAGGCCCCGTCCGGGAAGAAGGCCTATCTCGTGGCCAGCCCCTGGGCCTTCAATCCGCCTGGGGTCGGCGACTCCGAGTCGGAGCTGGTGCGGCTCATCGGGACCGCGCAGAAGGAGATCGCGGTCCAGCTCCTGGACTACGCCCCTCTGAGCTTCCGGGACCACCGCTTCTATCCGCCCATCGACAACGCCATGCGCAACGCCGCTGTCCGAGGGGTCTCAATCAAGCTCCTGGTCTCGCATTGGAACACGGACCTGCCGGCCTTAGACCACCTCAAGAGCCTCGCCCTGATCCCGTACGTGCAGATCAAGGTCGCGACCCTGCCCGAGGCCAAGGAGGGGTTCATCCCTTTCGCGCGGGTGGTGCACTCGAAGTACATGGTGATCGACGGCAAGACCCTTTGGCTTGGGACCAGCAACTGGTCCGGAGGCTATCTGGATAACTCCAGGAACGTTGAGCTGGTCATCCAGGATGAACCCCTGGCGGCCAAGGTCTTGGCTGTGCACTCCCAGCTCTGGGATTCGCCCTACTCCGAGAAGCTAGACGTCGCCAAGGAGTATCCCAAGCCGCGGCGGGGCCCATGAGAAACTGTCCCCTTCCCTACATTATCCTCTACAATTAGGTATTCTTGAGCCGCCGATCCCTTCGGCGAATCCATGAGATTCTCAGAGGGCCTTCGCGCGCTCAACCACCGCGACTACCGCCTGTTCCTGTCCGGCCAGCGGCTCGGTCGCAGAAGACATCTCGGCTGGCGTCCGCTACGCCCTAGACACCCCGAGGGTGAGGCTGATCCTGGGCCTCCTGCTGGGTACCAGCCTTTTCGTAGTCAACCACAGCGTCATGATCCCGCTCCTGGCGCGCAACGCGCTCCATGCGGGGGCGCGCGGCTTCGGCTTCCTGATGGCCGCGCTGGGGACCGGAGCGATGCTCGGCGCGCTCGCCGCGGCCCCGCTGCGCAGGAAGCCCCGCCTGCGCCTGCTCGTCTTTTCAGCCGCCGCATCCTCGGGCTTCACCCTCGCCCTCGCCGCGGTCCATAGCTTCCGGCTCGCCGCGGCCGTTCTCGCGCTGACGGGATTCTCGCAGATCGTCTTCATGGCATGCTGCAACACCGCGCTCCAGCTCGAAGCCCCGGACAGCATGCGCGGGCGCGTCATGAGCCTCTACGTCTTCGTCTTCGCCGGCGTCAGCCCCATCGGCGCGTTCCTCATGGGGTCTTTGTCGGAGTGGTTCGGCGTGTCGGCCGCTTACGCGGCCGGCGGCGGGGCAGGGCTCGTCTGCGTCGCGGTCCTCGCCTGGGGCGGAAGAATCACGTCCAAACCTTCCGAACGCCGTAGGTTTGGACGTATCGAACCTACGACGTTTGGAAAGTTCGGTACGCCTTCGACAGCCGCCGCCAGCTGGCCACAGGATCTACGATGATGAACTCCTGGTCCTCCGGCGCGTCCTTGGGCAGGAGCTCCCGTCCAATGCGGGGGCCGGTCTTGTCCATGGCGTCCTTGATCCTGCGGCTCATGGCCACGGGATCCGCGATCCCCGCCGCGTCCTGAAGGCCCTGGACCATCAGCGCGCTCACCCCGCTCACATGCGGAGCCGCCATGGAGGTGCCGTCCATGGCCAGGTAGCCGCCGTTGCCCGCCGTGGAGACGATGTGGGTGCCGGGCGCCATGAACACGTCCTTGATGTGGCGCTTGCCCTTGGAATCCGTGCTCGCCCCGTATTGACTGAACGGGGCCATGGCGCTGTCCGCGGTGAGCGCTCCAACCGTCACCGCTCCGCGGGCGATGGACGGGGTCAGGATGCCCTTGCCGCCGAAGTTGCCGGCCGAGATGATGAAGAGGACCCCCTCTTTGGCGTACTTGTTGATCTTCTTGACCATCTCGCAGTTCGGATCCATGGGGCCGCCCAGGCTCATGTTGATCACCTGGTTGCCGTCCGCGACGGCCTTGTCGATGGCCCTGTTTATGGCGCCGATGTTGTCGGGCAACCTGCCGTCTATGGCCTTGTAGGAGCGGAGCTCCGCGTCCGGCGCCAGGGCGTGGATCGTGCCGCCCACGTGGTCGGCATGGATCGCCTCCGGCTGGTTGCCCTTGAAGCCCGTGAAGTCCTGCCGGGACTTGACCGCCCTGTTGAACTCCGGGTGAGAGGTCATGCCTTGGTCGATGACCGCCACCTTGACGCCCTTGCCGGTCAGCCCCTCGCGCCAGAGCTCAAGGGCGCCCATCCGCCAGACACTCTCCCCCATGGGGAAGCTTTTGACGAGCGATTCAAACTGCGCGGAGGTCAGGGTTCCCCCGCTCATCTTGTCGAGCACCCTCAGCAGGGAGGGCAGAAGGCGCGCCTTGGGGATAGGAGGCGCGCGCGCTTTCTGCGGCGCTGACTCGGCGGCCCCGGCCGGCTTCTCGCCAGGGATGACCATGCGGGAATGGTAGCGCAGGCCCGTCAGGGCGCTGAGAGCGGCTTCCGAATACTGGAGGTCCTTGCGGTACTCCCCCAGGCCGTGCTTGCACTTGACCGCGTCCGACTCCATGCCTATGACGGTCCGATAGGAGGAAAGCGCCTCCCCCATCTCCTGATGCGGCTCAAGGCTCAGCGGCTTCTCGTCTTTTCCAAGCTCCTGCTTGAGCCCGGCCCAGGCTGACCCCAAGGCCTGCGCCGCGGCATCCGGAGCGTGGGCCAGGAAAGCGGCGCCGTAGGCCGAGGTGAACCGCGCCATCAAGGCGCTCAGCCGCTCTGTGCTCATGGCCACGCCCAATTGCCTGTTCTTCTTCACGCCGTGGTAGAGCATGAGGCCGTAGTAGGTCGCGCTGCCGTCCGGGTTGAGCAGATGGACCCCGTCGTGGGCCGGCGGCAGGCCTAGGGCCTGCAGGGCCCGGCCCGCCTCCTCGGGCGAGGCCGACTGCGCCTCCGCCATGTCCAGCAGCGCTTCCAGGATGCGGCCCAGGCGGTTCCTGGGCACTTCCTCGTCCGCGGGCAAGGGGATGCCGTTGACGTCGAAGCGGCGCACCAGCAGCCCCTCGCCGCTGTAGCGCATGCCCGTGCTCTCCAAGGCGAAGCGGGAGAGCCGCGCCCCGGTCTTCAAGCGCAGGATGGAGCCGTCCCTCTCAGCGAGATAGCCCTTGCCCTTGAGGAAGGCGGCGAGGCCCGGATCGATCTTGATTTCCGCGGGAGCCTCCGCTTGCGGGGGAGCCTGAGCGGCCGGCGCCTTATCCGCGAAAGCCGCAGGCGGGAGGGCGAGCAGGAAGGCGAGCAGCTCCATCCTCATGGCAGGCACCGCTATGAAGTATAACACCTGGGCCTTGACTTGTCAAGGGGTCTGTCAAGACCCCCCCGCAATGCGCGCAGGCGCGCGCGAGGACTAATTAAACGGGACGCGGCAGCAGGGTGAAGAGGAAAGTCGTCCCCTTCTGATACTCGCTCTCGGCCCAGATACTGCCCCCGTGGGCCTCCACGATCTCCTTGCAGATCACAAGCCCTAAGCCCGTGCCCTTGGTCTTGCGCACCTTATCCTTCGTCTCCTCGATCTGGGAGAACTTCTTGAAGAGGGTCTTGATCTTGTCCGCCGGGATGCCGATCCCGGTGTCCTGCACGGCCAGGCGGTCATGCCCTTCGGGCGTCTTGGACCACAAGATGCGGACCGTGCCGCCCTCCGGGGTGAACTTGAGCGCGTTGAAGACCAGGTTCATGAGCACCCGGCGCAGGGCCTGCTCGTCGGCCCACACGCGGGTGCCGGAGGGCACGTCCGGGTCCGGGATGAACACCTTGAACTCCGCGGCCGTGGCCCGGGCGATCTCCACCACCTCGCCCGCGATTGCCTGCAGGTCCAGATCCGACTGAGCGAACTCCATCTTCCCGGCCTCGAGCTTGGTCACGTCCAGGATGTTGTTGATGAGGCTCATGAGGTAGTTGCCGTTCTTGATGACGGTCCGAAGGGCCTTGTTCTGCGACTCCGTGACCGGCCCGCGCAGGCCTCCCGTCACGGTCTCGGTCTGGTTGATCATGGCGGAAAGCGGGTTGCGCAGGTCGTGGGTCATGCGGGAGAGGAAGCCTTCCTTGAGCTCGTCGAGCTCCTTGAGCTTCACGCCCATGGCGTTGAATTCCCGCGCGAGGTCCCCCAGCTCATCGGACCTCTGGGCCGGGATGCGGTAGAGCAGGTCCCCCTGCCCGATCCTGCGCGCGGCCAGGCTGAGCTGCTGGATGGGCTTGGCCAGGGCGCGGGCGAGCGCCACGGCCAGCAGGACGCTCAGGACGATGAGGAGCGCGGCCATGGGCATGAGCCGCCGCAGGGTCTCGCGCTGGAGGGAGGCGATGGAGCTCTCCACCGCGTCCCGGTCGTAGACGACCGCCACCGCGCCCATGCGCTCCCCGTTATGGGCGCTCAAGACAGCTGTCCCGAGCTCGAGGCGGCGTCCCTCCGCCGTGAACGGCTCCCAAAGGCCCTTCTGCGAGCCTGCGACTTTCCTGAGGTGCGCGGATTTCGCGGGCTTGTCCGGGAAGGTGAACTCGTTCTTGGCGAAATCGACATGGATGACCACGCGCCCCTTCACATCCACGAGCGCCATCTCGGTCGCGTGCCTGGGCGGTGAGGACGCCACGAATGTCCTCAGGGCGAGCTCGTTCTCCCCGACGAAGGACTCGGCGCAGACCCGCGCGAGCTTCTCCAGGGCCGCCTGCCGCTCCTCGCTGGCCTGCAGGCGCAGATGGTGGCGCTCCGTCAGGGTGAAGACCAAGAGCGCGGCGCAGGCCACGGCCAGGGAAAGGCCGGAGAGGAGCAGGGTGAGCTTGGCGCCGAGTTTCATCGTGCGCAGGGATTGTAGATAATTTGCTCAAAGTCGTTCTCTCGAAGGAGCGAGACCTTCCCGTACTCGCCGTCATAGCCCGGCTGGAGGTCGGCTTCGCCCCTGCGCATCCTGGCCAGGGCCAGGGCCAGAAGAGGAAATCCCTCCGCCTCCAGCTTTTCAAGCGGGGCCTCCCGCAGGATGCCCAGCTCGCCGCCGAAGAGCTCCAGCAGCCGCCGGTATTGGGCCTCGACCTTTACGCTGGCCGAGCCTACGCGCAGGGTCTGCCCCAGTATCTCCTTGAGCGGGACGAGCCTCTCGAAATCCGCCGCGCCCCGGGGCCTGACCCCCTCCTCCCTGTCCGCGAGCTTCTCCACGCGGTGGAGGACCCCGACGGTGACTGGCTTCCCGCAGGCCGGGCAGAGCCCGCCCCGGCGCAGGGTCTGGCGGGGCGTCAGGCGGGTCTTGCACTTGCGGTGGCCGTCCGCATGGTACTTCCCCTCCTCCGGGAAGAACTCGAGGGTCTTGAAGCGGCGGGCTTTGACCGCGTCGAAGACGGCTTGGTAGGAGAGCTCCGCGTCGAAGAGGTTCGCCTCCCGCGCGATCTTCTCGGGGGAATGGGCGTCCGAGTTTGAGACGAGGGCCAGCCGGTCGAGGTTCGAGACCCTCCAGTTCATGGGCGGGTCCGAGGAAAGCCCGGTCTCCACCGCGAACACGTGCGGGGCGAGGTCCTCGAAGCACTCCTCCAGGGAATCGAACCCGGACTCGGACCCGAAGACGGCGAAATGCGGGGTCCAGGCATGGGCCGGGATGAGGACAGCCTCCTGCGAGGATTCCAGCACCAGGGAGAGCAGGTCCTTGGAGTCCAGGCCCAGGATCGGCCGGCCGTCCGAGCGGATGTTGCCGATCTTATCGAGCCGGGCGCTGATGCGGGAGGCGGCCTCGAAAGACGGCGCGTACACGAGGTGGTGCACTTTCCGGACCCTCCCGTTCTTCTTGTAGATGCAGCTGAGCTCCGCCTCCAGCATGAAGCGGACCATGGAACGGCACCGGGCCGGGACCTCCGCGTCCGCCTCGCTGGCGAGGCCGCTTTTGAGGGCGAAGAGCCCGGGCTCGGCCGGGACCAGCTTCTCCTGGATCTCGCCGAGCCAGGCGGGATGGGTGAAATCTCCGGTCCCAAGCACGGCGACGCCCTTGAGCTGGCACCAGCGGTGGAGGGTCTCCGGATGGAGCTGCGCGCTGCACGCCCTGGAGAGGTAGGAGTGGATGTGCAGGTCAGCTGCGAATCTCATTGGACCCGGATGAGGCGCCCGGGGGCGTACTTGGGCGGCTTGTTTCCCCGGATAAAGATGCCGAGGCGGCTGCTGCGCCGGGGCTTGCCGTCGATAATGTCCTCGTCGTGCCAGCGCTCCAGGAGCTCGTCTAAGGGCAGCCACCCGTAGCCCGTGTAGGCGGAGGGGTCCATGACGTAGGCGTACTTGGCGTCCATGCCGACGAGGATGACGTAGTGGCCGTCCTCCCAGTCCTCGCTCCAGGCCAAGGGAGGCGCGGTCTTCGAGCGCCACGCCTCGATATCGAGTATGACGGTCTCCCTGCGCTTGAGGGCCGCGCGGATATCCGGGATCGTCAGGCCTTCGCGCATCTCGGCCTTCAGCCCGTGCCCGCGGGCGGCCTCCGCGATGCGTTCGGGCCTCGTCCCCTCCTTGGGGTCGGTCTCGAGCTCCGCATAGAGGCCGCTCTCGTTGCCGTCGTAGTCGAGCCAGTAATACAGCAGCGCCAGCAGCACCGCGGCGCCGCAGCTGTAGCCGGTGGCCTGGGGCACGATGGGGACGCTCAGATAGTCTTTCGGCAGCGCGGGCGCGGCCCAAGCTCTGGAGGAGAGGAGGAGGAGCAGCAGGAGGCCGGGGCCGGCCCTCATCCGAGGGCCTCCGTCAGAGCCCGCTTCATCTCTCCCGCGCTCGGGTAGCGCATCTGCGCTTCCACGGACACGGCCTTGTCGATGACGTCCATGAGCCCCTGCGGCAGGAGCGCTCCGCGCTTCGCGATGGGCATCACGCGCCCCTCCAAAACCGCCTGGAACGGATCGCTCAGCGCCTCAAAATCGTAGACGAACCGGCCCGTGAGCATGGCATAGAAGGCGGCGCCGACGGAGAAGACGTCCGAGACCGGCTTGGTGTACATGAAGTTCAGCAGCTGTTCCTTGGGCATATACGCCAGAGTGCCTCCGCCGGAGTCGGGGTTCGAGATGCCGCTGAGTCCAGCGAGCATGAAGTTCTTGGCCAGCCCGAAATCGGAGATCTTCGCCGCCAGGCTCTCGCCGACTCCTGAAAGCAGGATGTTGTCCGGCTTGATGTCCCTATGCACGATGCCTTTCGAGTGGGCGTATTCCAGCCCGTCCAGGACCTGGAGCATGAGCGGCTTGGCAACCTCCAGGCCCAGGCGGCCTCCGGACCTGTTCAGGAGCGCCGACAGGCTCCCCCCGTCGCAGTATTCCATCGCGAAGAAGAGGTCGTCGCCGGAGCAGCCGCTCCCGTAGAAAGCGACGATGTTGGGGTGCTGGAGGACCTTCGTCGCGTCCACCTCGCGCTGGAAGATCTCCCTTTGCTTCGCCGAAAGGCGGCTCTCGGAGGCCGAAAGGATCTTGAGGGCCACGACCCGGCGGTAGGCCGTGCGGCGGGCGAGATAAACCACGCCCATGCTCCCGCGGCCGAGCTCCCGGACGATCTCGTACCCCGGAAGGGTGAACAAGGGCTTCTCGCCCTGCGGCTGAGGAGCGTGGGCGGGGCCTGCGGGCGAGGAGATGGACACGTGGATTTCCACGTTCCCGGCGAAGATCGCGTCCCCGTCCTTGAGGGCGATCCGCTCGGCCCTCTCCGCCGCCTGCTTGGGAGATTCCCCCTGCCCCCTTCCGCCGCAGCGCACGCCGTTGACGTAGGTGCCGTTGCGGCTTCCCAAGTCGCGCAGGAAGCACTGCGGAGGCGCGACCTCGATGAGGAAGTGGTTGAGCGAGAGGTAGGCGTCGTCCGGGATGGGGCAGTGGCACTCGCGCGAGCGCCCGACGATGAAGACGTCCGGCGCGTCGAAGGCGTATTCCTTGAGCGGCTTCGAGTCGCGCAGCAGCTTCAGGGTCACCCGGGCCTGGCTCATTGCCGTCTCATGCCGGCCGGACGCGGCCGGCATGATTCTCCAGCCACTCAATGAGCGAGGCGATGAAGCTGGCCGCGAGGCTCGCCGCCAGGTCCTGCTCATCATCCACGATGAGGATCTTCTTCGGCATGATCTCACGCCGCGCCCGCGACCGGGTCGCGCTGGACCCCCGCGGCCCGGCGCTTCTCCTTGAGCGCCTTCAGGACCTTCTCCGGCGTGAACGGCGCCTCCCTCAAGCGCACCCCCACCGCGTCGCAGATGGCGTTGGCGATGGCGGGCAGGGGGCCGTTGATGCCGATCTCAGAGACCGACTTCGCCCCGAATGGGCCGTTCGGCTCGTAGGTCGGGATGAGGATCGTCTTCAGCGGCGGCGCGTCCGCGGTCGAGTAGATCTTGTAGCTCCTGAAGGAGGCGTTCTGCATGGCGCCGGTCGGGCCGAAGAGCATCTCTTCGACGAGCGCGAAGGAGATGCCGTTTAAGACCGCGCCGTCGTTCTGGCCCTCGGCCAGGGCCGGGTTGATCGCGGTCCCGCAGTCCACAGCGGCCGCGTAGTCGCTCACGCTCACGAGCCCGGTCTCCGTGTCCACCTCGACGTCCGCGAAGTGCGCGGCGAAGGGCGGCGGCGAGCTCTGGGCGGTATGCGAGGCGACGCCGATGATCTGGTGCTGGTCGTGGTAGTAGAGGGCCGTGTTGGCCACCTCGGAGAGCGCGCAGGAGCGCCCGCTCTCGCCCACGGCCTTCCCCCCCTCCAGGCGGATGTTCTCCGGCTTCTCGTCTAAGATCTTGGCCGCGACCTTCACGATCTGCTCTATGGCGTGCAGGGCCGCTTTCTTCACGGCGTTGCCGGAGATGAAGGTCGTCGAGGAAGCGTACGCCCCCACGTCGAAGGGCGTAAGGTCCGTGTCCGAGGAGAGGACGATGACGTCCTGGACCCCCACGCCCAGGACCTCGGCCGCGATCTGGGCCATGATGGTATCCGAGCCGGTCCCCAGGTCCGTGGCGCCGAGGAGCAGGTTGAAGGAGCCGTCCTCGTTCATCTTGAGGGAGGCCGAGGCCATGTCCACCTCGGGGATGCCCGAGCCCTGCATCAGGCAGGCCATGCCGAGGCCGCGGCGCTTGACGCCCGTCTGCTGGACGTAGAGCTTCCTCTTCTCGTGCCAGCCGATGGCGGCCAGGCCCTTGGCGATGCACTCGTCTAAGCCGCAGGAGGTGATCTTCTGCTCCACCCCCTCCCGGCCCTCGCCCATGGCCTTGAACACCGGGGAGCCCTCTCCCTCCCGGATGTAGTTCTTCCTGCGCAGCTCGAGCGGATCCATGCCGAGCTTCCCGGCCAGGATGTCCATCTGGCTCTCCCAGGCGAAGAAGCCCTGCGTGGCGCCGTAGCCTCGGTAGGCCCCGGCCACGGGCAGGTTCGAATAGACCGTGCGTCCGATGAACCTGGTGTTCTTGGCCTGGTACATGGGCAGGGTGTGGGAGCCCGCGCACATCATCACGGTCAAGGCGTGGGCGCCGTAGGCCCCGTTGTTGCAGGTGATCTCCATGTGGGCGTCCGTGATGGTCCCGTCCCTCTTGGCCCCGGTCTTGAGCCGGATGACGGCCGGATGGCGCGTGCGGGAGGACATGAAGACCTCCTTGCGCGTCATCTCGATCTTGACGGGGCGGTTCGTGGCCAGGGTCAGGGCCGCGCAGAGCGGCTCGAGGATGATCTCCTGCTTGGAGCCGAAAGCGCCGCCGATGCGCGGCTTGATGACCCGGATGGACTTCACCGGGATATTCAGCGCGTGGGCCGTGACCCGGCGCACGTGGAAAGGCACCTGGGTGGAGGTGCGGATGACGAGCCGGCCGTCCGCGTCGAAGTAGGTGATCGTGACGTGCGGCTCGAGCGCGCAGTGCTGGGCCCAGTGGGTCTTATAGGTCTCATCCACCACCACGTCGGCCTCGGAGAACCACTCGGACTCCTTGACCTCGAAATCGTACTTGGCGCAGATGTTGCGCTTGGCGTCCGGGATGTTCTTGGCGTCCGTCTCGTCGTGGATGACGGGGGCCCCCTCCTTCATGGCTTCGAGCGTGTCGAACACGGCCGGCAGGGGCTCATAGACGACCCGGATCTTCGAGAGGGCCTCCTCGGCCGCCTCGGGAGTCTCGGCCGCCGCGGCCGCGACGCGGTCCCCGACGAAGCGCACCTTGTCGTCTAAGACCAGGGTGTCGTAGGGCGAGGGCTCGGGATAGCCCTGCCCCGCGGTCGTATGCCGCACGCGCGGGAGGTCCTTGTGCGTGAGGACCGCGAGCACCCCGGGCACCTTCCTGGCCGCGGAGGCGTCGATGCTCTTGATGCGGGCGTGCGCGTGGGGGCTGTAGAGGACCTTCCCGGACAGCAGGCCTGGGATGTCGACGTCGTCGGTGAACTGCGCCGTGCCGCACGCCAGCCCCATCGCGTCGATCTTCTCCACCCGATGGTTGACGACGCTGAACCGCCTCTTGTCTGAAACGTTCTCCATGGCTGTCTCTCCCGGGTTAAGCCTGCTTGAGCTTTTTCGCGGCCAAAAGCACCGCCTCCACCTGCTTGACGTAGCCCGTGCAGCGGCAGAGGTTGCCGTCCAAGGCCCGCCGCACCTCCGCCTCGCCGGGGTCCGGGTTCTCATCGAGGAGGGCTTTGGCGCTGAGGATCATGCCGGGGATGCAGTAGCCGCACTGCACGGCGCCGGCTTCCACGAAGGCCTGCTGGATGGGATGGGGCCGTCTCGGGTTCCCAAGGCCCTCGATGGTCGTCACCTTGCGGCCGTGCGCCTGGGCCGCGAAGAGCAGGCAGGACAGGGCCGGCTTGCCGTCGAGAAGGATCGTGCAGGAGCCGCAGTCTCCCGTGTCGCAGCCTTTCTTGGCGCCCTTGAACCCATGCCGGCGCAGGGCGTCCAGCAAATACTCGCCCGCCTTGACCCGCAGGGCCGTGTCCGCGCCGTTGACGTTGACCGTGATCTCGATGAAGCCGTTGACGGCCTTCAATACGCCGCGTTTTTTGGTCATGGCTGGAATGCCTCCATCAGGGCGCGCCGGACCAGGACCCCGGAGACCTCGCAGGCATAGGCCTTGGCGGCGCTGTTCTGCGTGAACTCGGCCAGAGACTTCACGACCTCCGCGGCCGCGGCCTCGGCCGACGCCTCGGTGCAGGGCTGCCCCGCGAGGCTGCGCTCGGCCTTCTCGAAGCGGGCGGCGCGCGGCAGGACCGCGCTGAGCGCGATGGCGGCCTTGCGGCAGACGCCTCCCTTCTTGTCCACGGCCGCGACGCAGTGGGCCACCGATTCCCAGTCGGTCCGCGTCGCGGACAGGCGCTGGGCCGCCGCGGCCCAGGACCTCGTCTCAGCCGGGATGCGCACCTCCGTAAGGAGCACCCGGACCCCGAAGAGGCGCATGACCTCGGGCTTCAGGAGGTCCGCGAAGGGCAGGGTCTTCTCGCTGCGCCCGTCCGTATACGCGGCCTGCGCGTCCAGGGCGAGGAAGACCGGCGGCAGGTGGTTGAAGGGATGGGCGCGCACCACGTTGCCCCCCACCGTGCCCATGCTCCGGGCCAGGGCGTTGCTCCCGAAGCCCGCGGTCTTCGCGATCACGCCGCGGGCCCACTTCGCGAGCACCGGAGACTTCTCCAGCTCCGCGATCGTGCACAAGGCCCCGATGCGCAGCCACTTCTTGTCGGCCTTGATGCGCTTGAGCGGCAAATCCGAGATGTCCACCACCGCCTCGACGCAGGGCGAAAGCGCCCGGGTCAGCCGGGTCCCGCCGGCCAGGACCACGGCCTTGGAATTCAGCTTCGCAAGCAGCCTGGCCGCCTCCCGCGCCTGCGCGGGGAAGAAGAACTGCCGGATGTTGGTCGCCATTTGCTCAGCCTCCGGAGATGGGAGGGAAGATATGAAGGACGCTGCCGTCCTTCAGTTCGATTTGGTCGAGAGACCTCCGGTCGAGGACCTCGGAATCCAGGGTCAGGAGGAACTCGTTGCGGAGCAGGCCTTCCTCGTCGAGGATAAGCTCCATGGTCTCGGGGCCTGCGGCCTGCGCGACGCCGCGGAGGGCGTCGCCCGCGGTCTTCCCCTCGACCCAAAGCTGGCTCTTGTTCAAGCGGAGCTTGAGCGTGGTGTAGAGCTTGACCAAGATCTTCGGAGTTCCAGGCACGGCGTTGGTTATTCTACACAATGTCGTATCGAACTTCACCTTTCCCTGGCCCGGCAACTTATTCTAAACTGTGTCGCGCCATGGACAGCCTGTTCACCGAGCAAGAGCGGCGGCGCTACGACCGCCAGATCATGCTCCCCGACTGGGGGATCAAGGGGCAGAAGCAGGTCAAGGAGGCTACGGTCTTCATCGCGGGCGCGGGCGGCCTGGGCAGTCCGGCCGCGATCTACCTCGCCGTGGCCGGAGCGGGCACTATCCGCATCTGCGACGACGGCGAGGTCGAGCACTCCAACCTGAACCGCCAGATCCTCCACATGGAGGCGGACATCGACAAGAAGAAGGTGTTCTCGGCCCAGAGGCGCCTCCAGGCCCTCAACCCTTACGTGAAAGTCGAGCCGCTCTTCGACCGCGTCGCCACCGACACGGTCGAGCGGCTGGTCGGCGGGGCCCAGATCATCCTCGACTGCTTGGACAACCTTCACACGCGCCTCGTCTTGAACGAGTACGCGGTCAAGAAGCGCCTGCCCCTCATCCACGGGGCGGTCCACGGCCTAGCCGGCCAGCTCACTTTCATCCATCCTCCGGAAACCCCGTGCCTTCGCTGCATCTTCCCGGGCAATCCCCCCCGCGACACCTTTCCGGTGGTGGGAGCGGCTCCCGGGATCATCGGCGCCTTCCAGGCGCTCGAGGCGCTCAAGCACATCACGGGGATCGGCGAGACCCTGAAAGGGAAGCTGCTCATCATGGACGGCGAAACCATGGAGTTCAGCCAGGTCCGCGTCCGGAAGAACCCCGGCTGCCCCGTCTGCGGCTGATTGAGCCGCTCAGCGCAGCGCGGCCATCGCGTTCTGCAGGGAATCGGGATGGTGGCACTTCTCAAGCGCGACCTGCGGCGTGACGACCTTGTTGCGCACAAGGCGCAGGATCGCCTTGTCCAGGTTGACCATGCCGAGCGCGGCCCCGGCCTCGACGGCCTGGTAGATCTGGGGCGCCTTGCCTTCGCGGATGGCCGACTCGATCGTCGGGTTGACGATCATGATCTCGCGCGCGGCGACGAGGCCTTTGCCGTCGGAGCGCGGCATCAGTATCTGCGCGATCGCGGCCTTCAGGTTCGCCGCCAGGCGCAGGCTGATCTGGCGGTGGCGCTCGACCGGGAACATGTTGACGATGCGCTCGACGGTCTGCATCGACTCGGTCGTCGACAACGTGCTGAAGACGAGCGCGCCCGACTCGGCGATGCGCAGGGAAGCCTCGGCGGTCTCCATGTCGCGCAGCTCGCCGATCAGGACCACGTCGGCCCGCTGGCGCAGGACCGACTTGAGCGCAGCGGCGTAGGAGAGGGTATGCGTGCCGATCTCCCGCTGGCAGATCAGGGCGTTGCGCGAGGCGAAGGAGAACTCGATCGGGTCCTCGATGGTGACGATGTGAGCCTCGCGCTTCTTGTTGATCTCCTCGATGAGGCAGGCCAGGGTCGCGGTCTTGCCCGAGCCGGCCGGGCCCGTCATCAGCACGAGGCCGCGCCGCAGGTCCGCGAGCTGGGTCACCGCTGGAGGCAGGCCGAGGTCGTCCGGGTGAGGGATCGCCGCCGGGATCACGCGGATGACGGCGTGGGGGCCGTTCTTCTGCATCGTGATGTTCATCCGGAACCGCGCGAGCTGAGGCAGGTGGAAGGAGCAGTCGAGCTCGAGCTTCTCATGGAGGATGCGCCTCTGCTCCTCGAACAGGTTCTCCATCAGCAGGCTCACGACGTCGCGCGGGGCTATCGCTTCGAAGCCCTGGAGGGCGGACAGGCGCCCTGAAACCATCGCCATCGGGGGCGAACCGCCGGTAATGAAGACGTCGGTCGCCTTCTTTTCGAGGGCGGCCTTGAGGATGGTGGGGAGGTCGGGCATGGCGCTTTTCTACCGCTTTAACGCAAGCCAGTCAAGCGCCGGCCAAGAACGCCCGGAGGATGTTCCTCGAGACGACCATGCGGTACTGCCGCGTGGAGCGGATGTCGTCGATGGGGCTGATGTCCTCGGCCAGAAGGGCGCAGGCTCGTTCGATGAGCTCAGCCGTGAGCTTGCGGCCGTTCACGGCCGCCTCCACCGCCTTCAGGCGCTTGACTGTCGGAGCGACCGAGCCGAACGCGAAGCGGAGCTCTAAGACCACGCCGCCCCTGCCGAGCCACAAGAGCCCGGCGCCCACGGTCTTAGATAGGGTCTGAGCCTGCCGCGAGCCCACCTTGCGCAAGACCTGCCGGTCCGGCGGCTCCGCGGGGAACCGGACGTCGATGCGCTCGATGAGCTCGCCGGGCTTCAGCGCCGTCTTCTTGACCCCGGCGAAGAGCTCGAGGATGGGCAGGGACCTGCGGCCTTCCTGCGACACCGTGTGGACGAACGCCTCGTAGACGGCGAGGGCCGGGAAGCTGTCCCCGGCGGGTGATGCGTTCGCGATATTGCCGCCGATGGTCCCGCGGTGGCGGATCTGGACCGCTCCCACGCTGGAGCAGGCCTCGGCTAGAAGGGGGAGGCGCTTTAGGATCGCGGGGTGGCTCTCGATCTCGCAGTGGGTGGCCAAAGGCCCGATGCGGACCCCGTCCTGGGTGGCTTCGATCCCGCGCCACTCCTTGAGCCTCGAGAGGTCCAGCATGGTCCGGCTGTTGAGCCGACCCGAGTTCCAGGCGACCATGAGGTCCGTGCCGCCGGCGAGCGGCAGGGCCTCCGGGTTCTGCGAATAGAGCCGCACCGCCTCCGCAGGGCCCGCGGGGCGCAGCACCTTCATGCCGAAAGGGTCGCCTCTCATACCGCCGAGCTGCGCGAAGCGCAGCGAGTGCTCTTTTGGGAACATTCCTTCAATATCTGTTTCCTATCGCGCTTCAGCATCTGTTTCACAGATATACAAACGCCGGACTTCGTCCGGCGGGGCTTCTTCGCCGCCTTCCGTATCGACTTCACGATATGCTGGTAGCCCGTGCAGCGGCAGAGGTTGCCGCCGATGGCTTGGCGGATCGAACGTTCGTCGGTCCTGCCGCCCGAGCGCAGGTGCGCGGCAGCGGAGAGCAGCATCCCCGGCGTGCAGAGGCCGCACTGCGCGCCGCCTTCCTCCAAGAAGGCCTTCTGGAGCGAGCTCAGCTTCTCGGGCAGCCCGAGGGACTCGACGGTCTCGACGCCGCGGCCCTCGGCCTGGCAGACCGGGATGAGGCAGCTGTTCACGGGCTGGCCGTCGAGCAGGATCGTGCAGGCGCCGCACTCCCCCTCGCCGCAGCCCTCCTTCGTGCCGGTGAGGCCGAAATCCTCGCGCAGGACGTCGAGGAGGCGCTTGAACGGGTCTCCATCGTACGTCCGCTCCTGCAGGTTGACCTTAAATATGATCTTCATGCAGAGCCTTGCATATCTTTTCCGGCAGAATGGGCAGGTCGAAGAACCACTTGCCGGTCGCCTGCCTCAGGGCAGCTGCAGCTGCCGGGGCCGGGACGTCCATGGGCAGTTCGCCCAGGCCCTTGGAGCCGAAGGCTCCGTAATCATAGGGCTTCTCCAGGATGAGCACCTCCATGGGCGGGACATCCAGCGCAGTCGGGATGATGTAGTCCGTGAAATGCGGGTTCTGCATCACCCCGCGCTTGTACACCGCGTTCTCGCAGAGCGCGTAGCCCAGGCCCTGCGCGATGCCGCCGATGATCTGCCCCTCGGCGAAGAGCGGGTGCACGGCCCTGCCGATCTCGTGGGCCGTGACGACCTTCCGCACGCGCACCTCGTAGGTCGTCTTGTCGACCTCCAGCTCGACTAAGGCCGCGGCGTAGGCGAAGGCGCCGTAAGCGTCGCCCCGGCAGGCCTTGTCGTCCCAATGGATGCCTGGAGGCCGCTCGTACTGCGAGATGATCTCGCGGCGGCCCCGGCCGGCCAGGAACTTCCTCGCCGCCTTGAGCCACAGGGGCCGGGTCTTGGGGATCCTCCCGGAAGCCTCTTCCAGCTCGGCCTTGAGCCGCCTCGCCGCGCGCTCGACGAGCCGGCCCACGATCATCGTGGTGCGGCTCGCCACCGTCGGCCCGCTGTTGGGGACCTTGGCAGTGTCGGGCGTCTGGACCGAGACCCAGCCGAAAGGGACGCCCAGGGCGTCAGCTGCGATCTGCGCGAAGACGGTCGAAGCCCCCTGCCCCATCTCGGTTGAAGCCGAGAGCACGCGGATGGCGCCGTCGGCCTCCAAGGCCACCCCGGCCCTGCTTGCATAGAAGTCCTCGCCTCCGCCGGTGAAGCCTCCCCCGTGGTAGGCGAGGGCGAGGCCGGCTCCGCGCCAGGTCGCGTTCTTGGCCTTCCGGTTCCAGGCCGCGCACTCCTTGACCTTCTTCGCGTAGCGGCCCTTCTTCGCGCAGGCCTCCAGGACGTCGCAAGCCCCCACGCTCCGGCGGAGGACCTGCCCCGTGGCCGTGGAGGAGCCTTCCTTGAGCACGTTGCGGCGCCGCAGCTCCAGGGGATCCATGCGCAGGGCCTCGGCGATCCGGTCCATGTGGAGCTCGGCAGCGAACATGGTCTGCGGGACACCGAACCCGCGGAAGGCCCCGTTGGGCGGAGAGTTGGTGGCCACGGCTTTGGCGCGGATGCGCACGTTCGGGCAGGCATAGGCCCCGGAGGCGTGGATGGCCCCGCGCGTTAGCACCACGGGCGACATGGTCGAGTAGGCTCCGCCGTCGAAGAGGACCTCGATGTCCTGGGCGCTCAGCCGGCCGTCCCGCGTGACCCCGGTCCGGTGCCGGATAAGCGCCGGATGGCGCTTGGTGGTCGAAGCCATGTCCTCCAAGCGGTCGTAGATCACCTTTACCGGGCGCTTGGACTTCCAGGCCAGGAGCGCGGCGTGGGCCGCGAGCATCGAGGGGTAGTCTTCCTTGCCGCCGAAAGCCCCGCCGGTCGCGGCCTGGATGACGCGCACTTTCTCGGCCGGCAGGCCTAAGACGTGGAGCAGGGCCTTGTGCACGTAGTAGGGGCACTGCATGGACCCCGCGGCGATGAGGGCGCCGTCCTTCTCCAGCCAGGCGGCCATGCCGTTGGGCTCGATGTAGGCCTGCTCCTGGTGGGGGAGGCGGTACTCCCCCTCCACGACGACGTCGGCAGCTGCGAAGCCCGAGGTGATGTCGCCCTTGTCGATGCGCACGTCCTTGAACACATTGTCGGGCTCGCGCAGGACCGCTTTCAGCGCCAGGGAGTCCTCGATGGTGAGCACGGGCTCGAGTTCCTCGTACTCCACCTCGATGCGGCCCAGGGCCTCGTATGCCTTCTGGCGCGAGGGATGGGCCACGAGCAGGAGGGCCTGCATCGGATGCAGGACATTCTCCTCCACGAGGGCCGGCTGGTCGTTCTCGATGGCCGCGATGAAGTTCTTGCCTGGGATGTCCTTGGCCGTGACGACCGTGCACTCGTCCCACGGGAAATTCGGGTCCAAGGAGATCCTCTTGACGCGGCCGTAGGGGATGGCCGCGCGCAGGGTGACGCCGTAGAGGCAGTCTTCGAACGTATAATCATCGATGAATTTGGTCCGCCCGCAGAGCTTTTCCGCCCCTTCCAGGCGGATGGCGTTGGTCCCGACGGCTCCCATAGTGTCTGAGGAATTATATGATACTAGTCCGATGGCGCGAAACTCCCGTTCCCTGCTCCTGCTGGCGGCCCTGGCCTTCCTGGCGTACGCGCCCTCCCTCTCCGGCGATTTCGTCCTCGACGACGTCAGCGAGATCGCGCTCAACCCGG
>JACRDO010000099.1 GCA_016212885.1 Elusimicrobiota bacterium | reverse complement strand
GAATCTGCATCCAGGGCAAGTCTCGAATGGGAAAGGGAAGTGCAGTCCGGGCTGCGGAGGCAAGCCGTATGACCCGGACAAGGACTGCTGCGATAAGCTCGGGAATTTCCATCAAGGGGAAGCGCCGACTTGGTGGGGGTTGAAGTGCGGGCCGGGCTGCGGTGGCAAGTCGTACAATCCGGCGAAGCAATGCTGCACGAATGGTAAACAATCCGATGATATGTTCAATAAAGGCATCACGCTCGAAAGTTGTCCCAATCGCGTTGCGAAGCCTGCGGCTGCCGATGTAAACAAAATCCCGAATGGATGCAGTGTGCCGTGGGACATGAAACTAATAGCGGAATTGCAGCTGTTGATGAAGGGTAAAGGGATAATTCGGGATTTCAATGATCCCGTCGGGGGCGGCCCTTCCAGTTCGTTTAAAGACGATTGCAACGCGCATGACGTATGCTATGCGAAGTGCAACAACCAATCCGAGTCAAAGCTTAACGATTCTGACAAGAAGAAGAAATGTGATGAGGAGATGCTTGAGGAGTTAATATCGAAGCGTTGTGACAATTTGACGGATCCCCAAGTGAAGGACTCGTGCAAGTATTACAAGGACATATATGTCGAATGGGTGATAAGGAAAGGAGCACCCAATTACACAGCCACGCAAAAGAAGTGGTGCAAATGCTGTCCATGACTAAATTGCAACAACATACTGCAGGATGGTTCCGGATTCATGGCAGGTTTCGCAGATTTGCTGTTGTTTGCTCTTTGGCGCTGGCCGTATTATTCAGTCTGGCTGGACTTCAGGCGTTCTCTGAGAATAAGGGAACCGATTTGCGGACCGCTTTAGATGAGATGAAAAGCCCAGATGCATCCGTCCGAGAAGCTGGACTTCGGAAATTATATGCACTAGATTGGGATAAACTGGGCACAAGACGGGACGAGGTGATTTCGAGTTTGTTGCGTCTTCTGAAAGACGAGAATATGCTGATACGTCAAAAGGCGGCCGTGACCATAGAGCGAATAGACCCGATTGAGCGGGAGGAGACGCTTCCTGTGTTGATTGAGGCCCTCATGGGAAAGTCAGAATATTTCAGGGACGCTGCGTCAATTATTGGAAGGTTCGGCCCCAGAGCCAAGGATGCGGTCCCTGCGGTTATTGAGGCGATGAAAAGAGAGGAAAAGGATTCCCTTATCATGCCATTCTGGGTTTCCACGCTGGAGCGAATCGGCACGCTTGAAGCTTTGGAAGCGGTAAAACCATATAATCAAAAGATGGAGCGGCAAGAGAAGCTGGTAAGGCCCATCTCCATGTTGTCGGACAGCTATCTTGGAAGTTCCCTGATGACTTTCGGTTTTCTGGGCCTATTTTGGTGGAGCCGGGTTAGGCGCAAGAAAGGGGACAAGATAATCTCCTGGCCGCTGTTGATTCCCGTGCCATTTTGGGGCATATGTATCTATAATGTGTATTATAGGCGATCTTATCCGCCGGTTTTCGATGCTTTTTTTGTTGAGATTTACATTTTCTTGTTGGTCGTGACCTTGGTCGGCATAATTCCGTGGCTGTCGAGCTTGCTATGGGGGCGAATGCGGGCAAGACCTACAGCGCCAACAACGCCTTAATCTGAAGTTCCCCGCCGCATTTTCCTGAAAAACACTTCCAAAACCCGAGTTTGACAGTTACGCGGGGGGTCGCGCGGGGGCGCTCGTCGAGAGGGCCCCCCAAAAGTTCATAAATGGGGTGACAACATCTTCGGGGGCCGCTCCCAGGCCGAGCTGGACGGGCGCGGAAAATATATAATCATCTCCCCGCATGGCCCAAGAGCTAAGGCCGGAAGAGCTGCGCCGCGTCTTCGACTCCGAAGGGCTCGGCTTCGAGAGCACCCGGAGCCTCAAGCCGCTCGACGACATCATCGGGCAGGAGCGGGCGGTGTCCGCCCTGAGGTTCGGGCTCGGCATCCGCGAGGCCGGGTTCAACGTCTACGTCGCCGGGCCACCCGGCGTCGGCAAGATGACGGTGGTCCGCACCTTCCTGGAGGACATCGCCGGGCGCCAGAAGACGCCGCCGGACCGGTGCTACGTCCACAACTTCGAGAACTCCTATCAGCCGCGCCTGCTGCGCCTGCCCCGCGGCTTGGGCCGCGCCCTGCGCAAGGATATGCAGGGCTTGGTCGAGCACGTCCGGCGGGCCATCCCCAAGATCTTCGAGAACGAGGAGTACATCCGCAAGCGCGAGGAATTTTCCAGGGGCTTCGCCAAGCAGAAGGCGCTCGTTCAGGAGAGGGGAAGCCAGAAGGCGGCCTCCTGCGGGTTCCAGCTGCAGCAGACCTCCTTCGGGTTCATGCTGGCGCCGATGCGCGAGGGCAAGCCGCTGGGCGATGCGGAGATCGCGCAGATGCCGGCCTCCGCCCGCGAGGATCTCCTCAAGCGCCGGGACTCCCTGCAGGAATATTTGAAGAAGGTCTTCAAGGAGCTCCGGGAGATCGACCGCGCCGCCCAGGAGAAGCTCAAGACGCTCGACACCCAGGTCGTGCTCTACGTGGTCGGGGGGATCATCGACGAGATCTCAGACAAGCACAAGGGCGTCCCCGAGATCGTCGAGTACCTGAAGGCGGTCCGCAAGGACATCCTGGAGCACCTGGAGGCCTTCAAGGGGGAGTCGGCGGATTCCGAAGAAGGCTCTTCGCAGGGCCTCTCCCCGCGGGCGAAGGAGCTCCTCCTGCGCCGCTACGAGGTCAACGTCCTGGTGGACAATTCGGAGCTGAAGGGCGCCCCGGTCGTGGTCGAGCGCAACCCCACCTTCGGGAACCTCCTCGGCCGCGTCGAGAAGGAGACCCACATCGGGACCCTCCACACCGACCATACCCTCATCAAGGCCGGCTCCCTGCACCAGGCCGACGGCGGCTACCTGGTCATACCGGTCGACGACGTCCTGCGCAACACGATGAGCTGGGACGGCCTCAAAAGGGCCCTGCGCACCGGCCAAGTGGAGATCGAGGACCTGGGCGACCGCCTCGGCTTCGTTTCGACGAAATCCCTGCGGCCCCAGCCGATGCCCATCGATGTGAAGGTGGTCCTGGTCGGGCAGTCCCTGCTGTACTCGATGCTGCACGCCTACGACGAGGAGTTCTCCGAGCTCTTCAAGGTCAAAGCCGATTTCGAGATCTGGATGGACGCCACCGACGCCAACGTCCGCGATTTCGCCGCCTACCTCTGCGGGCTCTGCCGCCGGGAGAAGCTCCGCCACCTCGAGGCCGGCGCCGTCGGCAAGCTTCTGGAGCACGCGGCGCGCCTGGCGGAGGACCAGAGCAAGCTTTCGATCTACTTCGGCTCACTGGCCGACGTGGTGCGCGAGGCCAGCTACTGGGCTGCCCAGGCGAAGAAGCCCCGCATCGGGGCCGCGCACGTGCGCAAGGCCATCGAAGAGCAGATCCACCGCTCCAACCTCATCGAAGGCCACCTGCGCGAGATGATCGCGCGCGGGACCCTGCTGATCGCGGCAGCAGGGGAAGCCGTCGGCCAGGTCAACGGCCTCTCGGTCATCCAGCTCGGGGACCACTCCTTCGGCCGCCCGAGCCGGATCACCGCGAGCGTGGGCCCGGGCCGCGACGGCATCGTCGACATCGACCGCGAGGTCGAGCTCGGAGGGCCGATCCACTCCAAAGGGGTGCTGATCCTGGCCGGCTACCTCATGCTTCGCTTCGCTCAGGAGCGGCCCTTGTCCCTCTCCGGGCGCCTCGTCTTCGAGCAGAGCTATGAGGGCGTGGAAGGGGACAGCGCCTCCTCCGCCGAGCTTTACGCGCTCCTCTCCGTGCTTTCGGGCCTTCCGCTCAAGCAGGGGATCGCCGTGACGGGTTCCGTCAACCAGCGCGGCGAGATCCAGGCTATCGGGGGCGTCAACGAGAAGATCGAGGGCTTCTTCGACGTCTGCAAGGTCCTCGGGTTGGACTCCCGCCAGGGCGTCCTGATCCCGAAGAGCAACGCCCGCAACCTCATGCTTCGCGAAGACGTCGTGGAGGCGGTGGAAGCGAAGAAGTTCAGCATCTGGGCGGCCTCGACCGTGGAGGAGGGGATCGAGCTCCTCGCGCTCAGGCCCGCCGGAGTCCGCGGCAAGGACGGGAAATTCCCCAAGGGAAGCGTATTCTCGCTCGTGGACGAGCGCCTGAAGGCCTACGGCGAAGCGCTCAAGGAGATGCCCGACGGCGCCCTCATGCCCTTGACCCAGTTCCGCGGCAAGGGCCGTCGCCCGAAGACTCGGGGGAGGCGGTAGTGAGGAGGATCGTCGTTCTCCTGGCGCTGGTTGGTCCGGCCGGCTTCGCCGGCCCCGCTCGATCCGCCGGCCGCCTGGAGCCCTACAATACGGCCGCCTTCAGCGCCCAGCAGCAGAAGAGTGGGTACATCGTCCTTCAGTTCCATTCTTCCGCCTGCAATGTCTGCCCCCGCCAGGAGACCACCATCGAAAGGCTCTCCAAAGAGCCTTCCCAGCCACCCATCCAGTTCTACCAGGCGGTCTTCGAGCGCGAGGAGGAGCTGCGCAAGCTCTACCAGGTCAGCGCGATGTCCACCCTGCTGGTCTTCCGGGGACGCTCCATCATCGGCCGCTCCGCCGGCCTCTACACCGAAGATGAGATCCGGACGTTCCTGATGAAGATCATGCTGGAGGACCGCGGCCGGCCCAAGGTTCGGCCCAAGCGGAAGTTCGGCACGAAGCGGTGAGGCGGGCCGCAGCGCTGAGCGTGCTGCTGTCCTGCGCTCCGGCCGCGGTCTACCGGGTCGCCTCCACGGAGCGGATGCTCGCGCGCGCGGCGGACTTACATCGCCGCCGTCAGCGCGCGGATGAATTGCGATGGAATTATCATCACTTCTTGCATGCTTACCCGGAAAATCCGGGTAAGCATGCAGAAAGTATCGCTATTTCCATCATAATTTACACTCAAGGTGACGCCCGACTACGAAAGTTTTTGAGTGAAGAGCCTACGCATGAATCTTCGGGGTGGGGCGCTTGACGGAAAGCTGCGGAGCTTCCGCGTGTCCTTGCGGTAAGCGCGCGTACCCTCGAACGCCGGCGCGGCGCCGGGCCTTTATTTCCTCGAGGCTTCCAGCGCGGAGAGCCGCTTGCCGTGGTCCTTACGCCGGCCTTCGCGGTTGCGGAGGATGGCGCCGAGTATCCCGGCTGGAACACAGGCTTTGTCCGCGACTATCTCCACGGGCTTAGAGACGACGGCCAGCGAAAGATGCGCAACGTCCTGGCCGGCAAAGTCAGGAGGGTCGCATGAATAAGAAGATCATCTCCCCATTTGATCGCGACGTAGTCAAACGCCTCAAAAAGGATCCGGAATATGCCGAGGCCTACTTTGAGGAGCTGGCGAAAGCACCGCTGCCGCTGCAACTCGCCATCCTTCGCCGGCTACATGGAGTCACCCAGGAAGCTTGAGAAGACGGGATCCAACCACGTCTTAAAAAGCTACGAGAAGGCGGCACGATTGCTCAACGGCCACCCGGCAATCATTCCAGACGGCGCCAAGGTTGTCCCCGCCTGGCTGGCATAAGCGCCGGGTCCCCCGACGGCAAAAGGAAAGGCGGGGCTCATTGCTTTGGGTTCTAATCGAACCGGAACGATGCGACGAACGCGGAGAGGACGTCGGGCTCCGGCTTGGCGGGGCGGGCCGCGGCGGCGCTGTCGAGTGGAACGGTGTACTCGACGATGAACGCGTCGGCGCCCGAGCGGAAGCAGAAGATCCTCCAGGACACCCGGCCGCTGGCGTAGGCGCGAGTCAGCGTGACCTCGTGTCCCGCGCGGCCCCCGAGCGTGGCCTGGCGGACGCGGAGGTTCGAGACTCCGGCCGCCTTGGAGAGCGGGGCCACGATGCGTCCGGCCGCGAAGGCCTTCAGGGTCCGGCCTTTGAGCGGGATGACGCGCACCTTGAGGCCCGGCCCCTCCGCGGCCGTGGGCGAGCGCTTGAGCAGGGTCAGCACGGTCCCCGGCCCCGGCCCCTGCTGGGTGACGACGAAGCCTTCCGGGAGCCCGCAGACGAGCCGGTACTGGGAGCTGGAGCACCCATGCCTGAGCGACTCGGCGGGGAGCCGCGGCTTGGGGGGCGGAGCAGCGATAGGCTTGGGGGGCCCCGCGCAGGCGAGCGCGAAAAAGGCGCAGAACAGGATCAGTAGATGGATTTCCACCAGCGGTTGGTGACCAGGAATTCGACGCGGCGGTTCTTGGCCCGGTTCTCATTGGTGTCGTTGGGGACGAGCGGCTTATCCATCCCGAAGCCCTTGGCCCGGACCGATTCTCCCAGGACCCCGAGCTCGATCAGGTAGTCCTTCACGGCGTCCGCGCGCTTCTGAGAAAGCTCCCTGTTGTACTCCCGCCCGCCGATGTTGCAGGTGTGCCCGAAGACCATGAGCTTCATCTCGGGATGCCTGATCAGGAGGTCGGCCACGAGCTCCAGGGTCAGCTTGGCCGATTCCTTCAGCACGGCCGAGCCCAACTTGAACTCGATGGGGGGGATCTCCTTGCGGGCGATCTTGCTCTGGATCTCGTCGATCTGCTCCTGGACCACGGCGACTTCATCGTCGCTCGACTTGCGGGTCTCCTCGTCCTCGGTATCGGTGTAGGTGACCAGAGGCTTCGCCAAGGCCGCGGAAGCCGCCGCGGCGACGGCACAGGCCGCGATCAGCGGCAGGACAAGTCTTCTCATGAAGGGCCCTCCCTATCAGATTAGCACCGGATGGGTGAAGATTCAAGGGGGGGGGCTCGCTCGCTCACTCACCTCTGCCGGAGCCCTTTTTTTTGTGCTATATTGGGGCTCCGGCTTTGGTATTCGGAAGACTATGCTGGGCGGGTTTCTCGACGGAAAATCGTGGTGCCGAGGGCTGGGATCGAACCAGCGACACCTGCTTTTTCAGAGCAGTGCTCTACCACTGAGCTACCTCGGCACGTTCGTCCAAACCTTCCACACGTCGTAGGTTTGGACGCATTGAACCTGCGCTGTGTGGAAGGTTCAATGCGACGCGGGGATTTAATCAATTTGAGGGCAAAAAAGCTATGATGACCGGCCAGGAAGTACGCGGCGGACTCATGCTGAGCGAACGCGATATTGAAAAGATCTATCAGCACGGCATCCCGGAGGCCGAGGCGCGCCGCCAGCTGGAGGTCCTGCGCCGGACCCCGCCTTACGTCGAGCTCGACCGCCCCTGCAGGGTCGGCGACGGGATCCTGAGCCTCTCGGAGGAGGATCTCTCCCGCCTGCGCGGCCGCGGAGAGCGGGCCCAGGCCGCGGGGCGCCTGACGAAGTTCGTGCCCGCATCGGGCCGCGCCAGCCGCATGTTCCACGCGCTCCTGGCCCTGCGAGGCCGCCGCTCGCCGCCGTCTCCTGAGGAGATCGCCGAAGCCGAGACCTGCTTCAAGGAGCTCTCCAAGTTCGCATTCTACGCGGACCTCAAGAGCGCGATGAAGCGCGACGGCCTCGACGCGGGCAAGCTGGCCGCGGAGGGGCGCTACGTTGAGATCGCCGATTACCTGCTCGGCCCGGAGGGGCTCGGCTACGGCGAGCTTCCCAAGGCCCTCCTCTGCTTCCATCGCGCAGGCGAAGGCCCGCGCACGGCCTTGGAAGAGCACCTCCTGGAGGCCGCGGCCTACGTGCGCGACCAGAAGGGCGTCTGCCGAGTGCACTTCACCGTCCCTCCGGGCAGCCTCCCGCGCTTCAAGAGCTTCCTGGAGGAGGCCGCCCCCCGCCACGAGAAGCGCCTGAAGGCGAGCTTCGAGGCGACCTTCTCGACCCAGAAGCTGTCGACGGACACCGTCGTCGTGGGAGCCGACAACGAGCTCTTCAGGCCCGCGGAGAACGAGCTGCTCTTTTGGGCCGGGGGCCACGGCGCCCTGCTCGACAACCTCAACGCCCTCAGGGGCGACGTGGTCTTCATCAAGAACGTGGACAACGTGATCCCGGACGAGCTCATGCAGCGGACATGCCTCTACAAGCTCGCCTTGGCCGGGCTGCTGCTGGAGCTCCAGGAAGCGCTCTTCGGCTATCTCTCCCGCATCTATTCGAAGACAGCTGACGAGGCGGCCCTCGAAGAGGCCTTGCGCTTCGCCGAGAAGAGGCTGCACGTCCAGCGGCCCCCGGGCTGGGAGTCCATCGCCCGGGAGGCGCGCCGGGCCTTCCTCATCGACCGGCTCGACCGGCCCCTGCGCGTCTGCGGCGTGGTCCCCAACACCGGGGAGCCTGGGGGCGGTCCGTTCTGGACGCGCGGGAAGGATGGGACGTCGCTCCAGATCGTCGAGAAGGCGCAGGTGGAGCCCTCCGGGGGCCAGAAGGCCGTCTTCGCCTCTGCGACGCACTTCAACCCGGTGGACATCGTATGCGGCCTTCGGGACTACCTCGGAGAGCCCTTCAACCTCCGGCGCTTCAGGGACCCCGGCGCGGTCTGCATCTCGGAGAAGGCTTGGGAGGGGCGCCGCATCCGGATACTCGAGCATCCGGGGCTTTGGAACGGAGGGATGGCGCGCTGGCTCACGGTGTTCGTGGACATCCCCCTGTGGACGTTCCACCCGGTGAAGACGCTCGCGGACCTTCTGAAGGAAGGACACCAGCATGAAGGGTGAAGCTTGATCAAAGGAATCATTCTGGCCGGGGGCTCCGGCACCCGCCTCTATCCGCTGACCCGGGCTTTCAGCAAGCAGCTGATGCCCGTCTACAACAAGCCGATGGTCTATTACCCGCTCTCGACGCTGATGCTCGCGGGCATCCGGGAGATTCTGGTCATCTCGACGCAGGAGGACCTGCCGTCCTTCGAGCGCCTGCTCGGCGACGGATCCTGGGTGGGGCTCCGCCTCTCCTACTCCGCCCAGCCCAGGCCCGGA
The DNA here is from genome assembly GCA_016212885.1 of Elusimicrobiota bacterium. Taxonomy (GTDB): domain Bacteria; phylum Elusimicrobiota; class Elusimicrobia; order UBA1565; family UBA1565; genus UBA9639. The sequence continues at coordinate 24,160 of JACRDO010000099.1, read as the reverse complement.
GGGCTGGCCCAGGCCTTCGTCATCGGACGGGATTTCGTAGGCAAGGACCGCGCCGCGCTGGTGCTCGGGGACAACATCTTCTATGGGCACGGCCTGCCGAAGGTCCTTCAGGCCGCGGCCTCCCGCAAGAGCGGCGCGACGGTCTTCGCCTACCAGGTGCGCGACCCCCAGCGCTACGGGGTGGTGGAGTTCGACTCCAAGGGCCGCGCCAAGAGCCTTGAGGAAAAGCCGGCGAGGCCCCGCTCCTCCTACGCCGTCACCGGGCTCTATTTCTACGACAACGAGGTCCTCGACGTCGCGGCAAGGCTCAAGCCCTCCTCACGCGGGGAGCTGGAGATCACCGACGTCAACAAGGCCTATCTGCGCAAGGGCCTCTTGCGGGTGGAGAAGCTCGGTCGGGGCATCGCCTGGCTCGACACCGGCACTCACGAGGCCCTCCTGCAGGCTTCCACCTTCATCCAGGTCATCGAGGACCGGCAGGCCCTCAAGGTCGCCTGCCTGGAGGAGATCGCCTACAGCCTCGGCTACATCGGCAAGGCCCAGGTGGCCAGGCTGGCTGAGCCGATGAGGAACAACGAGTACGGCCGCTACCTGCTCGGCTTGATCCGGGCATGAACTTCGTCCAAACCGCCCTGCCGGGCGTCGTCATCGTGGAGCCGAAGGTCTTCCGCGACGGCCGCGGCTTCTTCGCGGAGACCTACCAGAAGGAGAAGTTCGCCGCTGGGGGCATCGACGCGGTGTTCGTCCAGGACAACCACACGGCGTCCACCCGGGGGGTCCTGCGGGGCCTCCACATCCAACTTAAGCGGACCCAGGGCAAGCTCGTCCGGGCCGTGGAAGGCGCGATCTACGACGTGGCGGTGGACGCGCGCCGCGGGTCCCCCACGTTCAAGCGCTGGGCCGCGGTCGAGCTCTCAGCCGAGAACTTCCGCCAGCTCTACGTCCCGCCGGGCTTCGCTCACGGCTACTGCGTGCTGAGCGAGCGGGTCCAGGTCGAGTACAAGGTGACCGACTTCTACGATCCCGAAAGCGAGATCGTCGTGCTCTACAACGACCCCGCCTTAGGAATTGATTGGCCCATCAAGGATCCGATCCTCTCCAAGCGCGACGCGGAGGGGAAGCCCTTGGCCGCGTGGATGGACCGCCTGCCGGCGTATCAGCCCTAGCCGTTTCGGCTAGAACTTCACCCAGATCGAGCCGTCTCGGACTTCCACCGGGAAGATGGGGATGTCCATGCCCGCCTCGGTGAGGCACTTGCCGGAGGCGAGGTCGAACTTGTAGCCGTGGGCCTTGCAGACGAGGACATGTCCCTGCAGTTCGCAGTCGGTCAGGTTCGAGCCCTCGTGGGGGCACTCCGCGGCGGAGGCGTAGAAGCGCTTGCCGGTGTTGAAGACGATGATGTCGAGAGCGCTGAGGGGGAAGACCTTGCGGCTGCCGGGCGGCAGGTCCGCGACGGGACAGAGCGGCTCCCACTTGGGCATGGCCTGCGATAAGTTAGCAGGTTTTTAGCCGGCTGGCAATATCACGCATCAAATCCCTACGGATGCTTGACGTTTTTAGCGGCCCTTCCGGACTCGACGGCCAGCCGCTTGAGCATCCGGGCTTGCTCCACGAGCGCCGGGTCGCTCAGCAGGTCCTCCGCGGCGTAGGGAATGCGGTAGGTCCAGTTGTGATCCCCGATGGTGGCCGGCACGTTGATGCGCTCCTTGGCGCCGAACACGTCCTGGAACTGGATGAGGGCCAGCGCGGAGCCGGCCGAGTAGAGGTTCGCGAGGATCGCCTCGTGCGCCGCGGCGAAGGGAGGGAGCTCTCCTTGGGCATCGGGAGGGGTCGCCTGCGGCCGCCCCTGCACCATGTCCCAGTAGAGGCTCCGCTCGTCCTTTGGCATCTCCTCCCACCAGGCGGCGAGCGTGGGGGTGTCGTGGGTGCCCGAGACCGCCACGGAGCAGGGCGCGTAGTCGCTCGGATGCTTGAAGCGCAGTTCGTCCTCGAGTTTCTCCCAGCGCGCGACTTTGTAGCCCGGGATGCCGAGCAAAGAGAGCGCCTCGCGGACGAAGGGGGGGATGATGCCGAGGTCCTCGGCCACGGGCTTGGATCTGCCGGCCTCCTCAAGGGCCATGCGGAAGAACTCCGAGCCGCGCTCGCGCTGGGTCTCCTCCGGCTCGACGTCGAAATGCCCGAGGCGGGGGTCCTTCTCCAGCCGCCAGGTGCGGAAGAAGCCCACGGCGTGGTCCAAGCGGAAAAGGTCGAATAACTCGGCGGCCTGGCGGATGCGCGCGCGCCAGAACGCGTGCCCCCTAGACTTCATCTCGGGCCAGCGGTAGGCCGGCAGGCCCCAGTCCTGGCCCAGCTTGCTGTACCAGTCGGGCGGGGCCCCCATCTTGAAGTGGAGGTCGAAGTCCTCCGGGCGCGACCACACCTCGGCGCTCTCCTTCGAGAGCCCGAAGGGCAGGTCCCCGAAGAGCAGGATGCCGCGCGCGGCGGCCTTCTCCCTGGCGGCGCGCCACTGGAGGTGAAACTGCCACTGGACGAACTGGTGGAAGCGGATGCGCGGGGCGCGCTTGAGGCGGTAGTCGGCGAGGATGCGGGGGTCGCGCTCGCGCAGGCCCTCCGGCCAGTGGAGCCACGACTCCCAGCCGCGGTCCTCCTTGATGGTCTTGAACAGGGCGTAGTCCGCGAGCCAGCGGTTGCGGGCCAAAAACGAGCGGAACTCCTGGGCCCGGCGCGTGTCCCGCTCGTACTCCCGCTCGTCGAAGCGCTTGAAGGCCTCCTCGAGCATGCGGACCTTGAGCGCGCGGGCGTCGCCGAAGTGGATGTGCTCGGCGTTCCGGCAGAGCTCCGCCTCCCTGGACTCGAACATCTCGTCGAAGCGGCGGCGCAGCTCCGGAATGTGCTTGATCTCAAAGACGTCCTGGAGCGTGATGTAGATCGGGTCCGCGGCCAGGGCGCTGATGGCGGAATAGGGGCAGGAATCGAGAGGCGCGAGGTCGTTGAGCGGGAGGAGCGAGATCACGCTGAGTCCCGCGGACTCCATCCAGTCGAAGAAGGGCTCCAGGGCCCCGATGAAGCCGATCCCGAGGTCGCGCCGCGTGAGCAGGGCCGAGAGCGGCGCGATCACTCCGGCGCGCCGCCCGACCATCCCGATGAAATCTTTCACACAGCCTCCTGGATCGCCGCCGCGGCGGGAGCGGAACAAGAATCTGTCGTTGTCGGGATGAAGCGCAGAAGCGGCCAGCAGGCCAGGGTGCAGAGCGCGGCCATGGCCGCGAGGCAGTTCACGGCCGCGGCCTCGTGCCCGCCCCGAGCGAAGAGATCGTAAAGCCAGCCGCCGACGGTGTTGGACGCGACGGCCGAGAGGTTGAATACGGCCATGAACAGCGCGAACGCGGTCGCCTCGCCGTAGGCGGGGCTGAGCTTGGCCACCACGTCCATCAGCGCCAGCCTCATGAAGACTCCTGCGACGCCGAAGACGGCGGTTATGACCGCGGCGCTCCAGGGCCCTAGGTAGGCCCAATACAGGAGGGTCAGCGGCGCGCCGAAGGCCACGCAGCCGCGCAGCAGCGAGGATGTGTCGAGCACGACTTCCCTGCCGAAGAGCCTGAGCCTGCGGTTGCAGACGGCCCAGAACGCGGCCGCGCCGAGGACCCCGCAGGCGCCGGCCAGGGAGGTCAGCAGGCCGATGAAGACCTTGGAGAACTTCAGGGGGCCGCTCTGATAGTAGAACTGGGCCGTGCCGAGGAACGGGTTGAAGCTGAAGAGGAAGATGACCAGGCAGCAGGACCAGAAGCTGCGGCTTGCGAACAGGCCCCCGAGGCTTCCCACGGCCTTGCGGGCCTGGGCCGGGACCCCTTCGGCGGGCTCCTCCGGGACACGGAGGGCCGAAAGCAGGATCAGCGCCGGGAAGCACGCGGTCAGGCCGAAAACCGCCGGGTAGGAGGCGTGCTCGGCCAGCCACCCGCCCCCCAGTCCCGAGGCGAGCAGGCTCGCGTAGAGCACCCCGATCTGGACCGCCTGGTAGCTGCCGGTGCGCTCCATGCGCTTGCCGAACTCGACCATCACGGCGTCGCAGAGCACGTCCGCGAAAGAAATTCCCACGTTGACCGCGCTCAGGAGGAAGAGCGCGGCGCTGTAGGTGTAGACCGGGAGCATGGCGAGAGCGGCCCAGCCGGCCGAAGCCATGGCCGAGGCGAGGACGATGTAGGGCAGGCGGCGGCGCCCGAAGATCGGGAGGGCGTCCGTCAGGAAGCCGAGCAGGGGCTTGAGCAGGAACGGCAGGGTCATGACCAGGGTGAAGGAGGCGCTCTGGGCCGGGCTCAAACGCAGAACGTCCTTCTGGAGATAGTAGATGGGGAGGTAGGCGACGCCGATCAATCCCTCGGCGAGATAGGTGGCCGCGAAGAAGGGGTAGAGGCCCTTGCGCCCGGGATCAGGCCGCATGGCTGGCAATCCCGGGTCCAAAAATGTTTAATAGCCCAGCCAATCCAAGCCGCAACGGAGCGAACATCATGCCGCTGATCATCCCCCAAGTCATCGAGCGCGCCAACCAGGGCGCCATGGTCGGCTACGACATCTACTCAAGGCTTTTGAAAGACCGCATCATCTTCGTCGGCGGCTACGAGGGCGAGGTTACCACCGATTCCGCGAACATCCTCATCGCCCAGCTCCTCTACCTGGACTCCGAGGAGTCGAGCAAGGACATCAACCTCTACATCAACTCTCCAGGCGGCCTCGTCACCGCGGGCCTCGCCGTCTACGACACCATGCAGTACATCAAGGCCCCGGTCACCACCATCTGCATCGGCATGGCCATGTCCTTCGGCGCGGTCCTGCTCGCGGCCGGCACCAAGGGCCGCCGCTTCGCCCTGCCCCAGGCCCGCGTCATGATCCACCAGCCGCTCATCGGCGGGGGCGGGATCACCGGCCAGGCGACCGACATCGAGGTCGAGGCCCGCGAGATGACGAAGACCAAGAAGATCCTCTGCGAGATCATCGCCAAGCACACCGGGCAGTCCGCGCAGAAGGTGGAGAAGGACTCTGAGAGGAACTTCTACCTATCGGCCGAGGACGCCAAAACCTACGGGATCGTCGACGAGGTCATCGCGAGCACCAAGGACATCTCGAGGAAGAAGTAGCCGCCGGCTCAAAGAACTCCTGGCGATTATACTTAATTAGATTTATTCGAGTCCCGCGCGCCGGCGAGGGCCGGTGGCGATGATGCCTTTTCGCGATTTTGAAAGTCTCGACGAGGGTTTTGTCGCGTTGCGACAGGCTTCCAGCGCGGCTGCCGTTCAGCGAGCCTGGAACAAAAAACGAAAGGCCCCAGTCTCCCGGGGCCTTGGGGTGTTCAACTTCAGCCATCCCTCGATATTAGTGTAACAGCGCGCCCGCCTACTGTCAATATTTTTTCCGGGTTCCCACCTAGGCGGCCTGCGCGCCCAGCCAGCCGGTGTCCTTCAGGCGGGACCAGGCTAGCCGGATGTGCTCCGGCTTGAAAAGCTTGCGCTTACGTTCGTTCCAGTTCAAGACACCTTCAGCGGCGGCATCGGCAGAAATCCCGGCTGAGGCATCTTCCTGCATTGCGACCCAATGGACGCTGGAAAGAAGCTCCATCCCATACGGCGTTTCAAATCCTTCGATTACCTCCGCAACCCGATCAAAATGGTTGCGCGTTTGGGGATGGTCGGCCAAGGAATCCGCCGCCTCCTTGGCCGCGCCGGGCAACAGCGAGAGCGGGGTTTCAGGCGAGTTCTTCCCGTCGCCGTAGCCGCTTATGAAATGGCCCTCGATCCTGCTCAGAACGTGCCGCAGATCATCGGCGTAAGGGCCGTAGGGCCCTTTCTCAAATGCCAGCTTCAACGGTTGCCCTGCGCATTGAAGGAAATAGGCTAGCTTGTGCACTTCCAAGAGCGAAAGGAGATAGTCGTACCCCGGGACCTTGTAGCGGTCGATCAGGCCGATAAGGGCGGCGCGGCCAATCGTCATTTGCGGTCGGGCAGTCGCGGTCTTTATCTCCGCTGCGGCGGGCGCACCTGCCGGCTCGTAAAGCAGCACCTCCACACCAGAGAACGGCTCCAGCGCGTTCTCGATCATGGGCCGGACATCGTTCCAGTCCAGGCCACCCAAGCCGCATCCCAAAGGCGGAACGGCGATAGACTTGATGCCTAACTTCTTGATCGTTTCAGTCAAGCTGCGGAGTCCGGTGCGAATATCCTCCAGTCTGCTTAAGCCCTTCCAATGGCTCTTGGTGGGAAAGTTGATGATAAAGCGGGGGCCTTGCAGGGATTGGTTTTCGTGAACGAACACCCGACCAAGCTTGATTTCTCCGTGCTTGCAGGCACGTTCATAGGCGCGAAAGTTCTCGGGGAATGCGCGCTTGAATTGCAGGGCGATTCCCTTCCCCATGACGCCTACGGTGTTGACCGTGTTCACCACGGCTTCCACATGGGCGTCCAACAAGTTGCCCGTGACGAGTTTAATCATTGTCTACCTCAATAGTACCATTCTGGATGACCCGTGATTCGAGGCTTGTGTTTCTCCGCGCTCAAAATCTTGGCCACCTTGGCGGCGGTCTCGGGATCGTGGACTCCGATCTCGTGAATGAATTTCCATGGGAAGCATTCATGGACCAGGAATTCGGCCTGCCGGCGTCGCTTGCGGTCGGGCTGGTCCGGGGTGTCGGCCCAATACTGGCTCTGCATGATCTCAAAGTTCACGAGTTCGCCCAGTCTGCTTAAGTCGTCGGAAAACTCCGTCATTCCCATCTCGGCGTGTCCGTCTGTGAAGCACCATGGGCGATCGGTGCTCGAGGCCGCTTCTGTGGTTGATACAAGGTGCAGAACTGCGGCTTGGCCGCCCTGATAGCCTTCCACCGCGCCGGTATGAATGGCATAGAGCATCGGGGACCGCGGAGCAAAGTAGAACGGCGCGTAATCGGCCAAGGTTCCTCCGGCGGCGAGAGGGACCACCCGCTTGGCGCGGCGGTCCTTGATGTTTTGGTGCGCGATGCCGACGATGGGAAACCCTTGCTCCCGGCGGCTGTTATCGCACCAAAGCCCGTCGGCTTTTAGGATGCCGGGGAGGTTGCTGATATGGGTGATGTGATAGATCAGCGTCATCCAGCCTCAAATAACCTATTCCTCGCTCAACTTGATTTAACAACCTTTGAAATATTATGGTCAAGTCCTTTCTATAACCTCGCAATCCTTGCCTTGGACTGTCTGCTCCCACCCGGTAATACGAATGAGGGCGCGAAAAGTCCCTGGATACCGGGGGGGCCTATGGGGAAAATCCACTTGGGCTCTTAGGGCAGGGCCCTTCGGGACCAAGGCCTCAGGCGCGCGGGCCCTGATCCTTCCATCCTATTATGGATGAACAAGCGTTGGGCGGCAGCGCTCATTTTGGCGGGGGGCCTGAGGGCCGCCGCGTTCGGGCAGACGGTGGTCCAGCCCGTCCCCGTCGCGCCGGCCCAAGTCCCGGTCATCCTGCAGACGAACCTCCTGCAGTCCGTAAACCTTTCCGCCTCCGCGCTCAATTCGCCGCTTGCCGCTGCGAAGGCCGTGGACCTGAGCCTGCCGACGGCTCTTCCCTCGGTGGTTGCGGTCGCGCTCCGGGAAGCGCCGTCCCCGGAAGGCAATGTTCTTCCTTCCCTGAAGGGGGCGCCGGCGGCGCAGGCGAAGATCGCGGCCCAAGATGCGGGCGCCGTGCGCGCCGTCAATGTCCAGGCGGACGCGCTTGAGGCCGGGCCGGTCGCCTTCGCGGCGGCTTCGCTGAAGGCTCAAGCCGATTCGCCGAGGATCATCGTTCCGGACGTCTCCAAAGGCCTGCACCAGGCGATCCGCGAATACGCGAAGCCCGAGCAAGGCGCCGAAGCCGCGGCGGCCTACTCGAAGAGCGCCGTGCTCTTCGACGGCGCCAAGGTGCGGGACCAAAGCCGGGATCAGCCGGCTGTCGACGCGGTCAAAGCCGCGGTCCAGCAGCCCAAGACCGATTATCTGCGCGAAGCGCAAGGCCAATCCGGACGGGACCTCCTCGGGACGTTGCACCGCCTCGTTTCGCGCAGCCATCACGAGCGCGGCTACGACGAGGCCCGGCAGTATATGTACCGCACCGCGGACAACCAGGTGCTCCACGGGGTCAGAGGCATCGTGGACGCCTACTCGGGCATCTTCCTGGTCGGGGACTCCGGCGACGGCACACGCTATAAGGAACGCGGCGACGAGAACGGCGACGGGTACGTGGACCGCGACGGCGTGAACGCCGAGCACGTCTGGCCGCAGTCCTTCTTCAACAGAGCGAGCCCGATGCGCTCCGACCTCCACAACCTGATGGCGACCCTGATGCATCCCAACAGCGTCCGGGGCCACCTGCCCTTCGGCGAGGTGGACTCCAGCCGCCCGGAGTACTCCAACAAGAGCGGGGCCAAGATGTCCGACGGCGTGTTCGAGCCGCCGGACTTCTCGAAGGGCCGCGTCGCGCGCGCCGCGCTGTACTTCTATACGCGCTACTGCGATAGGAACATCTTCCAGGGCGAGAGCCGCCGCTTCTTCAAGGAGCGCATCGAGCTGTTCCTGCGCTGGAACCGTGAGCACCCGCCGACCGAGTTCGAGCGGCGCCGCAACGACTTGGTAGAGCAGTGGCAGGGCAACCGCAACCCCTTTGTCGATAATCCTGAACTGGCGGAACGTATCGGCATCGAAGGCTTCCGCAGCCTCGGCCCGAAGGTCGCATCCCAGACCGCGGCCCCGGCGCCGAACCGCATCGTTTCCAACCTCCGCGAGGAGGATCTCAAGCGGGACTTCGCCAAGGTCCAGCCCGGCATGCCCGTGGAGAAGATCCTCCGCAAAGAGCACGGCAAGCGCTGGCTCAAGCGCCGCCACGGCAGCTCAGCACGGCAGCTCAGCACCTTGACTTCCGCGCGGTTTTGCCATATAATAGCAGTCAACGCCTTAGATTGCTAATTTTCAGGCAGGAAGCCATGCGGCAGCTCGATCCCCAGGTCGCCCAGGAGCGCAAGCGGCGGGTATTGCAGTGGGTGGTCCAGAACTACATCCACACTTCCCGCCCGATCGCCTCCTCTATCATCGCCGAAGAGGCCGGGCTCGACCTCTCCAGCGCGACCATCCGGAGCATCCTCTCCGAGCTCGAAGACGAGGGCTACCTCATGCAGCCCCACACCTCCGCGGGCCGGGTGCCGACGGATAGGGGCTACCGCTTCTTCGTGGACTATCTGGAGGGGGTCCAGCGGCTCGCCTCCGATGAGAAGGCGCAGATCGAGCAGCAGTACCGCCACCGGCTCGAGGAACTCGACCGGGTCCTCGCGCATACCTCCCGCCTGCTCTCCAGCGCCTCGCACAGCGCCGGGCTCGTGCTCTCTCCGAAGATCGAGGCCCAAGGCTTAAAGCGCCTGGAGCTCATCGGCCTGGGCGGCAACAGGATCCTGGCCATCCTGGTGACGAACACGGGGAATGTTCGGCACTGGCCCATCCAGCTGTCCTTTGTGCCCAGCGAGGCCCGCATCCGCATGCTCAACCGCTTCCTGAACGAGCACGCGGAAGGCAAGACCATACGGGAGGTCCGGACTCTTCTGGCCGGCCAGTTGGAGGAGGCCGAGCGGGAGATGCGCGAGCTGCAGAGCTTCGCCCATTCCCTGCTCGGCGAGCTGGAGGAGGCCGTGGAGCCCGAGCAGCTTTTCCTGGAAGGCGCGACCAGCGTGGTGGCCCAAGCTGGGGAGTTCGAGAACAGCCGGGAGATCCAATCCCTGGTGCGGGTGCTCGAGGAGCGCAGGGCTCTGGCGGACATGCTCCAGAAGCAGCTCCGCAGGCAGCTCGACGTGGCTCGTGGAGGGAAGCCGCCGTCGGTGCGCGTGACGATCGGCCAAGAGAACACCCTGCCGGAGCTCAAGCACCTGAGCATCGTCACCACGACCTACTGCGCCGGGGACCGCCTGGTGGGCCTGCTCGGCATACTGGGCGCAAGGCGCATGGAGTATTCGCGCATGATGTCGCTGGTCGAGTACATGGGGCGCGTCGTCAGCCGGACACTGGAGGCCTGGGATGTCGAATCCGAAGGCAAACCCAAAAGAGTCTTGCGCTGAGCAGGGTGAACAGCCGCCGCAGGCTCCCGAAGCGGCGCCGCCCGCTTCCGCCGCGCCCGCCAAACCCGAAGAGAGCCCGGAGGCCCGTCTGAAGGCCCAGGAAGAGGAGAACGCCGGGATATTCGACCAGCTCCTGCGGCTGAAGGCCGAGTTCGAGAACTACCGCAAGCGCATGGACCGCGACAAGCCGCAGTGGGAGCGCCACGGCCGGGCCCAGCTATTAAGCAAGCTTCTGCCGCTCTACGACGTCCTGCTCTCGGCGCACGACCAGGTGGTCCGGCGCGGGGAGGCCCTGGGCAAAGCCGGCGAAGGCTCCCAGGACGTGGCGGAGCTGATGCGGGGCCTGGAGATGATCTTCAAGGAGTTCACGAAGCTTTTCGAGTCGGAGGGCGTTCAAGTCATCGAGTCGGTGGGGAAGCCCTACGATTTCAACCTCCACGAGGTGGTCGGGCGGGTGGAAACGGACGAGAAGCCCGAGGACGTGGTCGTGGAGGAGATCGCGCGGGGGTACATTTTCGAAGGCAAGGTGCTCCGGCCCGCGCAGGTCAGGGTCGCGGCAGCGAAGATTCTGGAGGACAAGAAATGAGCAAGATCATCGGCATAGACCTCGGGACGTCGAACACGGCGGCCGCGGTGATGGAGGGAGGCAAGCCCACCATCATCCCCTCGGCCGAAGGGACCAGCGTCGGCGGCAAGGCGTTCCCGTCCTACGTGGCGTTCACCAAAGACAGCCAGCTTCTGGTCGGCGAGCCAGCGCGCCGGCAGGCCGTGGCCAACCCCGAAGGGACCGTCACGGCCTTCAAGCGCCGCATGGGCGAGGACTACCAGTTCACCCTGCACGGCAAGAGCTACACCCCGCAGCAGCTCTCGGGATTCCTGCTCCAGAAGGTCAAGCGCGATGTCGAGGCTTTCTTGGGCGAGAGCGTGGCCAAGGCCGTCATCACGGTGCCGGCCTACTTCAACGACAACCAGCGCCAGGCGACCAAGGACGCGGGCCAGATCGCGGGCCTGGAGGTCGTGCGCATCGTCAACGAGCCCACCGCGGCCTGCCTCGCCTACGGCCTCGACAAGAAAGGCAAGGACGAGAAGATCATGGTCTTCGATTTGGGCGGCGGCACCCTCGACGTCACCCTCATGGAGTTCGGGGGCGGGGTCTTCGAGGTTCTCTCGACCTCCGGCGACACGAAGCTCGGCGGCACCGACATGGACAACGCCCTAGTCGAGCACATCACGACCGAGTTCCGCAGGGAGACCGGCCTCGACATCACGAAGGACCCGATGGCCATGCAGCGCGTGCGCGAGGCGGCCGAGAAGGCGAAGATCGAGCTCTCCAACGTGATGGAGACCGAGATCAACCTCCCCTTCATCACGGCCGAGAACAACGTCCCCAAGCACCTGGTTTCAAAGCTCATCCGCGCGAAGCTCGAGTCCTTGGTCGGGCCCATCGTGGAGCGCTGCCGCGCCTCCATAGACCAGGTCCTAACCGACGCGAAGCTGAAGACCTCCGACATCACCAAGATCATCCTGGTGGGCGGGCCGACGCGCATGCCCATCGTCCAGCGCTTCGTTGAGGAGCACGTGGGCCGCAAGGTGGAGCGCGGCATCGACCCGATGGAGTGCGTGGCGAGCGGGGCGGCCGTGCAGGCGGCTGTCCTGACCGGCGAGGTCAAGGACGTCCTGCTCTTGGACGTCACGCCCTTGACCCTGGGCATCGAGACCCTGGGCGGAGTCATGACTCCGCTCATCGACCGCAACACCACGATCCCGGTCGAGAAGTCGCAGGTCTTCTCCACGGCCTCCGACAACCAGCCCGCGGTCACGGTGCACGTGCTGCAGGGCGAGCGGCCCATGGCCAAGGACAACGTCTCGCTCGGCAAATTTGATCTGGACGGCATCCCGCCCGCGCCCAGGGGGATCCCCCAGATCAAGGTGACCTTCGCCATCGACGCCAACGGCATCCTCAACGTGCGCGCCGATGACCTGGGCACCCGCAAGACCCAGCACATCACCATCACGGCCAAGAACAAGCTCAACAAGGACGAGGTCGACAAGTTCATCAAGGAAGCCGAGAGGTTCGCCGAGGAGGACAAGAAGCACAAGGGCCGCATCGAGGCCAAGAACGAGGCCGACACGGTCCTCTACGCGGCCGAGAAGGCTCTGCGCGAGCACGGGGACAAGGTCTCCCAGGAGGAGCGCACCAACATCGACCGGGGCATCTCGGACCTCAAAGAAGCCCTCAAGGGCGACGATACGGAGAAGATCAACAAGGCCAAGGACGCGCTGATCCACGCCTCGCAGAAGCTCGGGGAGGCCATATATAAAGAGGCGGCGGCCAAGTCCGGAGGAAAGGACAACGGCGGCTCGAACGGAAAGCCCGGCGGAAAAAAGGACCAGAAAGAGAAGGAAGGCTCGGAGGTGGTGGACGCGGAGGTCGTCGACGAAGAGAAGGAGAAGAAGGAGTAGGCGTTGGCCAAAGATTTTTACGAGACCCTCGGCGTTCCAAGGAACGCGACCGATGCCGAGATCAAATCGGCCTACCGCAAGCTGGCCCTGAGATTCCACCCGGACCGCAATCCGGGCAACAAGGAAGCCGAGGAGCGGTTCAAGCAGGTCAACGAGGCCCATGAGGCCCTCTCGGACCCCAAGCGCCGCCAGCTCTACGACCAGTACGGCGAGGCGGGGCTATCGGCGGGCGGAGCCGGCGCGGGTCCCGGCGGGTTCGGGGGCTTCGGCGGCTTCCAGACCGGCGATGCGTCCGAGATGTTCGGGGACCTTTTCGAGAACTTCTTCACCGGGATGGGCGGAGGCGGCCGCACGCGCTCCAGGCGGGGCCACGACCTCAAGTACGAGATCGCGATCTCCCTGGAAGACGCCTACCACGGAGCCCAGCAGCCCTTGGAGTACGAGCGCATCGAGACCTGCTCCTCCTGCCGGGGAAGCGGAGCCAAGCCTGGAACGGGACTGCGGCGCTGCTCGAACTGCCGCGGGGCGGGCCGGGTGCAGTATTCCCAGGGCTTCTTCTCCATGAGCCAGACCTGCCCCGCCTGCGGCGGCGCGGGGCAGATCATCGAGACGCCGTGCAAGGACTGCCGCGGAGCCGGGACCGTAAGGAAGAAGCACAAGCTCACCGTGCGCATCCCGGCCGGCATCTACGACGGGGCCACTCTGCGCATCGCCGGCGAGGGGGAGACGGGCCCGCGCGGCGGGCCCGCGGGGGACCTCTTCATCGAGGTGCGCCTGAAGCCCAACTCAAAGTTCGAGCGGGATGAGGACGACCTAATCTACCACGAGCGGATCAGCTTCCCCAAGGCGGCCTTGGGCTGCGCGCTCATCGTGCCGACGCTCGCGGAGGCCAAGGCCAAGATCAAGCTGCCGCCCGGGGTCCAGCACGGCGCCATGTTCCGCATCTCCGGCAAGGGCATGCCCAGGATGCGGGGCCGGGGATTCGGGGATCTGCTCGTCCGCGTAGAGGTCGAGGTGCCGAAGAGCCTGACCTCGAAGCAGAGGCAGCTTTTGGAAGAGCTGGCGAAGACCATCGACGGGCCGCTGGACATCCCGGCATTCGGGGAGCCGGAAAAGAAGGACGACAACGCGCAAGCCCCGAAAGACGACGGGGGAATCTTCAGGAAGATCTTCGGAGGGTGATGATGCCCCAGTTCCTGGTCGCTCCGACGGACATCCGCGGCGAGCGCTTCGTCCTGCGCGGCCCCGAGGCCTTCCACGTCTCGCGCGTCATGAGATGCCGCGAAGGCCAGAGCATCGAGATCTTCGACGGGAAGGGCGGCCGCTACAGCGGCGTCATCGAGCGCATCCTGGAAGACGGCACGGTCGAGGGGAAGGTGACCGGAATCCTGCACGCTCCCCAGGGGATCGCAAAGGTCGCTTTGAACCTCTACCTGGGCATGCTGAAGGCCTCCCGCTGGGATTGGGCCCTTGAGAAGGCGACCGAGGTGGGAGTCTCGGCCGTCATCCCGGTCCTGACGCCCCGCATCGTGGTCCAGCTCCGCGAGGAGGGGATCCCCAAGAAGCTGGAGCGCTGGAAGAAGATCCTGGTCGCGGCCGCCAAGCAGTGCGGCAGGGCCGACGTGCCCGAGCTGCGCGAGCCCGCGCATTTCCGCGACGCGGTCCTCGACGCCTCTCGAAGCGGCCTCACCTTGGTCGGCTGGGCCAAGCCGGCCGGAGCCTCGGTCTCGCTCCACGAAACGCTCATCAAGGCCCGCCAGCACAAAGGCTCCATGACCGTGAATCTCTTCGTCGGCCCGGAGGGTGGATTCACCGATGAGGAGGCGGAGCTGGCCGAGATGGAGGGGGCGCGCCTGTTCCATCTGGGCTCCAGCACCCTCCGAGGGGAGACCGCGGCGGTGGTCGCGGCGGCGATCGTCCTGCACGATCTCGGGGCGATGTAGCGGCGGCGGCTGAGAAACCTGCTTGGGTTTGAGTCCGATGCGGGCATACGAATAGGACTTATTGAACGGCCGGTTATAGGCCGTATTTCGCGTTGAAAGCCTCTAAAATGTCCCGGAACCGCGGCGGCAAGCGCCCGGAGGCGACCGATATGCTCCGCGACGCGCTCAGGCGTGGCCGCGCCCGGGCTATGCCTTGGTCTGGGCGAGCTTTCTGCGGAAACCATGGCTCGCCCGAACCGCTCGAAGGAATCCGCCTTCGGGCCGTTGGTGCAGCAGTTCCAAGAGAAAGCGATCGAGGTTATCCCAGGCGACCTTATGGGAATAGACCTCGACCACGAACTCCGTCAGAAGAGTATTCTTGCGCTTCGGCGACATCGTACTGCCCTCCTGCCTGCGGGCGATACCGCCCCAAGGCGAAGGACAGGACTACCTTCAAAAGCGCCCGGAAATCAAGGCCTTTCTTCTACCGCAACTCCAGCCCCTCTTTCACGTTCTTGAGCAGGGTGTTGGCTTGCTTGGTCGCCTCGGCGGGAGGCAGGTTCTTGCCGTCTCCCAACTCGATCCGGACATGAAACTTTATCGGCACGTTCATCTTGGTCTTGATGGTGAGCAGCTTCGGCATGATATCGCCCAATTCCTGCACCTGCGCCGGCTCCAACTCAGCGGAAGCCGCCAGAACCTTGGTCTCGCCGCGCGTACCCCCGCCCGGCTCACCGGGCCCCACTCCAGTACCGGTTCCGGCGGCGACCTTGAACTTGACGAACTGCGCCGATGCCAAGTCGCAGGGCCATGGTTGGGACTCCGGGAGGATTTCAATGAAGCGCGCCTGCAGTGCGCTGGCGATCACATCCTTGACCGTTTTCCAGGGGAGATTCTTTCCGAGTTTCGCGGAAAGACATGTGGCGATGGAAAGCCCGGAGGCGGTCTTATCCTTCCATGCCGCAGCCAGGTTCTCCGGCAGGATCTCGGCGGCCGCAACCGGCGCGGGCGGGATGCAGAGCTTTGCGCTGGCATTTAAGATGCCGGTCGGTATGGGCTCGCCCAGTATGCTGGCCGGCCCGGAAAGCAGCCACACGCTGCCGTCTTCCACCGAAGCGCTGATGGCTTTCTCCACGATGGATTGGCCGGCTTTTGGAATATGCAACGGCTCCTGGTAGCCGCCTCGGTCCACCTGCACGACCTTGGAGCCCACGAAATAATCATTGACCGCCTGGACGGCGATCTCCCCGTCCGGCCATAGGGCGGGAAGCTTGCCCGGAGCCACCAAAGACGCCGGCAGATCGACGAGTTCGCCACCCTCAGGCAGCACCAGCTCCATGGCCGGGTCGTTCAAGGCAGGCTCATCCGGCCGGGACATCCACCATGTCCTTGTCGTCCCATCCGGGCGGGTGAGCCTCAATACAAAAGTGCCCCTTTCGCATCCGTCCGCCAGCGTGTCAAGGATGGCGCTTGCCTTGAGCATCTTGGGCAGATGCGGCAGTTGGGCGAAGGAACCGGCCAGATCCTTGACCCTCCGGGCCTTTTCGCCCGAGCGCCAGAGGTTGTATGGCCCCTCCGGCAGCAATGCCTCGGCCGTGATGGCGCTGTCCTGCACTCGGGAGCGCTTGTCCGCCTTTATGATGTTGAAGTGCGGTTCGTCGGATACGGTGATCTTGAAGGCCTGGACTTCGTCCTTCTCCGAGACCGTCGCCACGATGCAATACGCCTGCTTCACGGCCTCGGGAATCCGCCCTTTTGCCTTGTCAATGTTGATTTGAAGGGTCTGCGCCCGGGCCGGGTCCACGTTGCCGTCCCGCTGCTGCTTCTTGATCTCCTCGCGAACGATCTCCCAAGCCAGGTAATTGCGGACTCCGGCCAAGGCAAGCTCAAGGCCGTCCCTGGACGGCACAAGCAGCAGAACGGAATTGCGGTAGACACGCGGCCGGTCGGGCCCCGTCGTCTCATCCAGGAAACGCGCCGCCTCCGGGCTGGGCTTGCCGGACTCCGAGGCGGCGTTCGGCCCCAAGACGGCGTAGTGGAACGTGCCGTCATCCTCGACATCCTTCGGCCGCGCGGGCAGGGTATGGACGCGCACCCCGGCCGCGGCGGAATTGGCGGTGAGCCCTTTGACCTTCGCGATTTCATCCAGGAGCCTTGCCTTGACCACATCCTCGGCGATGTTCCTGGCGGTGACGGCATGCATCTGCGTCAGGTTCGGCCGGTTGCCGAGCCTCCAGGTGGCGGGCAGCGCCCCCTCGGACACGGCGGTATAGAGGTCGTCCAGCCAATAGCTGGACTGCGCCCAACGGGACAGCCCCTTCTCTAGTTCGATTTTGTCCGGCCGGGAAGCTCCGAGCAGCAGCCCAAAGTCGCGCGTCTTGGCCGTCTGCCCGATAGGCTGCGAGTGCAGGAATGTGGCCACGACGGACTGCTCGATCTCCCGGAACTTCAAGCCCACGGATTCCTGCTGTATCTGCCTGGCCTGCGAGAACTCATGGTCCAGGATGCCTGTCCAGGCTTGCTTCTTGCCCTCCCATTCCTCTGTATCCGCGACCGCGACCAATTCCCGCATCGCCTCCGACAGCTCGTTCTTGGCCGGGGCGCACAAGAATATCGCCGGCCCGACCAAGGGATTTTGGTCCCAGTTGACGGCCTCGCGCAAGGCCAGGGCGAACGTCCGCAGGACCCCCCTGGTGCGCTGGAACCGGGCCAATTGCGTCCACTTCGAATAAATGACTTCCGTCAGGTCGGGGTGGAACGGAAAGCTCTTGAGGAACCGCTCCTCCGCGTCCGCGCCCTGCTTGGCTGTTTGTTCGTCAATCGCCGAGATGCCCTTCAGGGCCGCGACCACATGCTGCCGGAAGGCGTCGCGGTCCTTCAGCGATTCCGTGGCAAAAAAACGCCGGCGCAGGACTTCCGCGACGTCCTCTTTCACCACAGGCTCGACCGCCTCTTCCCGCTGGCGCTGGAAGATGTCGTAAAGCTCGGCCTGTATCTCACGGCCCAGCGTATCGCTCTTGCGCGGGTCCGTGGCCAACAGCGAGGCAACAAGGCAGCAGCGGTCCACCTTTGCGGCCGCCTGCGTCAAGTACTGGAAGAAATTTGCCAGCTTGCTCCGCCATTCCTTGCCCTGGGCGACCTTCTCGCGAGCATACATCAGGACTTCGTCAACCAGGACGAGGGTGCCGAGGCCGTCCTTCCCAGGCAGCTCAAGAAGCTCGGAAAGCAGGTTCTCGGCCGGCGCGGAGTCGCGCTCCTCGGCCTTGCCGCTGGCATGGAGCAGCTTCAACCCGGCATCGCCGGCCAGTTGATAGGCCAGGACGCTCCAGGGATGCTTCAAGGTCCTGGCCTTGCCGTCCGGCCCCCGGACATCCATGCCCTTTTCGACGTCCAGCTTGTCGAAACAGATTCCCGCGATCCGGCACTTGGGCGGTTTCTGGCCGATATGCTGGATGAACTCCTCCACCGCCGGAAGCTTCGGGAGGCCTGCCGGATCGTGGACCAGGTGCCGCAGGGCGATAAGGGCATGGGTCTTGCCGCCGCCGTAGGTAAGCTCGAGCTGGCGCACGGCTTTGTCGTTCTTGCCGGCCAGACGCAGGACCACGTCGCGCACGAGCTGGCGCAGGTTGTAGGTGGGGAAGGTCAGGGCGAAGAACTCCTCCGGCTTCTCGTAGACGGGGCGCTTGCCGCGCTGCATCAGGACCTCGTAGAGGTCCGCGGCGAACATATGCAGCGGCAGCTCGCCGGAGCGCAGATCGTCCCGCAATCTTACGACCTCGTGCCAGGGTTTCCAGGGTAGCTTAGCCATCGATATTCTCCTTGCGACGCCCTAAAAAAGTGTATCCTGTTCCTCAGCGGAGGCCGCCACATAGCGCGTCGGCTTGTTGAGTCTCCGGACTTGCCGTTGCTTGATCGCCTCCTTGATCCAGATGAATAGTTGGCTCTTCTGCACCTTCAACTTTTGCGACAGTTCCGCGACCGTGAGTGGCCGCCTTAGAGCGTCCAGAAGAATGGGCAAAACCGCCTCGAAAATCGTTCTCGTCGAAGATGATGCAGAAGATTCGACCAAGTAGACTTCACCAGACTCCCTGACTTTCTCTCCCGGCGAAGACCCAGTGGGTTCAACTTGCTCCTTGAGGCGAGCAAACAGAGGCTCCTGAACCGCGGTCGCGCCGATGTTCGCGTCGCGCGCAGCGGCCAGTAGTTGGGGGAGGGGTTCTGACCACGGCCTGTCCGGAAAGGCGAGGGCCCCTCTGCTCAGCAGTTCCCGGTTTCCCTTCGGGACGTTGCCCTCCAGACGGATGAATACAGGCACATGGTTTTCCCGCCGCAATTCCTCGACCGCGCCTTCCCACGTGCCGCCCTTTTGAAAATCCGCGCTTACAACCAGCGCGAAATCACTCAACGCGTAGATGTGCTTGTTCCGGCCCATCGCGTTGCCCACATTCCACTCTGCCTCCGGCGAATAGGGCGAAACCAAAGTCACCTGCTGCCTACGAATGGCATCGCGGATATCCGGACGCAGCGACATTTTCAGCAGATTATCCGCCATCACACCAACCACGGTCCCATCCGCCTGCAAGGCTGCGTCCATGGCGATCCGATCCACTCCCCGGGCTCCTCCCGAAATGATGCTCATCCCGCACGCGGCTGCTCGACGGGACGCTTCTACGGCAAAATCTGAACCGTCCTCATCCACGTTTCGCGATCCCACCACGGCCAAGCCACCAGCCTCAAGAAGCCGCCGATTCCCGATTCCGTAGAGAATCGGCGGCGCCTGCGACCTCAGATGCTGCCGAAGGCGTTGCGGATAGTGATCATCGGCGCGGCAGGCCACCCACACCGCCTTGGTCATCCATTGCTCCAAGGCAAATGCCATGCCAGCGCCGCGGGCCAGCAACCGGCTCAAGCGCGCAGCATCAATATCCGTCTGAGGCGCATTGCGCAAGGCATCAAGCGCCGGTCCCGCCAGTAGATCCGCAGGACGGTACTTATGGGTGTTCAACCATGCCGCGACCCGATTATATTCGGCCAGTGACAAGGGGGTCTCAGTGTCGCCCTGCTGGTCGCCAAAATGCCCGCACAACAACAGAACGGCTTTCGTGTCGTTAGATAATTCCAGCATTTTCATCCCCGCTCCTACTCGAGCCGTGACCAAGTCAATGCCAGGGCCAACGGGTGCACGCAAGGGCATCCCGAACGCCGGAGTAGCGCCGCAGCCACGGCAAATGTCCAGCCGGAATCCGTCATGTCATCCAGCAAGAGTGCCGGCTCCTTTTGCAGAAGGTGTTGGTCGATTTCAAACGCTCCGTCCAGATTGCGCGCCTGCTGAAAGCTGTTTTCCATATTCTTTTGGGGCGGATTATCGCTTATTTTCCTTACGCACGGGGAAAAGGGGACTCCCAATCGCGCTGCCAAGCGTTGGGCAAAATCCGGCACAAGGTTCGGGTGGCGAAGGGATGGCACGCAAGTGACCCATCGGGGTTGCGGAACAGGCGCCCAGGTTTTGAGCATTTCTAGACAGCCTTGGACCAGCACGTCGGGGAAACGGCCGTCATGATATTTGCCGGCCCTGACCAGTTCGCCCCAGCCGGCGTCGCCCCAAATGCATAAAGCCCGCCCTTCCGCGGCCTGCAGATCATCGTCAATCCGGCCATGAAAGCCATAGAACGGGAAGGCATTGCCTGACGGCCATTGCCGGCGCGGTTGAAGAGGCTGATAACTGCGCCGCAGGAAAATCGCAGCTTGGTTGGTCAATTCCGGGTCCGCCGTCTTCGGCAACAGTTCCCTCCCGGCGCAGTTGGCGCATTTGCCGCATGGTTGGGCAAAAGGATCATCGAGTTTCCTGGCCAGAAATCGCATCAGGCAGTCCCCGCTACGCATGTAGGCCAGCATATCCTGCTGCTCCGCGCGCCTCACTTTGGACAAGCGGTCAATGGCCTGCTGGTCGACTTGGTAGACTACCGCGGTAGCGGACCACTTTGAGCCTTGTTTGATGATGGGCGAAGGGTCTTCTGTGGACAGGAGTCTGAGCGCCTTTTGGATCTGGCTGCGACGGAGATTCACCTGCGACTCCAATTCCCGAACCGACAGACCGTTCGGCGCGGCATCCAACGCCCTCAGGATCAAAGAAACATGGGCTTGAGGCGGGAATGCCGTCCGGATGAAGTAGTCGGTGATCTCCGCGTCTTCTTCCCCGCTCAAAAGGATGCCGTATGCCTGATCCACAGCGCGACCAGCCCGGCCCACCTGTTGATAGTAGTGTACGACTGAACCAGGCCGCTGAAAGTGAACGACAAAGCCCAGATCGGGTTTATCGAATCCCATGCCCAGCGCCACGGTAGAGACCAATGCTTTAACCTCGTTGTTCAGCAGCTTCTGTTCCAACTCTTCGCGGCGGGATGTGCCGTCCGCGTTCTGACCTATGTCCGCGTGGTAGGCCTCCGCAGCAAGTCTGTTTAGGCGGAGCCATTGGGCTACCCGTTCGGCGTCTCGAATAGTCAGGGTGTAGATGATGCCACTGCCCTTCATTCGCGGCAAGTTCTCCACCAACCAGGCCATCCGAGCTGCGGGGCTTGGCAGCCAGATGTTTTGCAGCATAAGACTCTCCCGAATGAGCGGGCCTCGGACAACGTGGAGATTCCCCAACTGCACGGCCACATCCTGCACCACTCGGTCGTTTGCGGTGGCGGTCGTTGCCAAGACAGGAAGGTTGTTCGGCAACGCCTGCATGATCCGCACGATGCGGCGATAGTCGGGACGGAAGTCATGGCCCCAATCGGAGATGCAGTGCGCCTCATCCACCACCAGAAAACCCACTCGGCTCGCTATGTGCTGGAGAACATTGGCGCGAAATTCGTCATTCGCCAGGCGCTCAGGCGAAATGAGGAGTATGTCCACTTGGTTGGCATGAAGCAATCCCTCAATCTGATCCCAGTCGTCTCGGTTGCTGGAATTGATTGTTTCCGCCCGGATGCCCAGGTTCCTCGCTGCCGCAATCTGGTTGCGCATCAGAGCAAGGAGGGGCGAAATCAGAAGAGTGGGCCCCATGCCCTGCTCGCGCATGAGCTTGGTCGCCACAAAGTAAACCATGCTCTTGCCCCAGCCGGTGCGTTGAACAACCAGCAGGCGCCGCCTTTGCAGCAAGGCTTCGATGCATTCCCATTGCCTTTCTCGGAATTGGGCGTCTCGCTGCGCAATTGCTTGGCGCAAATACGCGAGCGCTTGCTCTCTCACGTCAGCGGCAGTTCGCCGGTGAGCCGCCAATGCGAATCCTTTTCTGCCTGGCGACGAACGCGAATCCCGCGCCCATCTCCAGCAGGAACCACTCCAAGTGGTGGATGAGAGCGTCTTCCAGGTTTGCCTCGCTGTACTCATCCTTGAGGTTCAGGAATTCGAGCAGGTAGGGGTCGCGGATTTCAGACTCCACAGGCAGGAGGTCCTCTTGCTGAGGCGTTCGCGCGCGGGCCAGCAGGGCCTGGGGATTCTTCGAATGCAGGGCCCGCTCGAAGAATTGGGTGCTGATTTGGCGATCCAGTTGCGGAACACTCCATCCTCCACGGATCGCTTCCTCTTCGTAAAAAGCGCGCGCCTTTGTCGAACAAGTGATGAAACGGGGACAAGTGCGCGCGCGGATTTTGCAGACGCTATCTGCAATTTCGCCTGGGATATTCCAGACGGTGTCTGGACTTTTACTCGGGCCTCCAATTTTGCAGATGGCGTCTGCAAAATCTCCCACCCGACGTAGAATGCCCGCATTTGGTAGAGGTTCCTCCAGGAGAATCCTCGTCCGTGCTGTTTGGACAAATCCCCACCTAGTCGGACTAACAACTCCTTCCCGTACTCCGCCCTTGCCTTTCCACCCTGCTCGAATTCCACGATGCGCCGCCCGACTTCCCAATAGGTGGCCGTGAGGACACTGTTGACGGCCCGGGCGGCCGTTCGCCTGGCTTGTTCCAGCAGAACCGAGATGTCCGATACGAGGCGGCCATAATCAGCCCCGGTAGCCGGTGCAATGGAATGAGATTTAACCATGGGAGATCTCCCCGAACCACTTCTTCAACATGTCGCGAAATCGGCAAAATGACGGGTCAACGCATTCTTTCAGGCTGACGTTCCGAGCCAAGTCCTCATATAACGAAGAAGATGGGGGTTTGTGAACCATTCTCAAGGCGGCTGCCAAAGCTTCCTTGGGCCGATCCGGCTTTGAAGCCCCCTCCCGGAGATAAGCGTTGTCTACAAGCCATTCACGCAGCGAGGGAACCTTGTCTTTCCATCCCAGGATGCTTTCGACATGGGGTGATGGGCTCCAAACCCAGACATCCAGTTCCGGCTCGATGATGATCGCGTCCGCCCTCTCCCCCCAACCAACGCCCAATTCCCGCCTCAAGTCGTTCTCCTGCTCGCGGGCCAGCGTGGTTGTGTCGCCGCAACCCTCGAAGTCGAACATCAGCAGCGCATGGCAATAATGCCTTGTGAACGTGGCAAGAAAATCCACGCCGTGCATTCTGCATCCGGTGTCCTTTTCAGGATGACGATGCATGTCCGCTGTTACGTTTCGGATCCCAAGCGATTGATGACGCGAAAGAAGCCCCCGGACTGCGGCCTCCATGCATTTGTCCGCCACGAGCACGATCAAGTCTTTCTTGGCGGTCCCAATCATCCAAGCACCCCGCTCGCGTAAAGGACGCTCAGATTCGGCGAGCCCTTCCAATCCTTGAGCTTGGGATGTTCGCTGCCCCGAACAATGTCCGCGGCCCCACTTTCCGTTTTCTTGAAACAGAGAACCTTATCCACCTCGGCATGGCTGAGAATCACAGGGGAATGCGTGGCCAGGAGTATTTGGGCATCGTACACCGAGGATAATGATTGATACACAGTCTCCACAGCACCAGGATGAATACCGTTTTCAGGCTCCTCGATAAGATATATCCCCTGGATGTCGGGCAGATAGGCCGGCAGGGTGAGGGCGAGAAGCCGCAGCGTGCCGTCGGATATCACCCAGGATGGCGCCTTGAACCCTCCTTCGTAGTGGACTATCAGGTATGCATGTCTGTCGTCTTCCTTTTCCTTCACATCGATGTGCTTAATTTCGGGCAAGGCTGTCCGAACGTGGCGAAGCCAATTCTGAAACTTGCTCTCATCCTTTCTCCGCAAAGCCTTAATGACCCATGGCAGATTAGAGCCGTCCGGCAGGAAGCCCTGGCGTCTGCCCGGAGGGCTGGCCTTGCGTATTTCAAGGCTGTTCAATATCAATCTCTGGACGCCCTGGGTAAGAACATTCTTCAGCCAGGTGGAAACGGGGAATTTAGACTCATCTTCAGGCAGGTTTCCGATCGCTGATTTCTTGGGCCCCAATCTGATGGATGGAAACCATCCTTTTCCTGATTTCCCGGCCACTTCCAGATAAAAATGATCCCCGCTGACGTTCTTGCTCAAAATGGTCCGGGCTCCTTTGGGGGCCTTCCCGATGACGATGGTGTCAGGGGCAGTGGCATCCAGAGGGAAAAGCTCCCTTTGTTCAGGATGCCGAGCACACCATTGTTTCAGCAATGCCCGTTCTTCAAGAATCCCTACAAGATGATTCTGAGAGTCATATCCGATGCGCACCTCGTAGCGTATGGTGTCGCAATCTTTTTTCTTCTCAGGAAGGCGCTGTCTCTGCTGATCCGGAATCTGAAAT
>JACRDO010000098.1 GCA_016212885.1 Elusimicrobiota bacterium | reverse complement strand
CTCGACTTGATAAGGTAGGCTCCGACGGAGAGATCAACTACGGGTGCGGATGGGGTTGATACACTCAGGAAATCCGGGGAGGAAAAAAGTCCTGATGTTTCAAGCTAAACCTAGCAGGCCAACCGACTTTTGACGCTGTGGCATAAATCAGCTCGGGTAGCGTCGATGTTGACGGAAGTTGATCGGGTGGCTCCCGGCGGGCCTGCATAAATCGTTGCAAACCGCGGCATGTGTATCCGGCCAAGGTCGCCGATCTGCGCAATAGAGGCGCTTTCCAGGCCCTGCGTGGAACTGGAGCGGCCGCCGGAATGTCCCCGTTTGCAAAATCCGGCTCATGGCCGAGAACCTGGGGTCGTTGTTGGGAGCTTCGGCTCCGCCGAAGGCGGGGACGTACCAAACATCGCAAATGCGTTGGTTTCGGCAATTCATGCGTAGGCTCTACAGTTTAGGGAAAAATAGAACACGAGAACAAATCTGACGGGAGATAAACGGGGGGCTTGTCAAATGCGGGCGGCTCTGTTATACTTTTCACGCTGGTCATCCGCGCCTGACGCATCCGGCAGGGGCTTCAGCCCCGAGCGAAGCGAGGGGTGCGACGGGCGGGGGTGACTAGGCTCGACAGGATCCGTTAGACGGAAGGTCGCAGGCCCTGGTTGGCCGGCGCCAGGATAAAAATCGGCCAAACAACAAACGCCAACTCACCGTTGGCCTGGGCCACTGCCTAACCCGCGGTGACTCACGTCGGTCCGCCGACGCCTGCTGAGCGGCAACCGGCGTCGAATTAGCAGGCATGGAGCCGCGCCGCGCGCCTCGTCTGCGCAGCTCCGAGAAACAACGGGGCTAGTCCCGGGGGCACTTGTCCGGCGGTTTCCCCGGGATGAACTCAACGCCGGACTAAGCCTGTAGGGGCCGCCGGGTGCGGATTTTGGACGCGGGTGCGATCAGGCAGGTCGCCTCCCGGAGCGATCCGGGATGAAAAACCTGGCTTAATCAGGGAAACCTAAACCCACCGGCATTTGTGCCGGGGGGCAGGGCAATCCTGAGGGGCGCAAGCCCTGCAGAGACTGTCCCGGGATGAATCGGGACGATGGGAGGGAAGTGATAACTTCCATAACACGTCAGGCCCCTGCGGCAAGAACCGCAGGGTGAAGAGATAGTCCATGCCGCCCGGAAACGGGCGGGGAGCGTGTCCCGCCACCTCCACCATCTGTGAGCTCCCGGCCCGGGACGAACGCCGGGCCGGGAGCGCGGTTGCAGTCATTTTCTCATAACGCATGCTCAGCCGTTCCACAGAACTTACCCATTTATCCCATGGGACAAACGGCGTCTGATTCCCGTCTCAACGACCCGTATCTCGTAGACCGGCGGTTTCCCACCGTTCCGCCGACAGAGGGATCTCCTCGGGCGTGGATTCCCGCCGAACTGGCGGTATCTGAACCTGCAAGGGGAGTCTTTCATCCCCTACCCATATATACGAGTGACCCCAAGAAAAGTCCCATCAATTTTCTGCCGGCCCCCAGTCGTCGTCGAGAAGAGATCGATGGCAATAAGAGGTAATAACTGGTATTGGAGGCTTCGACTGCTGTGAACCCGCGCAACGCCACCCTCGCCGGCTCCTTCATCCTCTACGCCGCCATTTCCCTCGCCCTGTTCGTCGCTCCCGGCTGGGAGGTCGCCTTATATCCGTTCTACGGGCTGATCTTCATCTGGAACGATTTCCGCAGGGAGGAGGAGGTCCACATCATCTTCCTCTTCCTCACCACGGTCGCGGCCGCCCTGGCCATGGCCCGCACCGCCGACGCCTCCTTCCACATGGCGCTGGGGCTCGAGGCGGGGGCCCAGTGGCTGCTCTCCTTCGGGCTTGGGTTCCACCGCGCGAGGATGTCCCAGGAGCGCCACCGCATCCTGTCCGCGGTCGAGAATTTCGACGGCAAGCTCCGCGACGGCGAGCGGGAGATGCGCATCTACGAAGCCTATCAGGAGTCGGCCGTGGACCAAATCCGCATGCGGCGCGACCTGACCCAGGCGGCCAAGAGCCTCGGCTCCACGCTGGATGCGCGCGAGCTCGAGATGAGGCTCCAGCGAGTCCTGGAGGGGCGCTACAAGGGCAGCCGCATCCAGATCCTGCCCGGGACCCCGCCCGACCCCCTGGTCGATTGGGCGGTCAAAAGCCAGACCCCGGTCCTGGTGCGCGACCTCCCGCGCGACGAGCGCTTTGCGCAGGCCCCCGCCAAGGGCGCCTTCCGCTCGGCCATCCTCCTCCCGCTGAGCGTCATGAAGAAGCCCTACGGCTTCGTGCGCATGGAGTCCGACGAGGCCAGCGCCTTCGACACGGACGATCTCCGCGCCGTGGACCTCTTCGCGACGGTCGCCTCCCTGACCCTCGAGAACATCCAGCTCTACGAGGAAGTCAAGAACCTCGCCATGCACGACGGCCTGACGGGCCTCTACACGCAGAGGGCCTTCCGGCTGCGCCTGAAAGAAGAGCTGCTTCGCGCCGGCAGGAGCCAATCGCCCTTGTCGCTCGTCATGTGCGACATCGATCTCTTCAAGAACTACAACGACGCCTACGGCCACCAGGCGGGCGATGAATTCCTGCGCTCTTTCGCCCGCCTGCTCCTCAACCACACCCGGCCGGTCGACTGCGTCGCGCGCTACGGCGGCGAGGAGTTCGCGCTCATCCTGCCGAACGTGGTCCACTCGCAGGCCGTGGACCTGGCCGGCCGCATTCACGCCGACGCCGCCAAGGAGCCCTTCGTCTACCAGGGCCGGGGAACGCGCGTGACGGCCAGCTTCGGCGTCTCCTCCTTCCCGCAGGACGCCACCTCGCAGAGCCAGATCATCCGCGTGGCGGACGAGAGGCTCTACCTCTCGAAGCAGCGGGGCCGCAGCCAGGTGACGGGGTGAGCCTCTCTGCGCTCGCCGGCGCGCTCGCCCTCATGCCGGCCGCCTCTCTCTGGGGCGCCTGGCCGAGGAGGCGCTCCGCAGCCTGGGGGGCCGCGGGCGCCGCCTTCGCCATCTGGGCCTACGGATGGACGCGCGCCTCCCAGGCCCCGGCCGCGCTCTGGCTCGTCGCCGGGCTTTGGAGCCTTTCGGCCTGCTTCTACGCCACCTACCTGGTGGGCCGCAACGCCGACGAGTACGAGCGCCTCAAAGACATGCTCGGCTCGCGCGAGGGGAAGCAGAAGGAGCTGGTCTCGAAGGTCGCAGGCAGCAAGGCCCGCAGCAGGCAGATCGAGACCGAACAGAGGGAGGTCCTGATCCTCTACGGCGTGGTCAAGGGGGTCGCCGAGTCGGTCTCCTGGGACGACCTGAGGCCCAAGCTGGAGGTGGCGTTCGAGCAGTACCTGCGCGTCGGCGATTTCGTTCTCTACATCGCCCAGGCGCGGGCCCAGGACGCCTTGAAGCCGTTCATGCGCAGGCGGCTTTCGACCGGCGTCGGGGCCTCCTGGGACACGCTTGAGCGCTGCCTCCAGGAGCGCAAGCTCCCGCTCGCCGTGCCGCATGTCCTGAAAACGCCTGAGCGGGCCGTGGCCCTGCCCGTGTTCGAGGGAAAGAAGCTCATGGGCTACTTCTACGCCCGCGTGCCCGAAGGCGCGGACCCCGAGGCCCTGCTGGGCAAAGCGCAGTCCTTCGTCGACGACATCTCATTCGCCTTCCTGCGCATCCGGCTTTTCCAGGAGGTCGAGGAGCTCTCGCAGACCGACGGCCTGACCGGCGTGTACCGCCGCGGCATCCTGGACGAGAAGCTGCGCGAAGAGGTCATCCGGGCCAGGACCTTCCATACGACGTTCTGCCTGATGCTGCTTGACATCGACCATTTCAAGTCGTTGAATGACGCCTACGGCCATCCGTTCGGGGACCAGGTCCTCTGCCGCATCGGCGAGATACTGCGAGCCAGCGTATATGAGACGGACTTCGTGGCCCGCTACGGCGGCGAGGAATTCGCGATCCTGCTGCCCCGGGCGGACCCCTCCGGGGTGCTGCGCAAGGCCGAGACGCTCAGGAAATCGGTGGAAAGCGAGGCTTTCGAGCTGGCCACGCAGCAGATCAAGACCACGATCTCCATCGGGATCGCGCATTTCCCGCGGGACGGGGGCAGCGTCGAAGAGATCGTCCGGCAGGCGGACCAGGCGCTCTACCGCGCCAAGGAGACCGGCCGCAACCGGGTGGTCGACATCGCGGAGAATAGGAAGGCGGCATGAGCATGGAAGAACCGCAGAATCAGAACCCTCAAGAGCCTCCGGCTGAGGCCGCAGCGTCGGACCTCGCGGCAGCGCCGCCGCCTTCTCCAGAGCCGCCGCCGCCCGCTCCGCCTCGCAAGAGGCGCCTGATCTGGGCCCTCGTGATCCTCTATTTCGCCGCGCTCGCCGCGGCCGTGGTCCTGCTGATCCGCCCGAGCAAGGGGACCGGAGGGACCCCGGGCTTGGACCCGGGCGCCCTCCTGGCGGTCCGCAAGGAGGCGGTCGGCTGGGTGGGCGTCAGCGGCGCCATCTACCAGAGCGAGAGCTCCGGCCCTTGGGGGAGGGGGTCCCAGTCGATCGTCCGGCGCCTGAAGAACCTGGCCGAGCGCAAGGACGTCAAGGCCATCGTCCTGGACATCAACTCTCCGGGCGGGAGCGTCGGCGCGGTCCAGGAGATCCACAGCCAGATCGAGCGCATCCGGCGCGAGAAGAAGAAGCCGGTCGTGGCCCTGATGGGGGACATCGCCGCTTCCGGCGGCTATTACCTGGCAGCCGGCTGCGACCGCATCGTCGCGCACCCCGGCACCCTCACCGGCTCCATCGGCGTGATCTTCCACGTCGCCAACGTCGAGGGGCTCTTCTCGAAGCTCGGCGTCAAGTCGGAGACCGTCAAATCCGGGAAGATGAAGGACATCGGCTCCATGACGCGGGCCATGACCAAGGAGGAGCGCGAGCTGCTGCAGGCCCTCATCGACGACGCCTACGGGCAGTTCTTGAAGGCGGTCTCGGACGGCCGGGGGATGCCCCAGGAGGTCGTCAAGCCCCTGGCGGACGGCCGCATCTTCACGGGCGCCCAGGCCCTCGAGAGCAGGCTCGTCGACGAGCTGGGAGACTCCCAGCGGGCCCTGGAGCTCGCGGCCAAGCTCGGCAAGATCTCGGGCAAGCCCGAGGTGGTCCGGGACGCGGAGTCCTTCACGAGCCTCCTCCAGCTCCTGGACGGCGCTTTCGGCGGCGGGGCCCTGAGAGAGGCGGCGTTCCTGCGCTCGATGCGGGAGAATCTCTCCTTCAGCGGGCTGGAGTACCGGTGGAGGTAAGCAGCGAGGGATGCAATCCCTAGTGAGATAGGATTCTGGAGCTCGACTGAATGTTTATAACAAGCACTCGACGGGCTTTGCCCGTCTCGGCGCTGGACTTCCTCGAGGACTTCCTGGCCGATCCGCCGGCCGCGGCCCGGCAGGTGCATCGGAAGCCCCCGATCGCAGCTGGGCTGGCGGCCTACGTCCTGAGCGGGATGGGCGTGGCCCTCGCCTACGCCGTCTTCGAGCGCGGGCTCTCCTTCGGCCTGCCCTGGCCCGCCATCATCTTCTCCTGCCTGTGGCAGGTGATCACGGGCGCGCTGATGACCGCTCTCTTCCACCTCATCGCGGACGCCGCCGGAGGGGAGGGCCGCGCCTCCTCCTTGTTCGTCCTCCTGGGCTTCAGCAGCCTGGGCTGGTCCTTGCTCCTGCCGGCCGCCCTGCTCTGCCGCGCCGCGCTGCCGGGCGCCTTCTGGCCGCTGCCCCTTCTCATGCTTTCGGCCGGGCTCGTGGCGCTCTGGCTCAGGGTGCGCAGCGTCAAGGACAACTACGGCATCGGGCTGGGGATGGCCTGGCTGGTCGTGATCCTGCCCTACGCGGCGGGCGTCGCGCTCGGGGCCGTGGGGCTGGGCCTCGCGATGTGGGCCGCGCTGGCCCAGTACGTCAAGCTCTTCTCATGAAGATCCCCATCCCGGAGGAGTACCAAGGACTCCCGGTCGTGACCGCGGCCGAGATGCAGTCCATCGACCGCCGCGCGATCGAAGGGTTCGGCATCTCCGCCTTAGACCTCATGGAGAACGCGGGCCGCGGGGTCGCCCGGGAGACCGCCGCCTACGTGGAGGGCCGCCTTTCGAAGAAGGTCGCGGAGACCCTCATCACGGTCTGCTGCGGCCGAGGCAACAACGGCGGGGACGGCCTGGTGGCGGCGCGCTTCCTCAAGGAGATGGGCGGCGAGGTCATGGTCTTCATCGCTCCTCCCAAGCGCGAGGGGTCCTATTCCCAGGAGGTCCAGACCAACCTCACGGCCGCGGCCTCCGCCGGGGTCTCGGTGCACCAGGCCTCGGAGGAGCTCGTGGAGCTCGACGTCCGCCTGCGCTCCTCGGCCCTCCTCATCGACGCCCTGCTCGGCACCGGCGCGAGCGGCAAGCCGGCAGGCCTGGCCCGCAAGATCATCCAGCGCATGATGAAGGCCGCCAAGCCCATCGTGGCCATCGACATCCCTTCGGGCCTCAACCCGGACACGGGCTATCACAGCGGGGTGGTCGTGCCCGCGGTCTTGACCTGCACCCTCGGCCTTCCCAAGCGGGGACTGCTCGCCCAGGCGGCCCAGCGCTACGTGGGGGAGCTGAAGGTCATCGACATCGGCTTCCCTCCGGAGGCCTTCGAGAGCTTCCGCAAGCGCGAGCGAAAATGAAACCCAACGCTTCTTCCCGACGCCTGTTCCTCGTTGCCGCGCTGGCAGGGGCCTTCGCCGCCTGCTCGAGGCCGACGGCCCTCTTGAGGCCTGAGCCGGAGCCGGCCGCGCCCCCTGCGCCGGCCCCGGACCTCAGCACGACGACCGCCAAGAAGGAGATCTTCGCGGTGCTGGAGACCGCGCAGGGGATCATCGAGGTGCGCCTGCTCGCGCAGGAAGCCCCGAAGACCGTGGAGAACTTCACGGGACTCGCTTCCGGGAAGAAAGAGTGGACCGATCCCGCCTCCGGCCAGAAGACCACCCGGCCGCTCTACGACGGCAGCCGCTTCTTCCGCGCCATCCCCGGCTTCATCATCCAGGGGGGGGACCCGAAGAACGACGGGACCGGCGGCCCCGGCTATGCCTTCGAAGACGAGATCCTTCCGGGCCGGGCCTTCAACCGTCCGGGCTTGGTCGCCATGGTGAACTCCGGGCCCAACACGAACGGCTCCCAGTTCTTCATCACCCTGGCCCCCCTGCCGTGGCTCACCGGCAAGCACACGATCTTCGGCGAGGTGGTCAAGGGCTTGGAGGCCGCGCTGGCCATCGCGGCGGCTCCGAGGGAAGCCGTGGATCAAGCGACCGGGCGCCCCATCGACAGGCCCAAAGAGCCGCAGTTCCTCAAAAGCGTCCGGATCGAAGAGCGATGACCGAAGGATTCGCGGCCGAATCCGAGGGAATGGTTGAGCCAAGCAGGCGAATACCATGAAGCGCATCGCGGAGGGGATCTACGCCCTCGAGGCGTGCGGCTTCGTCAATGCCTACCTCCTGGAAGGCGCCAACGACCTGACCCTGGTCGACGCCGGGCCCGCCAAGACCGCTGACGCGCTCGTGGAGGAATTGGCGGACAACGGCTTCAGGCTCAAGGACGTCCAGCGCGCGATCGTCACCCACGCGCACGCGGACCACTGCGGCGCCCTCTCCCTGCTGCTGGCCAAGCATCGGTTCAAGGTGTACGCCCACCCAAAGGATATCCCGGCTTTGACCGGCAAGACCGCGGCGAAGGGATTCCGGGGGCTAAAGGGCTTCTGCCTCGGCTTCTACCACGAGCAGTTCCTGCCCTGGGAGCCGCTGGAGGTGGCCCTGCCCGTCGAGACGGGCCAGCCGGTGAGGGGCCTGCCGCAGTGGCAGATGATCCATATGCCGGGCCACACGGACGGCTCGCTCGGACTTTTCCATCCGGGCAAGCAGATCCTCATCTGCGGAGACGCGCTGAGCAACCGGTGCAACAGCCTCCACCTGCCCGAATCAAGCTACCTCACCGATCCCGAGGCGGCCCGCAGGACCCTGGGCGAGCTCGCGAAGATCGACTGCGACATCCTCTGCTGTGGGCACGGCCCGCTGCTGCGCGGCGGAGCCTTCCGCTTCATCGGTAAGCTTCTTTGAAGCTTTGGTGTGGTGTCCCATTATTCCCTTGACTTCTGGAGGCCCGAGATTGAGGAAAGCGCTAGGCGCGAGGAGCGAGGATAGCTTGAGCTATCTGAGCGAGGAGCAACGACGCGATTTCCCGATATCGGGCCTCCCGCCATTGGAGGAAAGATGACGTTTTTATCGACACTTTCCCCTCATAGGCGGGCCGCGCGCTTTCGGGCTGCGCCTTTGCGCCGCTCGTCCCAAACATCCAAAGTCTGTTGGTTTGGGACGTCCCGAACCT
>JACRDO010000097.1 GCA_016212885.1 Elusimicrobiota bacterium | reverse complement strand
CGGCGAGGAATCCTCGGCTTGATCGCCCGCATAAGTCTTATGCAAAACGAGAAGCCCCCCCCCCCAGACTCACGAATACCAACAGGCTCAACAGGATGCAGGAGCTTCGGGCCCTGCGAAGCGGCGCGGCAAGCATAAGAAAATTATACAGGTACTTCGTCCCCCATGCCTGGGCCGAAGGACCTATGACCGGGCATGGGCCTGAGGCTTGTCCCTCTGAACCAACGCAGTCTGGAAGTTTGGTGCGGGACGTCCCAAACCTACGAATTCTGGATGTTTGGGACGAACGAGCCGCAAAGCTGCGACTGCGGAAAAGAGCCGTGCCCGCGGCGACAGGCCCGCTTTCAGAGTGTTGACATATGTTATAACATCTATTATAATAATATCGGAGCTGGCTAAAAAAGGGACGCGGACCATGCGAATATTTGGCATCGAAATCGAGATGGTTGGGAAAACGCGTTCCATGATTGCCAAGGCGGTTCACAGCGTCGTCTGCGGCAAGGTCGAGCACGTTGTCGATGAAGAAGACGACAGCTTAACTCGTGAGGACGTCCGCGCTCCGAACGGCGCTGTTTGGAGGGTGGCAGATGATGACTCGCTCCATGCTCCTGAGCGCCTGCGGGCAGAACTTGTTAGCCCGGTTTTGACGGCTGCTGACTTGGGAACGCTCAAAAACGTCGTTGCCGCAGTGGCAACAAGTGGAGTGCGGACGAACCCTTACTGCGGCATTCACGTCCACATCGGGGCTCAGGATGCCACCGTTGAGGATATTTGCCGGTTCATTGACGTGATGCTTGATGAGGAACCCAAGCTCGTAAAAGACTTTAACTGCAGTCCACGGAGACTACGAAGATTTGCCAAGCTCATGTCGCCAAACTTTATCAGGAGATTTAAAAGACGTCGCCCAAAGACGCAGGAAGAACTAGAGAGATTGTGGTATGGCAGGCCGACGGACCCAGTGCGGCGAAGCGACCGCTACCACAAGAGCAGGTATCGCGGCTTAAATCTTCAGAGTTACTTCTACCGATTTACGATCGAGTTCAGGTATTTTGACAGCAGTCTGGACCAGAATCGAATTGAAGCCTATGTAAGGCGCTGCCTCGATATCGCCAACAAGGCGAGATTGCCGTGAGGGAGGTTTATTTTTATGAAAATTAGAATGATCCCAGAGAATAAGGCCTATGCAGGCACGCCTGCCGATATCGTCAATAAGCTCTCTGCTGACGCGATCTTCCTCAAGCACAAGACTCCAGGGGAGTATATGAGGGCTGTCTGTAAGCGGCTGCCCAGCATCAAGATTGAGGGCAAGACGCATGAGGAGCGGTGCGAGGACTTCCTGCGCGGCATGCTTGCCAATGGGATGGCCAAGGTCGTGATCGAAGAGGCGTCTATTGATCAGTACGAGATCCGAATCGTAAGGGAAACCCTCGGCATCTCTCAGGAAAAATTTGCTCACCGACTCGGAGTCTCGTTTGCCACCGTCAATCGATGGGAGAAGGGACTCCATGTTCCACAATCGGAAGCGATTCTAATGAGCCTGCGCCGAACAGCCGAAAATTTTGCAGCGGCTTAGATTATCTCGCCTCGTCCGAGCAGGGCGGCACGCTATCCTGCTCGCCAGTGTCGCAAAAGTCCGGGAAGGCCCTTTCTGTCTCCGTCGAAAGCGACCGCGCCAATCCTGCCCAGTGCCGCAAAAGATATTGCGGAATATACATAATTCCATCTTGACCTGACGGGGTCATGGCGAAGTTCGCCGGACATTCTCCGGAATTGGTTCGTTCATGAAACCGTTGGCGAATTCACTGCCACGTATACTAGGGCTTGCGTTCTACTGCGGGCCGATGCGCTCCTCAAGGGTCTTGCAGCGGGCTTCGACGGGGTCGAGTTCGATCTTCATGCGGCCATCCTATCAAATCCCCATCCGCCTAAGC
Organism: Elusimicrobiota bacterium; assembly: GCA_016212885.1. Taxonomy (GTDB): domain Bacteria; phylum Elusimicrobiota; class Elusimicrobia; order UBA1565; family UBA1565; genus UBA9639. The sequence goes on along the minus strand of JACRDO010000097.1, from coordinate 23,089 downwards.
TTCGCCAGGGTGTTCTCGACGTGCGTGCCGGTCCAATAGAAGCGCCCGCAGGCCGGGCAGCGGAAGAAGTCGGTTTCGAGCCCGCGCACCTTCTCTGGGACTTTCGGCAGGGCCTCCTCCCGGGCGACCGGAACCGTCGCCTGGTTGCAGAGGGTGCAGCGGGTGAAGAAGCGCTTGGGGTCCGGGGTGAGCCCGGTCTCCTTGAGCACGCGCCGGAGCTGGTCCTCGAAGCGCTGCTCGCGCAGCACGATCTTGCGCAGGCCCTTCACGTCCGGGATCCTCGTGTCGCGGGTCAGGAAGATGCGGCCCTCCTTCTGCGCCTCATCGAGCAGGAGCATGTCCTCGCGGGCGTCCGAAGGGGCGTGCGCGGGTCGTTCTCCGCTCGCACGTCCCCGGAGGCGCTCTGGGGCGCCGGAGGGGGCGAAGCGCGAATCATAGCCCAAGACCGTCAGCCAGCGAGCGAGCTTGCCGAGCATGCAGTCGGCCAGGAACTTGGGCTCAGGGGCGGGGGTCATCGGAGGGCGGCCTCGGAGGCGCGTTGAGCCGCCTCCAAAGGCCTATGGCGAGCCCCAGGCCCAGAAGGAGGAGCCCGGAGGGGAGGAAGATGAGCATGAGGATGGTGCCCAGCATGCCGATGTCGCTCTGGTCCTTGCCCGGATGCGCGAGCAGCGCCGCCATCAGGGCCGGCCCCAAGAAGCCGCAAGCCAGCAGGACCCCGCCTGCGCGCAGGTACCATTTCCGCTTGTCTCTTGCGAGGATCCCGAGCGCCGCGGCCAAGACCACGATGGCTAAAGGCAGACCGAACACGTTGAAGAGGCCTTGCATCATTGCGTTAAGTCTCCTCGTCGTCGCAACTAATCGGAAATACGGCGGGGCTACCGTATGGGCGTGAACGTCTGGCCCGCAGCCCTTGCAAGCAGTCCCGCCCATCTCGGCTCCCTGCCCATGCGCGACGGCTTCGCGGCCCTGCTCCTGCTCGGCGGCGTGGTCCTGCTCGTCCTGGCCGCCTACTGCCTCTGCAGGATCCCCGCGGCCTTCCTCGGCACACCCGAACGCTGAAGCCTGATGAGCCCCGCGCGCTCGAGCTCCTTATGGAGCTTCTGCCACGCCTCTGGAGACATGGGCGTCAGCGGCAGGCGCAGCTCGTTCTCGCAGAGCCCCAGGAAGTGCGCCGCGGCCTTGACCGGGATGGGGTTCGTCTCGACGAAGAGGGCCTTGATCAGGGGGAACATCCTGGAGTGGAGCTTGCGCGCCTTCGCGAAATCCCCCGCCAGGGCGGCCCGGCAGAGCTCGGAGGTTTCCTTGGGCAGGAGGTTAGAGACCACGCTCACGGCGCCGGAGGCGCCCACGGACATCATCGGCAGGGTCAGGGAATCGTCGCCCGAGAGCACCTTGAGCTCCGGCTTGGCGAGGGCGAGGATCTCGCTCGCTTGGTCTAAAGAGCCGGAGGCCTCCTTGACCGCCAGCACGTTCCTGCAGTCCGCGGCGATGCGGGCCAGCGTCGAAGGCTGGATGTTGACGCCGGTCCTGCCGGGGATGTTGTAGACGACGATCGGGATGCCCACGGCGTCCGCCACCGCCTTGAAGTGCAGGTAGAGCCCCCCCTGGGTCGGCTTGTTGTAGTAGGGGGCCAGGACCAGCAGGGCGTCCGCGCCCCAGCCCTCGGCGGACCGGGCCGCCTCCACGGTCTTCTTCGTGTCGTTGGTGCCGACGCCCGCGATGACCTGGACTCTTCCGCGTGCGGCTGCGATGACCGTTCGGACGATGCGCTCCTTCTCGGAGGCCGAGAGGGTCGCGGCCTCGCCGGTCGAGCCGCAGGGGACCAGCCCCGAGACGCCCGATTGAACCTGCAGGCGCACGAGCCTCTTGAGCGCCTCCTCGTCGACGGCCCCGCGCTTGAACGGGGTGATCAGCGCCGTAAAAGCTCCTGAAAATCTCATAGACTGACTTCTCCTTTGAACGTGATCTCGGCCGGCCCTTCCAAGCGCACGGCATAGCCTTCCGCGCCGGGCTGAAACGACGCGCGCAGGAGCGCGCCGCTGCGCGTGAGGATGCGCGCGGGGCTCCTGAGTCCCGCCCATAGGTGCGCGGCGGCAGCTGCGGCCGCGGCTCCCGTGCCGCAGGCGAGGGTCTCGTCCTCGACGCCGCGCTCGTAGGTGCGCAGGCCCACGCAGTCTGGGCCGATGCGGATGAAATCCACGTTCGCGCCCGCGGGCCGGAACGCCGGGTGCCGGCGCAGGAGCCGGCCGAACCGGGGGACATCGAAATCCTCCAGCGCGCCTACGCGGGCGACGGCGTGCGGCACGCCGGAGTCGAAGAGGGCGAGCTCGAAAACGCGCCCGCCGGCCTTCAGCCGCAGGCTTCGGGAGAGCACCCGGACCAGCGGCATGGTGGTCCGCACGCGGCCCCGGAGGGCTCCTTTCTCCCAGGCGGCGATCTCCCCCTCGACGGCGCCCGAGTCGGTCATGAGCGCGGCCTTCCTGCCGGCCAAGCCCAAAGCGAACATCCAGCCGAACGCGCAGCGGGCTCCGTTCCCGCAGAAGGCCCTTGAGCCGTCGGCGTTGAAGTATTCGAGGCGGGGAGGGGTTTGACGCAGGCGGATCAGCAGCAGGCCGTCCGCTCCTATGGATGTCCTTCGGCCGCAGAGTCTGCGCGCCAAGACCGGCCGCGAAACGCGCCCGAGGGAAGGCTCCTCCGCCAAGATGAAGTCGTTTCCGGCGCCTGAGAGCTTCCAGAAGCGGAGCCTCACCTATCCCCCATCTGCCGGAGCATCGCCTGGGCGGTTTGGGCAATGAAGGGGCTGGCTCGCCCGGCCTGCGCCGCAGCAGCCAGATCCGAGCGCGCCTCGGCTAAGCGTCCGCGCCGCAGGTTCACGGAGGCCCTCATCCAGAGAGCGAGCGGCTCATCTTGCCGCATCGCCAGGACGGCCCAGGCTTCCTTCAGGCTTTCCTCAAGCCGGCTGTCCGCAAGCAGCCAGAGGCCGAGCCTTAATCTGAGGTCCGGCAGCGCCGGAGACTGTCCGCTCATCTCGCAGGCCCGCAGCAGCGTCGAGTAGGCTTCGGGAGCGCCGCTTGCGCGCTGGAACACCGCCAGGTCCTCCAGGGCGTTCACATTCTCCTGGATGGCCAGGGCGCGCTGGATCGCCCGTATCGCCCCCTCGTAGTTCCGCCGCTTGCCCAGGACATGGGCGTACTCGCGCCAGACCTGCTCGCTGCCGTACCATTCGATGAGCGCATGCTCGTAGTGGCGCTGCGCGCTCTCCCAGAACCCCTGCTTGGTGAAGATCTGCCCCAGGTACATGTGGGCCGCCGCGTTGTTGGGGTGGATCCGGAGCACGCGTTCGTAGAGCGGCCGCGCGCGCTCGTCTAAGTCGATGCGATGCAGCAGGTTCGCGAGGTCCGAGAGGATGTTGAGCTCCTTCGGGTAGAGCCCCTCGGCGAATTGGTAGAGGGCCAGCGCGTCTTTGAGGCGTCCCGTCCTCTCGTAGCTGAAGCCGAGAAGCTCATAGGCCTGGGCCCGGCGGCGCCGTGAGATCTTGCGGATCCCCGTCCCGGAGAGCTTCGCGATGACCTCGCCGTAGCGGCCTGAATCAAAGAGCTTCTGGGCGTCCTCGAAAGCATGATCCCTGCCCCAGGGAAGCCAAGCGGCTCCGGCCGCGTGCCGCGGCGCCGCGAAGGCCGCCGCGAGGATGAGGGCGAGAGCCGCGGTCTTCACTTCTGCGCCCCCTGAGCCGTCCACCTCCGCCAGAGCACGGGCAGAGTGCGGAGGATCAGGCTTTCCTGGGCCGCCTCGAGGCGCTTGCCCGCCGAGATGACCCCCGTCTCGACCATCTCTTCCGCGCGGTCAAAGGCCATGAAGTCGACGTCGCCGAACTTCACGTCGATGACGAAGTCCGCGTCCTTGCGCTGCTGCTCCGCCAGCAGCGCGCCGCGGATATCGATCACCTGCGCCAAGGTGTTGAGGACGTTGGACGGCATGGCCCGGGAATAATCGTTCTCGGCCACGCTGGCGAGGACCCACTGCGCCCCCAGCAGGCGCGCGAGGTCCACGGGGATGTAGTCCACGACGCCTCCGTCGCTGAGGTAGCGGTGGCGGTAGAGGAACGGCTTGAAGAGCCCGGGCAGGCTCGCGCTGGCCCTCACCGCCGGGGCGAGAGGCCCGTCGCGGAAGATGATCTTCTCGCCGGTGCGGATGTCCATGGCGGCGCAAGCGAAGGGCTTTGGGAGCTCGTCGAAGCGCTTCTCGCCGAGCTGCTCTATGACGATCCGCTCGATGCTCGACGTCGGGAGGAGGCTGTCGGCGAGCATCAGCTGGAACAAGCGCCTCTTGCTGAAGAGCTGCCGGGCCTCCGCGGCGATCGCCGTTTGGAACCCGGCCAGCTTCTCCGGGGGAAGTCCGGCGGCATAGCCTGAACCCACGATCGCGCCCATCGAGACGCCGGAGACCACGTCCACTGGGAAGCCCGCGTCGTCGAGGATCCTGAGGACCCCGATGTGGGCCAGGGCCCGGACGCTGCCGCCCGAGAGAGCCAGCCCGATCTTCGGCCTCTCGGAGGCCGGAAGCCCCCGCACTTCGTTCCAGAGGTGCTCGCGCAGGAGGTCGTCGGAGGGATAGGCGCCCGCGGCGGCCGGCCAGGCGAGGCTTAAGCCCAAGAGGAGAGCGCGCATTACTCCGTGGCAAGATGGCGCCCGACGGCCCGCTCGAAGCGGGCGCGGGCCAGGATGTGCTCCGTAAGGGCTTTGAGATAGGCTCGGCGGGCCGCGAAGATCCGCGTCTGAGCGCGCAGAGACTCCATCGGGGCCGCGAAGGCTCCGCTTTGCCCGGCTTCCGCGGCGATCGCCTTGAGACAATTGAAATCTTCCTCTCTCCGGGGCCATTCGGACCGCCAGTAGCTCATGTCCTCGTAGGCCCTGCGCACCTCGATCTCGACTTGATCCTGGAGCTCGGCCCGCGCCAGCTCGCCCTGGCGCTGCTCGGCCACCTTCTGGGTGTGCTGGGTCCAGAAGTCGAAGGCGAAGGGAAGCTTGATGCCGATCGTCGCGTCCCAGTTGTTCTGCCTGAGCGGGAACGTCTGCCCCGTCAGCTCGTAGTCCGCGCCGAGCACGACGGTGGGGTAGCGCCGGGAGAGGGCGAGGTTGACCGCGATGTCGTCCATCTGCGCCTTGGCCCTCTCCGACTTGAGCTCGGGCCTCAGCTCGGTCGCCCAGATGAGCGCCTTCTTGATGTCCATCTCGGCCGGCGAGGCATCGAGCTTCCCGAGGACCTTCACCGGAGCGTCGAGCTCTTTGCTTAGGCTCCTGAGGAAATCGAGCCGGGCGAGCTGCGCGCCGTGCTTGGTCTCGGACTGCGCGGCGCGCAGCTCGGCCGCGAGAGACTCCGCCTCCAGGCGCTCCCAGGGTCTGGAGAGGCCCTTGAGCAGCTCCGCTGTCTTGAGGCCGGCCTCGTCCGCCGCGGAAGAAAGCTCCTGCGAGAGGAGGAGTTGAAAGAAAACCCTCTTGACGCTGTAGAGGATGTCCAGCTTGACGGCGTCGTACTTGCTCTGGGCCTGCTTGAGAGCCGCCCGGCTCATCTGTAGGGTGCTGATGCCGCGGCGCCCCTCGTAGAGGGGCAGGCTCATGTAGGCCTGCCCGGAGTAGACGTTGTCCGAGTCGGAGGGGAAGAGCAGGATCGAGCGGTAATTCGGCCTCAGCGCGAACGGATAGCGCGCGCTGTAGCGCGTAGCCGAGGCCTGCAGCCCGAATTCCGGCAGGAAGAGGAACGTGGCCTCCAGGACGCGCTGCTTGGCGATGGTGATCCCCTGCTCCGCGCTCTGCAGCTCGGCGTTGTTGCGCAGGGCGAGCCGCGTGCAGTCCTCGAGGGTGTAGGTGTCGACGGAGAACTCGGCTGCGGCCAGGGGCGCGGCCGCGAGAATGAGGGCGAAGGTCAGCAGCGCTAGGCGCAGGAGCACGGGATCAGACCTTGAAGCCTCGGGTGAGGCTCTTGAGCTCGCTCTGGATGGAGGACAGCTCCCCGCGCATGGCGTCCGGGGCGCGAGCGGCCGCGGCCTTAAGGCGCTCTGAGAGGCTCTCGGCGAGGGTGCGGTCCTTCTGGATGAGCTGCTGCAGGCTCGCGGCCATGGCGTTGACCTCGTCCTGCAGCTCCATGAGGTCGTCGCCGGTCCGCAGGGAGACGCGGTGGGTGAGGTCCCCGGCCGCCAGGGCCTGCGCCGACCGTTCGAAGCGGTAGATGGGGCCGGCGAAGCGGTGCGAGACGAAGAGCGAGACCAGGAACATGATGCCCATGAAGAGGAGCAGCTTGACGGCGTCCAGCTTCAGGATGTCGACCGCCTGCGGCATCAGGTCGGGGTTCTCCCGGCTGATGAACTTGATCATCGTGTAGGTGATGTCCCCGCCGACCAGGAGCGCCGTGAAGACGACGGCCGCGAAGACGATCGCCGCGTACTTCAATTGCAGGCGGCGCTTGACGAGGACAGTGCGGCGCTGGAAGCGCTGTGTTTGTTCGCCCATCAGACCCCCGTCTTGAGGGCCTTCACGCGGCGGTTCGTCTCGCCGGCGAGGGCCGAGGTCAGCGTGTCGAGCAGGTCCAGCCACTCGAGGTTGACGGTCTTCAAGTCCGCCGTCGCTTCCTTGAGCGAGACCGGCACGATCTTGTCGGCCTTCAGCGCGACCATGTAGCCGAAGTGGCCTAAGAGCGCGAGCTCGGAGGCCTTCACGCCGGCGCGCGTGCCGAGGATGCGGTCGAAGATCGTGGGGGGGCCGCCTCGCTGAATGTGCCCGATGACGGCCGCGCGCGTCTCGACGCCGGTCTCCTTGTGGATGGCCTCGCTCAGCCTCTCCGCCACGCCCCGCTCCTTGAGTATCTCGTGGCCGAAATCGTCGATCTCCTTGTGGTGGGCGTGCACGCCGGGAAGGGTGATCGCCTCCGAGGCTACGACCAGCGCGGTCCCGTTGCGCGCATAGGCCGCCTTGAGCTTGGCGGCCATGTCCTTGACGTCCACGGGCCGCTCGGGCAGGCAGACGTAGTCCGCCGCGGCGGCGATGCCGGTGAACAGGGCCACCCAGCCCGCGTGGCGGCCCATGACCTCGAGGACCATGATGCGGCCGTGGCTCCTGCCGGTGTCGCGCAGGCGCTCCGCCGCGTCGGTCGCGACGGTGACGGCCGTGTCGAAGCCGAAGGTGTACTCGGTGGCTGAAAGGTCGTTGTCCATCGTCTTCGGCACGCCGATAACGGGGGCCTTGTGCTCCTCGAAGAGCTTGGAGGCGACGCCGAGGGTGTCTTCTCCCCCCATGACGATGAGGGCGTCGAGCTTGAGCTTCTTCATTGTGGACATCACGTGGGCGGGGCCGTTCTCCTTTTTGTAGGGGTTCGTGCGGGAGGTGCCGAGGATGGTGCCGCCTTTGACGACGATTTCCGCCACATCGTTTAGGCGCAGCACCCGGGCGTCCGATTCGATCAGCCCTTTCCAGCCGTTGCGGATGCCGATGGACTCGGCGCCGTGCGCGCTCGAGTGCAGGACCGCGCCGCGGATGGCGGGATTGAGGCCGGGGCAATCGCCTCCGCCGGTCAGGATTCCGATCCGTCTCTTGGCCATCGCTGCCTCCTCAGAAGCTGCCCGTATATTTGAACTGGAAGATGCGCTCCGCCTTGCGCGCCACCCCGTTGGAATATTCGCCGCACTGCCCGATGCCCCGGGCCGCGAAGCTGACGTAGGCGTTCGGCGTGACGTAGACCTTCAGGCCCATGTTCACGCGGCTGTCGAAGAAGTCGTTGATGTTGCCCCACTCCGTCATCAGGGTCACCTTGTCCTGGATGTTGAGGCTCAAAGCCATGAAGGCGAAGATCGCGTTCGAGTCGAAGTCCGAGATGTTCATGCCCGCGTGCGCCTGCAGCCCCGGCAGGCCGATCTCCTGGGTGCCCGAGAGGTACATCCCCGGCTGGCGCTGGTTGTACCTCTTATCCGGACGGTTATAAAGATACCCTTGGCCGTCGTAGCCGACCGCGAAGGCGGGGATGATGCGGTCCCCGTCGTAGAACCGGAATTTGACCTGCAGCTCCGGCCGGGTCAGCTGGACCGGGGAGACCGTGCCGATGAGCTTCTCCACGTTCATCGAGGCCCCGATGTTGAGGCGGTGGACGATGCCGAAGTTCAGCCACTCGAGAACCCCGCCTTGCGAGAAGAAGCGCGTCTGCGACGAGAATCCGCCCACGTCCAGGATCCCGGCCGTGTGCACGTCGATGAGCTGGGTGTCGGGCTCGAGCAGGCTCGGCTGCCTGCCAGCGGCCTCCCCATCCTCCCTGGGAGCGCCCTGGCCGGCCTTCACCGGGGCTTTCTTCGATTTCGCCAGGGTCGGCGCGGCCGCGGAGAAGACGAGCAGCGCGGCGACCAGGAGCTTGGGGATGCGCGGGCTCATCGGCCCTGCTTCGCAGGCTCCGCCGGGGCTTTCTTCTGCGCCTTCGCTCCGGCCTTCGGCTTGGGCTTGGGCTTGGCCGGCGCCGGCTTGCCGCCCTTGGAGGACTTCTGTGCGGGCTTCTCCGGCTTGACGGCCGGCATCTGCGGCGGGGCGACCGGGGTCGGCATGTCGGTGATGCCGAGACGCGCCTTGAGCTGGGCGATGGCGTAGGACAGGGCCTGCTTGACGACGTCGATCTTCTCGTTCGACTCGGCCGCGCCCAGGGCGGGGAAGCCCTTCTCCTTTGTGCCGTAGGGGCCCAGGTAGCTGGCGGCCTGGATGCGGTTGGTGTACTCGCCGTCCTGCAGCAGGGAGATGGCGATGCCCTCGCCCGAAAGATCTCCCAGGCGTCCAAGGGCCAGGGCGGCCTGCAGCCGGATCTGAGGGTCCTTGTCCGAAAGCGCCTTCTTGAAGGTGCCGGTCGAGGCGGCTTCGGGCATCTGGCCGAGCGCCTTAAGGCTTTCGCGGCGGACATCGAGGTCCGGATCCGCGAGAGCCGACTCCAGGCTGGGCGCGGATTTGGGCGAAGATATCTGGGCGAGCGTGGCGGCCGCGGACCGGCGCATATTGCTGTCCGGGTCACTGAGCGCAGCTGCCAGCGGCTCGACGGCTTTCTGGGAGCGCATCGCCCCGAGGGTACGGACAGCGGCGAAGCGCACCCCTATCGCCGCGTCCTTGAGCGCCGCGACCAGGGCATCCTCGGCGTCCGGGGAGTTGAGGTAGGCCAGCGAGGTGGCGGCCTGCTGGCGGACCTGCGCCGACTCGTCCTTTTGGAGCAGCTCCACGATCTTCGAGACCGCGCGCTGCTCCCGCATGCGGCCCAGGGAGTCGACTACGGCCGAGCGGACGAAGGGGTTCTCGTCGTTGAGCTTGTCGATGAGCGGTGCAACCCCTTCGGGGCGGCGCAGATTGCCCAGGTCCTCGGCGGCCTGCCGGCGGACCAAGGGATCGTCGGCCTTCAGGCGCTTGAGGGCGTCCTCGAAGGGATCGGCCGCAGCGGCCGGCGCGGCCGCCGCGGGAGCCGTCTCCGGCTGCGGCTGGGCCCTGGCTGGCTGAGCGGCGCGAACCCCCCACGCCGCGGCCAGGGCTGAGGACAAAAAGACCTTCAAAAGATCGGTGGATTTCATAGGCTGGATTCTAGCTCTCTCCTTTACGCTTTTGCAAGGATGTCTTCCAGAGTCTTATGGAGCTCCGCCATTCCGAAAGGCTTCTGGATGACCATCATGGCGCCGCTCATCAAGGCGATGCCTTTCTCGCGGACCGTGTCCCGGCTCGTCATGATGACGATCTTCGGGGCGTTGGGGCCCATCTTCGCGGTGATCTCGTAGGCGACGTGATAGCCGTCGATGAACGGCATCATGACGTCGAGCAGGATGAGGTCCACGGACTCCTTCTGGGCCGCGGCGAGCGCCTCGCGGCCATCCATGGCGGCAAGGACCTCGTAGCCCTGGAAGGAAAGGTCCATTTTCAGCAATTCGAGGAGGTCCGGATCGTCGTCCGCGATCAGGATCCGCTTTCGATCTGCCATGCTTTCTCTCCCAGCAATCGGCCCAACTCCTCAAGCAGCGTTTCGTCGAACGCCGCCGATTCTTCGGATTCCAGGACCAACTCCCCGTGCGCCGGGGTCTGGAGCCGGAAGTGGATCGGGATGCGGCCGGGATATTTTCGCAAAATTTTGCGCAATTCTTCCAGGAAAGACTCCTCGATCCCGGCAGCTGCGAGCCGCAGCACCAGCCTGCCTGCGTGGCGGGTGATGGCCGAGCGGATCGGCAGGATCTCCTCGGCACGGAGCTCCAGCTCCTGGGTCCCGCCCTCGCCCCTGAAATCGCCCCGCGCGCTGATCGTTCCGACGACCGCGACGATTTCATTGGCCTTGAGCAGCTGGCCGTAGGAGGCGAAGACCTTCGGAAACACGATGATGGGGATCTCCCCGCTCAGGTCCTCCAGGACGATCCGGGCCATCATCTCGCCTTTGCGCGTCGTCAGCTTCTTGACCGAGGCGATGAGCCCGGCGAGCCGGACCGGCTGGGTGATCTGAGCGTTGAGCGCGGCGATCTCGTGCGTGGCGGCGCAGGACAGGAAGTCCTTGAACCTCACCAGCGGATGTCCCGAGAGGTAGAAGCCGAGGACCTCCCGTTCGTGCTGGAGCACCGTATGCTCATGCCAGGCCCGGGCCCCGGCCGTCAAAGCCGCCGCATCGCCGTTGGACGGGGCGGACGCGGTCTCCACCGAGAAGAGCAGCCCCTGCCCGCGGCTTAAGTCCTCCTTGACGCGGGCCTGGCGCTCCATGGTCTCTTCGAGGGCCGCGCTCAGCCTGGCCCGCGCCTCCCCCATCGGGACTCCGGGCGCCATCGAGTCCATCGCCCCCGCCTTGATCAGCGACTCGATGGTCTTGCGGTTGACGGCGCGCATGTCCACGCGCCGGCAGAAGTCGTCGAGGGAAGCGAAAGGCTTGTCCCCGCGCGCCGCGACGATGGACTCGGCGGCGCCCTGGCCGACGTTCTTGACCGCCAGGAGCCCGAAGCGGATGGAAGGGCCTTCAATCGAGAAAGCGGGATTGGAGCTCTGCATGTCCGGCGCCAGCACCTGGATGCCCGTTCCGCCTGCGTCCGCGATGTAGGTGACGAGCTTGTTCTCCTTTCCCTCCACGTCCACGGCCGAATGGCCGATCTCGGAGGTGAGCAGGGCCGTGAAGAACTCAAGCGGGTGGTTCGCCTTAAGATAAGCCGTCTGGTAGGCGAGCATCCCGTAGGCGACGGTATGGCTCTTGTTGAACCCGTAGCCCCCGAACTTGTCGATCTGGTCGTAGATCTTGTTGGCGAGCTTCTCCGCGATGCCGTTCTTCCTGCAGCCTTCCACGAAATGGCCGCGCTGCCTCTCCATCTCCTCGGGGATTTTCTTGCCCATCGCCTTGCGGAGCACGTCGGCCTCGCCGGGGGTGAATCCCGCGAGGCTCTTCGCGATCTCCATCACCTGCTCCTGGTAGACGATGCAGCCGTAGGTGTCCTTGAGGATCGGCTCGAGCTTGGGGTGGTCGTTCTTCACCTTCTTGCCGTGCTTGCGCTCGACGAAGAGGTCGAGCATGCCGGCCTTCATGGGGCCCGGCCGGTAGAGGGCGATGGCGGCCGAGATGTCCTCGAAGTTGGTCGGCCGGATGCGGCGCAAAAGCGCCCGGATGCCCTCCGAGTCGAGCTGGAAGACGCCGAGGGCGTGCCCGGCGGCGAGCATCTCGTAGGTCTTAGGGTCGTCCATCGGGACCTTCGTCACGTCGAAATCCTTATCGGAGCGGGCGCGGACGAGGTCCACGGCGCCCGCGATGACCGTGAGGTTCCTCAAGCCCAGGAAGTCCATCTTGAGCAGCCCGAGCATCGGGAGGACGTCCCCGTCGTACTGCGTCATGACCACGTCCGAGGAGCCCTTCGCGAGGGGGGCGTACTTCCAGACCACGTCCTTGGTGATCACGATCCCGGCCGCGTGGACCCCGGTGTGGCGCTTGAGGCCTTCGAGCCTGTGGGCGAGATCCAGCAGGCGCTTGACATCCGGGCTCTTGGCCGCGCTCGCGAGCTCCGGTGACTCGGCGAGGGCCTTGGCCAGGGTCACGTCGGGCCCGCCCGGGATGAGCTTCGCGATGCGGTCCACTTCGGGGATCGGCATGCCGAGGACCCGGCCCACGTCGCGCACCACAAGCTTGGCCTTCATCGAGCCGTAGGTCACGATCTGGGCCACGTTGTCCTCGCCGTACTTCCCGCGCACGTACTCGATGACCTTCTCGCGCCCGGTGTCCGAGAAGTCTATGTCGAGGTCCGGCATGGAGCGGCGGTCGGGATTGAGGAAGCGCTCGAAGAGCAGCTTGTAGCGCAGGGGGTCGACCGCGGTGATGTTGAGCGAGTAGGACACGAGCGAGCCCGCGCCGGAGCCGCGGCCGGGTCCCACCGGGACCCCGTTCTCCTTGGCGTAGCGGATGAAGTCCCAGACGATGAGGAAGTAGCCGGAGAAGCCCATCTTCTTGATGACTTCCAGCTCGTAGGAGAGGCGCTTCTCGTACGCCTCCTGGCCCGAGAGGCCCAGGCGCCGGAGGCCCTCGCGGCAGAGCTGCTCGAGATGGCTGTCCTGCGTGGCGCCCTCCGGCACCGGGAAGTCGGGCAGGTGCAGCTTGTTCATCGGGATATCGACGTTGCACATCTCCGCGATGCGCACCGTGTTCGAGAGCGATTCCGGAGAGAAATGGAAGGTCTTCGCCATCTCGTGAGGGCTCTTGAAATAGAACTCGTGGCTATCGAAGCGGAAGCGGCTCGTGTCGGAGATCAGCCCGCCGGTCCGGATGCAGAGGTGCGCGTCGTGGGCCACGGCGTCGGCCTTGAGCGCGTAGTGGTTGTCGTTGGTCGCGACCAAGGGGATCTTCGTCTTCTCGTGCACCTCGATCAGGCCTTTGAGCGCCTCCTTCTGGGCCTGGATGCCGTGGTCCATGATCTCCAGGTAGAAGCAGTCCTTCTCCAGGAAGTCGCGGTACTCGGCGGCCAGGCGGCAGGCGCCGTCCAAGTCCCCGCCCAAAAGCGTCTGCGCGAGCTCGCCCTTGAGGCAGCCCGAGAGCACGATGAGCCCCTTGGCGTGCTCGGCCAGGAGCTCCTTGTCGATGCGCGGGTCGTAATAGTAGCCCTCGATGTAGGCCTTGGAGGAGAGGGCCATCAGGTTCCGGTAGCCCTCGATGCTGCGCGCGAGCACGGTGATGTGGCGGTTGTCCTTCTGGGAGCCGCCCTTCTCCCTGCGCGAGCCCTTGGCCATGTACATCTCGCAGCCGATGATGGGCTTGAGGCCGGCCTTGCGGCAGCGCAGGTAGAACTCGATGGCGCCGAAGAGGTTGCCGTGGTCCGTGATGGCCACCCCCCGGGCGCCCTGCTTGGAGAGGTTCACGAGCAGGTCCGATGGCTTGTCCTTCTCGCCCGAGATGCGCGTCATGCCGTCTAAAAGGGAGTACTCCGTGTGGTTGTGGAGGTGGACGAAGTCCAAAGTCGTGGCGCTCATCGGGAGTTCGTTGCTATAATTCCGCCGTGAAAAAATTCCGCGAAACCCTCATCCGCAGCCGGCTCATCTGGCGCGGCCGCGCCGTTGACTTCCGGGTCGACTCGGTCCGCCTGCCCGACGGCAAGCCCGTTTCCCGCGAGTACCTCGACCACTGGGGCGCCGTGGCCGTCGTTCCCTTCATCCAGGACGACATCATCCTGGTGCGCCAGTACCGCTACCCCGTGGGCAAGACCACCTACGAGCTCCCGGCCGGCAAGCTCGACGCGGGCGAGAAGCTCCTCTCCTGCCTCCGGCGCGAGCTGCGCGAGGAGACCGGCTGCACGGCGGGCCGCATCCGGCTGCTGCTGCGCTTCTGGCCCACGCCGGCCTTCTCCAACGAGCTCCTCCACATCTACGTCGCGGACCGGCTCAAACCCGGGCGGATGCATCCGGATCACGACGAGTTCCTCGCGCCTGTCCGCATCCCCTTCAAGAAGGCCCTGCGCTGGGTCTTCGCCGGGAAGATCCGGGACTCGAAAACCGTGATCGCTTTGCTCGCCTGTTCCGTGCTGGACGTCCGCTGAATCGCAACGGCGCGCACGATTATACTATATCTGGTCCGGGGCGGACTCTGAAGCCGGTGAATGAAGGAATTGGAGGTCACGGATTGTGACCTCCAATTTGGGAAGGCGCATGGGTGGCTGCTATTGAGGCGCAGGTCGGTCATCACCGCCTGACCGCCGGCCTCCAAAGCAATTTGGCCGGGGACTTTTTCAACGGCGTGCTGGCCGGACCCTTCCCAGAGCCTTCCTGCAGTGGGACGTTTCGTTCCATCGATTGCTTTGCCGCCGATCAATATCTGTCTTCCCATTCTTTCGGCGGCCGGCCGCGATGCGCGACCTCGCTTCCGCCAGCGATAGCGTCGGCTGACCCCTGCGCTTGCGGACCATCTTCCAGAACGGCGCGCTGGTTTCCATGACCACCGATTCCCAATCCATCCCCTTTACGCCGATGATGACCGCGGACGGCTCCCCATGCTGGGTGATCACAATCCTATCCTTCTGGGAATACTGGACGCATTGCTTGATGCTGCTCTGCAACTCGCGGACTGAAACGGTTCTCATAGGATATCCTCCGTCGATTGACCTGCCGGCTTTCTGCGCACGGCCCTGACATACACCGTCTTCTCCTCTTCCGAGACATCGTAAAAAACCCGAAACTCTTCGATCCTCAATTCCCAGATCGGAGGCTCCGCTTCCCAAGGCGGGATAAGATCAATCAGGAGCTTCCGGTTCCGGGTCGGTGATGTCGGCCCATGTCCCAGTTGACTCTCGATTTCATCCAGGATGCGCCTCCGATGATAGACCGGGAACTTTCTTATGTCCTTCAGCGCATCAGAAGCGAGCCGGATCGAATACACGCATATAGTATTGCATACGCATTTGCATATGTCAATGCCATTCGCTCCAGGGCGGCGGGTGCGAGGGGCTGGTGAGGGGGGGGAGCGGGCTAGAATCCTGACTGCGCCATTCGGAGGAACTCCTCCAGCGACTCGGCCCGGGCGCGCCGCGCAGCCGCGATCCGGCGGGAGGCGCTGGCGTTCGGGAAGAGCCGCAGGAGCCAGTCCTCCAGGCGCGCCCATAGCCCGGAGCTCCCGCCCTTCCCCGCCGCTTCCAGGCGGCCGGGGGCTTCCGTGTAGAGCGCGATGTCCGAAGCCAGGATCCGAGAGGCCCTCTTGGACCGGCGCAGCTCGCTGTCCGCCTCGGCCAGGGTCTCCGCAAAGGAATCCTTGCGCAGCGATTCGACGGCTTTCCGCATCCGAGCCGCGGCCTCGTCCACCTTCTTTTCCAACTCGGCTCCGCGCTTCAGGTAGAGCTCGGCGCTCTCGGGGTCCGGCGCGGCCCGGCGGATAGTCTCGACAAGCAGAGGAGTAAGGAACCCCCGGAACTGCTCGAGGCGCGACAGATCCTCCTCGAGGGCTGCGGCAACGATCCAGCGCGCGGCGTCGCGCCGCTTGGCCGAGAGGGCCTTGAGCGCCTTGGCCGTGATGGCCTTCGGATCCTTCGTCCTCTCGGCTTCAACGTCGAATTCTTTGACCGACTTGGCGGCCGCGTCCAAGGCTTCGCGCCTGCGCGCAAAAGAAGGCGGCGCCTTGCCCTTAGAGCGTTTGTCCAGCTTGCGCTGAACGGCCGGGTCCCGGTACTGTTCGGCCGAGTATCGGCCCGCCAGGCCCAGGCTCCTCGCCTGCGCCCACGCGAGGTGGGCGGAGTAAGCCGCATCCAGCCTCTCTGCGTCGTAGGCCAGCGCGTAGTAGGGATGATGCAGGGTGGGGTAGTCCAGCCTGCCGGTCTCGATGAGCTTCGGCGCGCCCGGCGCGAGGGTCAAGTTAAGCTCGCTCTGGAGCTGCTGCACCTGCGGCGAGTAGCCGGTCGGGTTGCCCGCGCTGAGGCGGTCGTAGAGCGCGTCCCCGGCGTAGGAGAGCCCCTTCGAGGGCTCCTCCCCCTTGCGGCTGCCGCCCTCGCCTCCACGGGCTCCGACGCGGCCCTCCGCCTTGGAGCCGCCCTCGAACATGCGCCGAAGCAGCTCCCGGCGCTCGTCGTCGTCCATGTCGAGGTCCTTGACGAGGCCCTGCGACTCGGAGCCCGCGGCCTTGAGGCGGCCCAGCAGGCCCTGGTCGCGCGAGGGGTTGAGCTCGAAGGAGCGGCTCACCTGGGTGTAGAGGGACTTCTCGAAATCGCGGTTCCCTTCCCGGTCGTCCTTTGCGAAGCCCACGGCCAGGAAGGCCGCGTCCGCGGGGTTCTGGAGGATCCAATCCCGGATGGCGCCGCGGAGGTCCCCCCTTTTGGGGGCCTCGAACTGGTCAGCCAGGCTGGATTCGAGGATGCGCCCGGCCAGGGAATCCGCGGCTGCGGGGTCGTCCTTGAGCGCCGCCTTCATGCGGCGGGCGAGCTCGGTGTCCCGGGTGTCCACGGCCTTGCCCGAGACCGAGGGCGGATCCGCGGCGCGCGCTCGCGCGCACGGGAGCAAAAGCAGGGCGAGGGCGAGGGCCTTCATCGCAGGCGGAAGGCGAGCCTGCCTCCCGCGAGCACGGAGCCGTCGTCGAGCACGCGCAGCCCTCCCGGCGGCAGGTCCGCCGCGGGGACGTCCTTCTTGGTGCGCGCCTCGATGTTGAGGAAGGAGCAGACGAGCGGACCCTCGAAGCCGCTCCAGCAGAAGTGCGCGAAGCGGCCGGTCGGCGCCAGGCTCCAGCTCTCGATGCGGGTGCCCGCCCCCAGCTCCATCAGGCGGTTGCCCGTGAAGTCCACGGCCGCGACGGACCACTCCTTGCCGCGCAGCTCGCGCACGAGCACGGTCTCCCCGCTGTCGCTGATGCGCGCCGGGTCCTCCCGGGCGGGCGCGTCGGCATCATCGTCGCTCCAGAGCCTGTAGCCGTTGGTGCCGAGGTAGGCGAAGGCGCGCGTGGAGGCGAGGACCGTGTCCGTCCGCTCGCGCTTAAGGGTCGTCACCTTCTCCCAATGCCAGGCGAAGCGGCCGTCTTTCGAGACTCCGCCGCGCATGACGCGCCGTGTCACGAAAGAGCCCTCCATGTCTTCCGACGCCACGTAGTCGAGCCCAAGCTCGTGCAGGGTCTTGCCGGACGAAGAATAGAGGAGCAGCGAGGAAGGAGTGGCGGCCCAGCCTCCGCCGGCAGGCGCCGGGGGCAGGCTCAGCGCCCGCACAGCCGTGCTCACCGGGACGAGCCATTCCTCTGGGGGGGGCTCGGGATCGCCGGGTCCGAGAGGCAGAGCCCTGTCCGCCGCGGCCGCGGTCGACGCTTGGACCGCGGGCGGCCGAGCGTTGCCGCGAGGAAGTGTGACCGAGCCTTCTGGCGAGGGAATGCCGCTTCCGGGCGTCCTCAGAGGGCGGCCCGCCTCCGGGGCCGTGGGGGCGGCCGGCTGAGAGGGAGGTCTTTCCCTCCCATGCCGGCGATGCTTCTTCGCCGCGGCCGGCGCCTGCAGCTGCGTCGGTTCAGGCGGCTCATGCGGCCATGCGGCCGCGGCGAGCAGGAGCGCTGAAAGGACTCTCAGCACTAAGGCTTCTGCTGCTCCACCTTCACGCTCAGGCCCGTCTTCCGGTAGAGCTGGATCGCGTAGGGCGTCGTGAAGGCCTGGGTCACGAAAGAGGACTTCCCCGGGCTCTTGATGCGGTAGAAGATGGCGACGGCCTTCCCGTCCGAGACGGGCTGAAGGAACTCGACCCCCCAGCCCCCGGTCGGATGCAGGCCCGCGAACACCGCCACGGCGAAGTACTTGTTGAAATCCAAAGGCGGCGCGTCCTGGTTGAGGTACTCCTTCCAGACCTTGCTCCAGTCCGCGTCGGTTTCAATGGTGAAGCCCGCGGCTTGGTTGACCGCGCTGTGCGCCCCCTTCCAGGAGGAGGGGGAGATGTCCACGGCCGTGATCTTCGACGGATCCATCTTCGGTGCCTCCTTCCTATTCTTTTCGGGGCGGCGGCCCATCGCGCAGACGCAGATGACCGCGAGCGCGGCGAGTCCGGCCAGGAAGAGCGTCTTCATGATTCCTCCCGTCCTCCGACCACGACTTTGGGGATGCGCAAGGTCGGCTGGCCGTCTGAGACCGGCACCCCCTGCCCTTCCTTGCCGCAGGTCCCGATGCCCCAGCCGATGTCCCAGCCCAGCTTGTCGATGGACCTTAGCACCTCGGGGCCCTCCCCGAGGAGGTTGGCGTCGCGCACCAGGTGCTTGACCGCGCCGTCCTCGACCAGGAACCCCTCGTCCACGCCGAACACGAACTCTCCGGTCGCCGTGTTCACCTGCCCGCCGCCCATCTTCGTCACCAGCAGTCCGCGCTTGATCGAGCGGACGATCTCCCTGGGGTCATCTGAGCCCGGAGCGATGTAGAGGTTCGACATGCGCGGGATGGGCTTGTGCCTAAACGACTCCCGGCGGCCGTGCCCGTTCGATTCCCTGCCGTCCTTGAGCGCGGTCAGGCGGTCGTAGAGATAGTCCACGAGGACCCCGTTCTTGATGACGGGCGTGGGCTTGGCCGGCAGGCCCTCGTCGTCGAACGGATAGGAGCCCCGGGCGTAGGGCAGGGTCGGGTCGTCGATGATGGTCAGGAACTCCCTGGCGACGCTCTGCCCCAGCTTGCCCGCGTAGTGGGGGGAGGCGCCTTCCTGCACGTGATCCGCCTCGAGCGAATGGCCGATGGCTTCGTGGATGAAGGTGCCCCCGGCGGAGGAGGCCAGCACCACCGGCATCTCGCCAGCAGGAGCCAGCGGCGCGTCGAGCTTGTCCACCGCGGTCTTCGCAGCTGTCCGCGCGGCCAGGGCCGGGATGAAATCATCGAAGAGCTCGTAGCCCTTGAGGCCGCCTATCACCTCGCTTCCGGTCTGCATGACCGCGCCCTTCTCGGCCGTGACCGTGACGATGAAGAGCGCGACGCTGCGCTCGCCCAGGCGGAAGCAGCCAGTCGAGTCGAGGACCGCGAAGCGCCTGAAGCGCTCGGCGTAGACCGCGCTCACCTGCTTGACGTGGGGGGAGACCCCCCGCGCGGCCCGGTCCACCCCTTCGAGCAGGGCGATCTTCTCCTCGATAGGCACCTCGGAAGGGCGCCGGCTGACGAGGTGGCGGTGGTACTCGATAGGGCCTCCTGCGGGCGGCGTGCGCCGAGGCAGGCCGTTTAAGAGACGGCCGGCCAGGAGGCGGGCTTCGGCGGGGTCGAGCGAATTGAGCGCGCCGTGGATCGTCTCGCAGGAGCGCTCGCCGTTTTTGTGCAGGAACCTCAGGCCCACCCCGCGGTCCGTGCCAGCGGCCGCCTCCATGAGGCGGGAGTCCTCGAAATGAAGCGAGGTCCCATGGCTTTCCTCGAGGAAGGCTTCCGCGTGCTCGCCGCCGGTCAGGGCAGCTGACCAGTCCTCGAAGCGCAGGGTGGATGCGTCGATCATCCCTGGGCTCCCCCCGAGGCCGCGGGGAAGGCCAGCGTCATGGTCGTTCCCACGCCGAGCTTGGACTCCACGCGCACCGCCCCTCCGTGCTTCTCAGCCACCTTCTTGACGAAGGAGAGCCCCAGCCCCCAGCCGTCGATCTGGCCGGTGAAATCGGATTCGACCTGGTGGAACTTCTCGAAGATCCTGTCAACCTCCTCGGGCGGGATTCCGCGCCCGTTGTCGCGCACGTGCACCTCCGCCTCGCCCACCTTTCCAGCCATGGCCCAGATGGCGACCCGCTTCTGCGGCTTGGGGTCGAACTTGACCGCGTTCTCGATGAGGTTCTTGAGGGCGTCCCGGAACAGGAGCGGGTCCCCGAGCGCGCTCAGGCGCGAGCCGGCTTCCACCAGCGCGACGCCGTCGTTCTCCTTGAGCCAGGGCTCCATCTCCTCGACCGTCTGCGTGATGGCTTCGTCCACCGAGAAGGTCTCCAGGGTCAGCTGGGAGGTGTCCAGGCCCTCCAGCACCGTGTAGTTGAGCAGCTTCTCGACGAGGGAGGCGAGCTTCAAGCCCTGCTGGCGGATCGTTCCGAGGGCCTTGAGCTGGACCGCGGAGGCCCGGCCTTTGAGCTCTTCGAGCAGGACCTGGCTGTAGCCGGTCACGGAGGTCAGCGGCGTCTTGAGCTTATGCGAGATGAGAGAGAGGAAGCTGCGCTTGAGGCCCTCCTCGCGCCGCTGCTCGGTCACGTCGCGGAAGACGAAGACCCGGGTCTTGGGGTCCGCCTGCGATTCGGGGGACCCCGGGCGGATGCGGGAGGCGGTGCCGGAGAGGATCAGGAGCTTCTGCCCCTTGCGGGTCGCCTCGAAATCCACCACGTCCGCTTCGCCGGCCAGGATGTCGGCCAAGGGGGGGGCGGAGGAGAGGCCCGCTGCGGCCTCGTAGACGGTCTTGAATGCCCCGCCCTCGGCCGAGAAGAGCTTGCGCGCGGCGTCGTTGGCCAGCAGGATCCGGCCATGGCCGTCCGCGAGAACGGCCGCGTCGCTCATCTCGTCCAAGACCGTGCGCAGCTTCGACTTCTCCTCGCTCAGCGAGGAGAAGAGGCGGGCGTTCTCGATGGTGACCGCGGCCTGGGAGGCGAAAGCCTCGAAGAGGCGCAGGTCCTCCTCCGTGAAGCCTCCCCGCAGGCTGTTGATGGCCTCCACGACCCCGATCATCCTGTCTTTAAGGAGGATGGGCGCCGCGAGCACGGACCGGGTCGTAAATCCCGAGCGCTGGTCCACGACCTTGGACCAACGGGGATCGCTCTGGGCGTCGTTGATGATCAGGGGCCGGGCCGTCTGCGCGACGGTACCGGCGATGCCCTGGCCCAGCTTGAGCCGGATCTTGGCCACCTCAGGGTCTAAGCCCAGGGCCACGTCGAAGTAGAGCTCGTCCGTGTTCGGATCGTGGAGAAGGAGGGAGGCGGTCTCGGCGTTGACGATCCGGGAGGAGATTTCCATGATCGTGACCAAGAGCTCGCTGAGCTGGAGCTTGGAGGACAGGAGGATGCCGACTCTCAGGAGAAGCTCGATGTTCTCGGTCGGGTTCGAGGGCATGGGAAATCTCAATTTAGCAAATCCGGGCTGGATTATCCGCTCAAAATCGTGGAAAATACGGATCATGATGTCCGTGGTCCTCCTGGCCGCCTTCCTGCTTGCCCTGCAAGCGCGGGCGCAGGGCGGCGCCCTGACGGCTCCGGCGACCGCTCAGGCCCCGGCCGAGGAAGCGCCCCAGTTCGATCCATCGCAGTATCCGCTCATGACCCTGGCCAAGGCCGCGGCGGCCGCGCCCTGCGGTGGAGGCAAGACCAAATACGAGCTCAAAGACAGGCTTTTCTCAGCCGAGATCGTGTTCCAGGGGTCCGTGCGCCAGGCCCCGCCGTCGCATTTCGAGCTTATCAAGCGCTGGACCAAGAGCATCGGGGACCCCGAGGCCGCCTCGCGCTACAAGAAGCAGGTCTCCTTCTCCGAGGGCAAGAAGGTCGTGTGGATGTCCCTGCCCGAGGGGCTCATCGACTATCTGCGCGATGACCTGCAGGTGGGAGACAGGGCCCTCGTCTACGGCGTCTTCGTGGGCTGCGTGAACGGAAAGCCGCTCTTTTCGGTCGACGAGTACGAAACCTACGCCCCGGCCGACGAAGAATCTGAAGACTACATCACGCGGGCGCTCGAAGCCGGGTTTGGGAGGACAGGATGAAGCTCTTGTTCGCGTTCTTCATGACGGGTTCCGCGCTGGCGGCCGCCCCCTTCGGGAGCGGAAGGACGGCGCCCTCCGGGGACGGCGCTTCCCAAAGCGCGGCCGCCCCCTTCGGGAGCGGAAGGACGGCGCCCTCCGGGGACGGCGCTTCCCAAATCGCGGCCGCCGTCCCTTCCTTGGGCCCGGGCTCAGCTGTCCGCTTCGGCCCGCCGGCAGGCTATCGGCTCGCCAAGTCTGCTTCCAGTGTCCAGCTCCGAGGGTTCGTTTCAAGCTGGCTCCAGGACTGCGCCGACGGCTGCGGCCTGCCCGCGGGAGCGGCGAAAAACGACCCGGTCGAAGCTGAGCTCGGCCTTCCGGAAGTTCCGGGCGAGTTCAATAAAACCGGCTTCACGCGGCGGTTCGAGTTCAAAGGCTTCGAGGGTCCGCTCGTTCTGACGGCGACGGTCTACGCGATCTGTCCCCGGGGCCAGGCTCAGCCGCCTGGGAGCCCCTGCCCGGGCCGCTACTTCCAGGTCCAGGCCGCGCTCTCCGGGGCCGCGGGCGCGCTCTGCGGGGCTTCACTCAACGAGGCCGACGCGGTCCCATTCCCGGTGCTGGCCTGCGGGGCTCCCGCGGGCTCGAAAAAGATCGGGATCACTCTGCACCGGATCCCGCTTTGATTTTGGAGGGGTGCCCTTGGCGATACGGCCGCCAAGGACAGGCGTTTCTATGGATATTGGAGGGGTGCGTGAGCGGTTTAAACGGCCGGTCTTGAAAACCGGTAGGCGGTTTACCCCGCCTCATGGGTTCGAATCCCATCCCCTCCGCCATTTCACTGCTGCGAAGGAATGCGAAATGACGGGGGTTCGTAATGTGTCTCATCACTCCTCAGTTCGGGCCTCGAGTCCGCCTGCGCGCCTTGTGGCTCGATGCGCGATTCAAGACCTCCGGCCCCATGAAGTATGCGCCTTGCGACGGCTGCGCCCGGCCTTGCCAAAAAGCCTGCCCCCAGGGGGCGTTCTTGTCGGGGCGATACGACGCGTCGGCTTGCCGGCGGCAGATGCGCGAAGACGAGGCGGACAGCCTTGGTGTGGACTTTCGCACTTTTTAGCCGTGGCGTGAGCGGACTCCCGAACACATCCGCCGCATAGATTTCCGTCAAATCATAGGTCTTAGCAAACCGCCAGCTTTTTCTGGAACTTCTAAAAATAGTTTTCCCAGCCATCCTATGCCACTTCGTAGTGGGAGGGGCTCCCAGTTGTCAGCCGCCGGCCTTCGGCCGGCGGCTGCGCGCTCGCAGGCTCACGCGCCCATTCGATTAACGACATCAAGCGGTGCCAGGGTTTAAGAAATGTAATGTAATTCCAGAAGAACCAAAATACGGCTCAGGCATGCGGCCCAAGACCTTGCCGACGCCTTGACGGTCTACGCGGGAAGGAGTTCCTCGCCCGCGGGCGCGTCGACGCCGTCGTTAAGGTCGGTCAGAGGGTTTGTCT
>JACRDO010000096.1 GCA_016212885.1 Elusimicrobiota bacterium | reverse complement strand
TTGGTATGCTCAAGGCCCCAGCCTATGAAGCCTTGGCTCCGCGCATCGAGGAAGTCCAGCGCATGCTCGCCGCTCTCATTAAGAAGCTCACAGCTCAAAGCTCATAGCTCTTGGGCTGCGGGCGAAGCCCGCGCTGTGATATGTTCCCGATCTCTTCGCGCGTCAACATGAACATGCAGCGGCGACGATCTTCCGGCAGGCCGCGACAGCCGATTCCATGGCGCCGCCGCGCGGTCCGCCTCCACCTTGCGGACCCATTCCCGCGCGTAGTCAGGACTCATAAAGAACCTTGCCGCGCCTGAGGATGCCGGAGATGAAGTCGTCGCCGATCCGCAGACGGGAATCTATCTCGGCGGCGCTTCGAACCAATCCGCGCGGACGCTGTTCGCCACGCCGCTCAATACCTTCCCGCGCTCCCGAGCACCTTCTCGTTCTTGTCCATGTACATCTTGACGAGCTCCTCGCGCGCCGGGCCGAGGTACTTGCGCGGGTCGAACTCGCCGGGCTTCTCCGCGAAGACCTTGCGGATCATGGCGGTCATGACGAGGCGGCCGTCGGAGTCGATGTTGATCTTGCAGACCGCGGACTTGGCGGCCTTGCGCAGCTGCTCCTCAGGGATGCCGGCCGCGCCTTCCATCTTGCCGCCGTACTTGTTGATCATGTCGATGTAGCTCGTGAGCACGCTGGAGGCGCCGTGCAGGACGATGGGGAAGCCGGGGATGCGCTTCTCGACCTCTTCCAGGATGTCGAAGCGCAGGGGGGGCACGCTTTCGCCGGGCTTCAGCTTGAACTTGTAGGCGCCGTGGCTGGTTCCGATGGAGATGGCCAGGGAATCCACTCCCGTCTTCTTGACGAAGTCCTCGACGTCGGAGGGGTTGGTGTAGTGCGACTTCTCCGAGGAGACGTGCTCCTCGATGCCGGCCAGCACCCCGAGCTCGCCCTCCACGCTCACGTCGCGCGGACGGGCGTAGTCCACCACCTTCTTGGTGAGGGCGACGTTCTCGTCGAAGGGCTTGGAGGAGGCGTCGATCATCACGGAGGAGAAGCCGCAGTCGATGCAGGACTTGCACAGCTCGAAGCTGTCGCCGTGGTCCAAGTGCAGGGCCACGGGGACGCCCTGGCCCAGCTCCTTCATCATCTCGAGGGCGCCGCGGCCCATCCAGCGCAGGAGAGTCGCGTTCGCGTAATCCCGCGCCCCTTTGGAGACCTGCAGGATCACCGGCGAGCGGCTCTTGACGCAGGCGGTGAGGATCGCCTGGAGCTGCTCCATGTTGTTGAAGTTGTAGGCCGGCACCGCGTAGCCGTCCTTCATGGCTTTCTTGAACATCTCGCGGGTGTTCACGAAGCCCAGTTCCTTGTAGGAAACCGTGTCTGCCATTCTCTCCTCCAGAGCGGGATTCATAACTTCATCTTACAACATTGACTCCCGGTATTTCACTTTCACCCAAAAAGTCGTTAAATCTTCACCGGAAGAATGTCCGAGCAGTTCAGCGTCGAAGTCAAAGAGATCTCCAAGAGCTTTCACGGCGTCACCGTGGTCCGGGACGTGGACTTTGACATCCGCAAGGGCGAGTTCTTCGCCCTGCTGGGGCCGAGCGGCTGCGGGAAGACCACCCTCCTGCGCATGATCGCCGGCTTCGAGTACCCCGACAAGGGCTCGATCTGGATCCGCGGCCGCGATGTCGCGAGCGTCCCGGCCAACGACCGCCCCGTCAACATGGTCTTCCAGCACTACGCGCTCTTCCCGCACCTGAGCGTCTTCGAGAACGCGGCCTTCGGGCTGCGCATGCGGCGGGTCCCCGAGCCGGAGGTCCGCCGGCGCGCGGACGACGTCCTGGGGGTCGTCCAGCTCAAGGACTTGGGGCCCCGCATGCCCGCGGAGCTCTCCGGGGGGCAGCAGCAGCGCGTCGCGCTCGCCCGCGCGCTCGTCAACCAGCCGGAGCTGCTCCTGCTCGATGAGCCCATGGCCGCCTTGGACGAGAAGCTCCGCGAGGACATGCGCGAGGAGCTCAAGGCCCTCCAGCACCGCATCGGGGTCAGCTTCCTCTACGTCACGCACGATCAGGAGGAGGCGCTCGAGCTCGCGGACAGGATCGCGGTCATGGAGAAGGGGCGCATCATCCAGATCGGCGCCCCGCAGGAGATCTACGAGTCGCCCAAGACCGCCTTCGTGGCCGATTTCGTCGGCGTCTCCAACCTCCTCAAAGGCAAGGTGGCGGAGGTCGAGCAGCTGCTCGTGGAGGCCGCGAGCCTCCCGCCTGGGACAGCCGCGGCGGCGGCGAGCGCCCAGGCCTCTTCGGCGGCGATGCGCAGGGTGTGGCTGGAGGTGGAGGGCGTCGGGCGAATCGAGGCCTTCACCGGCGACGGCTTCCAGGCCGGAGAGGCGGTGACGCTGTCCCTGCGGCCCGAGCGCATCCACCTTTCCACCTCACAGGTCTCGGAGCTCGAGAACCGCGTTTCCGCCATCGTCCAGCGCGCCATCTTCCTCGGCAGCGACATCCACTACCACGTCCGGCTCGCGAGCGGCCTGCTCCTGCGGGTGCAGACGATCTACTCGCCCATCCGCCGCGTGCGCAAGGAAGGGGACCGAGTCTACCTGATGTGGCGCTCCGAAGACGCCACCGTGCTGGCGTGACGCGCCTCAAGGCCCGCCTCTCCCTTCCCCCGCTCCTTTGGCTCGCGGTCTTCTACGCCCTGCCGCTCGGGCTCATCATCCTGGTCTCTTCCGCCGCGCGGGGCACCTACGGGGGCATCCTCTGGAGCCTGAGCTTCAAGAGCTACCTCCGCTTCTTCGACCCGCTCTATCTCGGGGTCCTCGCCCGCTCCATCGCCGTGGCGGCTCTTTCGACAGTCCTGTGCGTGCTGCTCGGGTTCCCGATCAGCTGGTGGATGGCGCGCCTGGGCAAGCGCGGCCAGCAGATCATGGTCCTGCTCATCCTCATCCCGTTCTGGACCAACGTCCTGGTGCGCCTCTACGCCTGGATGTTCCTGCTCGGCAGCTCGGGCCCGTTCAACTCCCTGGCTCTGAGGTCCGGGCTCCTGCGCGCGCCCCTGGAGGTCCTCTACACCTGGAAGGCCGTCCTGCTCGGCTTCGTATACGGCCAGCTCCCCTTCATGATCCTGCCGCTCTACGCTTCCCTCGAGAAGATCGACAAGAGCCTCATCGAGGCGGCGCGCGACCTCTACGCGTCCTCCTGGCAGGTCTTCCGGCGCGTGATCCTGCCGCTCTCAAAGCCCGGCCTTGTGGCGGGCAGCGTGCTCGTCTTCGCCTCCATCCCCTGCGACTTCGTGACCCCCGACCTCATGGGCGGCTCGAAGTACGCCTTGATGGGGAACCTCATCCAGCAGCAGTACCTGGTGGTCCGGGACTGGCCTTTCGGGTCCGCGCTCTCGCTCATCCAGATGCTCGTCATCGGCGCCGGGCTCCTCCTCTACCTGCGCCAGGAGCAGTCGGCGTGAAAAGGGGAAAGCCGACCGGGGCTCTGGCCTTGGCGAGCCTGGCGACCCTCGCCTTCATCTATCTGCCCCTGCTCTCGCTCATCGTCTTCTCCTTCAACGCCTCCAAGTTCAATGCGCGCTGGACCGGGCTGAGCCTGCGCTGGTACGTCCAAATGCTCGGCAACTCCGACATGCGGCAGGCGACGCTCAACAGCGTCATCGTCGGCGCGGCCTCGAGCGTGTTCTCGACGGCGCTGGCCGCGATGGGCGCGGTGGCCCTCGAACGCTTCCCGTGGCGGCGCAAGCCCATGTGGGAGGCCTTCTTCTTCCTGCCGGTCGTCATCCCCGAGCTGATGATGGCGGTCGGGTTCCTCCTGCTCTTCAACGTCTTCCCCGCGGAAATGGGGCTGGCGAAGCTCATCCTCGGCCATACCACCCTGAACCTCCCCATCGTCTGGCTCATCATCCGCGCGCGCTTGAAGAAGCTCGACCCGCGCCTGGAGGAGGCGGCCATGGACCTCGGCGCGACGCGGGCGATGGCTTTCTACAAGATCACCCTGCCGCTCCTGGCGCCCGCGGTGCTCGGCGGGGCGCTCATGGCCTTCGCCATCTCGCTCGACGACTTCTTCATCAGCTTCTTCGTCTCGGACTTCCAATCCGTCACCCTGCCGGTCTACATCTACTCCCTTCTGCGCTTCAACCTCAGCCCCGAGGTGAACGCGCTCTCGACGGCGCTCTTCGTTGCGTCGATGCTGCTCGTCGCCCTCGCCTTCCTGCTCCAGGGGAAGGAAGCCCATGTATAGGGTCTTCGCGCTCCTCCTCCTCTGCGCCTGCGCGAAGGGCCCCAGGTCGCAGGAGGTCCGCTTCTTCACCTGGGGCAGCTACGACGACCCGGCGGCCTTCGAGGAGTTCGAGAGGAAAACCGGCATGCGGGTCGTGGTCTCCCGCTACGCCTCCAACGAGGAGATGCTCGCGAAGTTCCTGGGCGGAGCCAGCGGCTACGACCTCGTCGTGCCCTCCGACTACATGGTGGCGGTGATGGCGCGCCAGGGCCTGCTCGAGGAGATCGATCGCTCGAAGCTGCCCAATCTCAAGCACGTGGACAAGCGCTTCCTCGACCTGTATTACGACAGGGGCAACCGCCGCTGCGTGCCCTACCTCTGGGGCGTCACCGGCATCGCCTACGACTCAGACCGCGTCAAGCCGCCTCCGGAGAGCTGGGCCGTCTTCTGGGATCCGCGCTACAGCAACCGCATCAGCCTGCTCAACGACCAGCGCGAGGTCTTCGCGATGGGCCTTCAGGCAGCGGGCTACTCGGCGGACACCCACGATCCGGCCGCGCTCGAGCGGGTCAAGCGAAGGCTCATCGAGCAGAAATCGCTCGTGAAGACCTACGTGAGCGACAACATGGAGGCGGTGCTTTTATCCGGCGAGGTGGATCTCTCGCACGTCTGGAGCGGGGACGCCAACCGGGTGGCCGACGATAAGCCCTCCATGCGCTTCGCCATCCCGAAGGAGGGGGGGATCCTCTGGCAGGACAACCTCTGCATCCCGGTCGGGGCGCCGAACCGGGAGGGGGCCCTCCGGCTCATGGATTTCCTGATGGAGCCCCGCATCGTCGCCCGCCTGGTCGAAAAGATCCGCTACGGCTGTCCCAACAAAACGGCCTTTGACCTCCTGCCCAAGGAGATGAGGGACAACCCCACCATCGTGCCGCAGGACGCGGTCTTCAGGAAACTGCAGTGGATTCCGGACCCCGGCGAGGCGTGGCCGCTCTACGACAGGTTCTGGACCGAGCTCAAGGCGTCGTAAGAAAACCTGCGCCAGCGCATATTTTAATCCTGACTACATTTATAAACTATCAATAGGCCGCGGGCGTTTTATATAGCTGGTGATGATCCGGTCCTAGCGCTACTGAGCCGGGACCATGACCGCCGGGTCCGAACGCATGGACTTTTCGACGGCCTCGGGCTTCGGGATCCCGTTGGCCTTGGGCTTGCGGCTGTGCATGATCGCCGACGTCACCAGGCCCACGATGGCCGTCCCCTCGGGGCCGACCTTCTCGGTGTTGACGCGCCCGCTGATCGTGTAGCCGTTAGAGCCGGCGGGATTGATTTGCAGGCTGAGGTCCGCGTCGTAGATCGAGTAGGAAGGGGGGAAGTTGGGGTTGTCGGCGGGGCCCTGGGAGTACATCGTCAGGCGCAAGAACCGGGCCGGCGCGCCGTTGCGGCCGGGGATGCGGGCGTCGATGTTGTAGTCGTCGCCCCAGAGCGAGATGTTCGCGGATGCGCCGCCCGCATAGATCGACCACCAGTTGCCGGTGAGGTTCATTGACCCCGAGAACGGCTGGCCGCTGAAGGAGAGGCCGTTGCCGAAGGCGTTCACGTAGAGGAATATGCGCAGCATGCTCTCCTGGATGTCGTAGCTGTTCTGGAACGTGGCCCGGACGTTCATGTACACGTGCGTCCACTCGTTGGCGGGCGCAGCCCGCTGCGCGAAAGCGGCGGTGGAAGCCGAAAGACAGAGCGCCAGAACCAGGGTCCTTTTCATGGGGATATTGTAGCGCGTGCGCCCTTGCGGACATAGCCCCATCCGGCTCATTCCGGATTGGGCCCAAAGGCCCAGATCATTAGATCGGCTTGGTGAGCCCCTTGCTTGGGAACACGAAGCGCAGGCCGATCGGCGTGACCAGGGTGGTGACGATGACGACGAGCGCCATCTGGGAGAAGATTGTCTCGTCGATGACGCCGCGCGAAAGCCCGTAGCTGGCGATGATGAGCCCGACCTCTCCGCGGCTGATCATCCCTACGCCTACGCGCAGGGACTCCGCCGGGGTGAACCTCATGGCGTAGGCGCCGAGCCCGCAGCCGACGATCTTTCCCAGGATCGCGATGAGCAGAAGAAGGGTTGTGAACGCCGCCGCGCTTCCGAGGGACTCGACGCGGACCTGCAGGCCCACGTGCGCGAGGAAGATGGGAACGAAGAAGGAGTAGGCGAATATCCCGACCCGTTCGGTCAGGTCCTCGCGGAAGGAGGTGCGGCTGAAAAGCACCCCCGCGAGATAAGCGCCCGTGATGCCGGCGACCTGCCCGACGGCTTCGGCGGACCACGAGTAGATGAGACAGACCGCAAGAGCCGCCGTCATCGTGATCTGGGTGGAGCGGGCCTGGGAGACCTTCTTGAGCAGCGGCTCGAAGAAGCGGCGGCCCAGGCCGATGGCCGCCGCGAAGTAGAGGGTCATCAGAGCGAGCGTTTTGAGGATGGAAGCCGCTCCGCCGGCTTCGGGCTTCAAGACCGTCGCCACCACCAGAGAGAGCGCGAGCACGCCCATCACGTCGTCGATGACCGCGGCCCCGAGGATGGCCATCCCTTCCTTCGACTGGAGCTGCTTGAGCTCCAGGAGGGTCTGGGCCGTGATGCTCACGCTCGTCGCGGTGAGCAGGGCCCCGATGAAGGCGGAGACCGGCAGGCCGTACCCGGCCCAGAGGCCGAGGACCGCGCCGCTGAAGAAGGGGAACGCCACCCCGCCGGCCGCGGCCCAGAAGGCCGCCCAGCCGACCTTGGCCATCTTCTCGAGGTCGGTTTCGAGCCCCGCGAGGAACATGAGGAACAGCACCCCGAGCTCGGAGAGGGCGCGCAGGATGCTCTCCATCATCCCGGGCGATAGCGCGTTCGGGCCGTGGAGGAAGGGCCAGCCGAGAAGGTTCAAAAACGAGGCGCTGAGGGCCACCCCGGCCAGTATCTCGCCGAGGACCGAGGGAAAGCCCAGCCTCACGCTCAGCGCGCCCAGGAGCTTCGCGGCGAGGAGCAGGATCGCGACGACCAGGAAGAGTTCCGCCATCGGCGCTCCATTCTAGCGGTCTTGGCGGGAGGACGCAACCGCGTTGACAGGCAAGGGCCATGCGGTATAATCTGCCTCAACCATGCCCGCGCCGAGCGACCCGGAATTCCTGGAGCATTTCCAGAAGGCCGCGGCCCTCTGCGCGGTTTGGAAAGTTCGATACGAACCTCAGCTGTTTGGATGTTTCGGGACGAATGAAGCTCCCTGTCCGCTACGGTTGAGGGACGTCGAGATCGCGGCAAATCTTTCGGGACAAGAAATCGTCGATCTCGGAATGCCTCGGCACGGCGGAGACTCGCCGCGTGGCGGGATTCCAATAAACGGAATGCCGCCCGCCCTCGCGCAGAAGCGCGCATCCATGCGCCCGCAGGCGACGCATCAGGTTCCTGCGTTTCATCCGACGGCGATGTTGATGGGTTCTTCTATCACGTGGGGGCCGTGGGCCTTGTGCGCGAGAGCGCGGTTGGACTCAAGGACCAGTTCCAGGGCCTCTTTGAGGTTCCGCTTGGTTTCGGAGAGTGTCCTGCCCTGCGTGTTGGCGCCGGGGATCTCCTCCACGTATCCGATGTACCACCTGCCGCGTTTGATGTAGACGGCCGTGAATTGTCCTACCATGATATAAGTCTAACAGCCCGTATTCCATTTGTCAACGCGCGCGTCCGCGTCGCCGAAGAACGGGAACGCGACCCCGCCGGCCGCAGCCCAGAAGGCCGCCCAGCCGACCTTGGCCATCTTTTCAAGGTCTCGCCAGTCCTCGCAGGCGTTCTGGGAAGCCGGAGAGGGCGGGCGCTTTACGCCAAGCGAACATCGTTTGTGAGCCACCCCACGCAAAACCCGGAAGCGCCGTTTATCTTCAACCTCGGTTCAGCGGAGGAAATCGGCGTCGATGATCTCGAAGCGGCGGGCAGGCCACCGACGTGAAGCCTCGGTCCGCCGCCAACGCTCCTGCATGTCCCGCAGGAGCCCCGAACGCTCGGCTGCGCCCAAGGAACGGAATTTCACCTCGCTGACGATCACGCCTTGGTCCGGCGGGAGCCCTTCTTTGACGGGGCGGACCAAGTCGAATTCGCCGACTTTCTCCCAATAGCGTCCGGCTCCGGACAGCCGGCCCCGGACATAATCCTCGAAAACCGTGGAAGCGTGTTGACACAAAAGACGTTTTTTCTCGGCGGCCGGATAGCCGCGCCAACGGCTCTTGTGCGGAGAGTAGACCTGGTACCAGAAACGCAGCGCGGGATCGGCGATGCGGTAGAGCACGTTCTTGGGGTTGCGCTGTGATTGACCCAAGGGGATATCCCGGCACAAAAACCCGCAATCGAGCAAGGCGTAAAGCGCCTTGGCCATCTGGGTCTGTGGAACGCCGAGCCTGGAGGCGATTTCGGAGGGCTTATGGGCCCCGCGGCCGACCGCTTCCAGGACGCTGATGGGCACGCCGGCGCTGAGCTGCTCATCCATGAGGAGCCGGCGCGGTTCGTTCTCCATATAGGAAGCGTAGCCGAAGTACAGGGCCTCGGCCGCCTGGATGGGCGTCCTCATGCTCCCGACGAGTTCCCAGTATTTGGGAATCCCGCCCACCATGGAGAACAGCTCGAAAGAGACCGCGGCGTCCTTGCGCAGCGAGAGGGCCCGGCAGAAATCCAGGTAGTGCATGGGCCCGATATTGAGAATCAGCCGGCTTCTCCCGTAGAGAGGGGCGGTCTCGTCGAGCAAGGCGCTGTGCATCATGCGGCGGCTTGAGCCGCAGAGAACCAGAAGCAGATCCTTGGGGGCGCGATGGTCCCACCAGCGCTGCAGCCGGCTGGGGAGCGTCGGATCGGCGGCCACCAGGTAGGGGAATTCGTCGAGGCAGAAGATGAGGCGGCCCTTGTGATGATCGAGGATGGAGAAGAAATCATCCCAGGTGCGGGGGGCCACGGGCGCCTGAAGGCCTGATTGGAGGTCCTGGAATACCTGATCCAACTGCAGCAGCGCATTGCCTTCGATGGCCTGGGCGTAAAGGCCTTGGCGCCGGGCGAGCCATTGCACCAGAAGCCGCGTCTTGCCGATGCGCCGCCGGCCGTACAGGATGACCAGGCCCCCGGAAGAGCCCACCCGCTCCAGGGCCGCGAATTCCTTCTCGCGATTGACGAAGACGCCGGTCATGGGTTATGGCGAAGCAGCCGCACGACAAAGCATACACCCATTAATTATCCTTGTCAAGGATAATCCCGCAAAAGGATAACGCTCGGTATCGCGGCTGCAAGCGCATGCAGGCAGGGCCGCGGCCTGCCGGGTCGTTGCTTCCCCGTCGGCAAACGGCTACAATGTCCCCGTGGAGTGGATCCTCCAGCTGCCGATCCTCTTCTTCTCCGTCGTGGTCCATGAGTTCTGCCACGGCTGGGCCGCCTGGCATCTGGGCGACGACACCGCCGAGCGCGCGGAGCGCCTGACCCTCAATCCCCTCGCGCACGTGGACCCCTTCGGGACCGTATTCCTGCCCCTGGTCTGCTTCTTCCTGCGCGCGCCCATGTTCGGCTGGGCCAAGCCCGTGCCCGTCAACGCCGCGCGCCTGCGCGACCCGGCTGGGGGCATGCTGCGCGTGGCCTTGGCCGGCCCGGCCTCGAACCTGGCCCTGGCCGTCGCCGCGGCGTTCCTCTTCAAGGCCGTGCTCCTGTCCTCGTGGATCCCCCCGGATTGCCGGAAGACCCTCTTTGATGTCCTGCTCTTCGCCATCACGATCAACCTGGTCCTGGCCTTCTTTAACCTCGTCCCCGTCTTCCCGCTGGACGGCTCCCGCATCCTCGGCGGGCTCCTGCCCAAGGACTGGCGCAAGGCCTACTACAAGCACATCCCCTACGGCGCGGTGATCATCCTCGTGCTCATCACCACCAAGGCCTTCGGGGCCCTGGTGCTGTTCCCCTCGAAGCTCATCCTGGCGGGCTTCGCCCGATTGGGACTGATTGGATGACGGCGCGAGAGTCGTTCTCCACTCGCGCCGCCCCCGAGGCGCTAGGGCCCGACTCGGGGGAGGACCGGAAGACCGTCCTCTCCGGCATGCGCCCGACCGGGCGCCTGCACCTCGGCAACTACTGGGGCGCGCTCAAGAACTGGGTGCGGCTCCAGGACGAATACGACTGCTGGTTCTTCGTGGCGGACTGGCACATGCTGACGACGGGCTACGAGGAGACCGGCCTGCTTCAGCAGAACATCCGCGAGATGACCCTGGACTGGCTGGCCGCGGGCTTAGACCCCAGGAAGTCAACCCTCTTCTGGCAGTCCAAGATCCCCCAGCACGCGGAGCTCTCGCTGATGCTCTCGATGCTCACGCCGATCTCCTGGCTGGAGAACAACCCGACCTATAAGGAACAGCTCCAGGAGCTGGGCCGGACCAAGCTCTCGAAGGCGATCGAGGAGGTTGGCGTGCCTAGCAAGCAGATGCGCGAGAAGCTCCAAGGGCAGGCCCTCGAGCCGGTCGTGCCGGACGAAGGCGCGAAGATCGAGCTGCGCACGCATGGGTTCCTAGGCTACCCGGTCCTGCAGGCAGCTGACATCCTGCTCTACGACGCCGCCTTCGTCCCCGTGGGCCAGGACCAGCTCCCGCACCTGGAGCTTTCCCGCGAGATCGCGCGTCGCTTCAACTCCATCTACGGCCCGGTCCTGGTCGAGCCGAAGGCCCTCACGACCGAGACCCCGAAGGTCCCCGGCATCGACGGCCGGAAGATGTCGAAGTCCTACGGCAACGCGGTGGACCTCGCGGAGCCCCCGGAGACCCTCAAGGCCAAGGTCCTTTCGATGTTTACGGACCCGCTGAAGATCCGCAAGAACGACCTGGGCCACCCCGCGCCCTGCCCGGAGAACCCTTCCGGCTGCGTCGTCTTCGCGCTGCACCGGCTCTACAGCGGCTTCTGGGAGAGCCGGGAGGGGGAATGCCGGCGGGGGGAGATCGGCTGCGTCGCGTGCAAGAACGACTTGCTGAAATCCCTGGAGGGCCCCTTCTCGGAGCTCCGCGCCAACCGGGAGCGCTGCGCGAACGAGCCGGTCGAAGATATCCTCGAGGAGGGCAGCGCGCGCGCAAGAGAGGCGGCCGAGCGGACCATGGAGCGCGTGCGCAAGGCCATGAACCTCCGATGACCTCTCCCGCCTACGAAGTCCACCTCGAGCTCTTCGAGGGCCCGCTGGACCTCCTGCTCTATCTCATCAAGAAGGACGACCTCGACATCCGCGACATCCCGATCTCGCAGATCACCCAGGAGTACCTGGAGTACCTGGACCTCATGAAGGAGCTCAACCTGGACGTGGCCGGGGAGTTCCTCGTGATGGCCTCCACGCTCATCCAGATCAAGGCCCATACCCTCCTGCCCTCCCATGAGGGGCTCGACGACGGGGCCGAAGGCCCGGACCCGCGCAGGGAGTTCGCCGAAAAGCTGCTGGAGTATCAGAAATTCAAGGAGGCCGCGAGGTTCCTGGACACGCGCTCGGCCGAATGGGACGGGGTCTTCTATCGCGGGGCCCCGCGCTTCGCCGAGCACGACAAGAGCCTCAACATCCGCATCTTCGACCTGCTGAGCACGGTGCGCGAGATACTCGGCCGCGCGGAGGACCGCGGCCGCGTCATCGTCGGAGAGGAGTTCCGGATCGAGGAGAAGATCGGCAAGATCCTCGGCCTGCTCGAGGGCAAGCCGTATGTGCTTTTCCGGGACATCTTCAAGGATGAGCGCCTCAAGCTGGGGATCCTGACCTGCTTCATCGCTGTCCTGGAGCTCATCAAGACCCAGAAGATCATCGCGCGCCAGGAGGCGCCCCTGGCCGAGATCCTCATCTACAAGCGGCAGGCGCCCGTGGAGATCGTCGCGCCGATCTGGCCTTCCGGAGAGGAGGGGTGGGCTGAGGATCCCGGCGCCTCCTCGAAGAGCGAAGGCGCCGGGGGGTGATGGCCCGATGGGACACAGGTCTTTGGAAGACTCCGAGCTGAAAAAGGCCGTCGAAACGCTCCTTTTCATCACGGACCAGCCTCTTCCGGTCCCCCGCATCGCCGCGATCATCGGCGAGAAAGACACGGGCCGCGTCGCCGCCGCCGTGGGCGCCGTCCAGAAGGACTACGTCGAGCGCGGCTCGGCCGTCCAAGTCATCGAGATCGCCGAAGGCTGGCAGATGGCGAGCCGGCCGGAATACGCGCGCTATGTCCGCCAGCTCTACTCGGACAAGATGACCATGCGGCTCTCCACGGCCGCGCTGGAGACGATCTCCATCATCGCCTACAAGCAGCCGCTCACCCGGGCGGAGATCGAGGAGATCCGCGGCGTGGAGGTCATCGCCGCCCTCGAGACCCTGCTGGAGAAGGGCTTAGTCCGGGTCGTCGGGCGCAAGGAGAGCGTCGGCCGTCCGCTGCTCTATGGGACGACTCCGGAATTCCTCCGCCAGTTCGGCCTGCGCGGCCTCTCGGACCTGCCTCCGCTTGATTCCTTCCAGCCGTCGGAGCCTCCGCCTGTTTCGGATGTTCGGGACGAGGTCTCGGAACCGCCGCCCCAAGAAGAAAAAACCTCGGCGTGACGACGCTCCTCCGCCTGGTCTTGGCCGCCGCGGCAGCCTTCGGGCTGTGGGCCTTCATCGACGCCGGGCCCCGCGCCCCCGTGGGCGGGCTGGTCTTGGACGGCGCGGAGGTGGAGGCCGCCTGCGCGGTCTCGAAGTTTCCGGCGCCGGAGTTCTTCGAGCGCGCGAAGGCGGCCGGCGCTCAAGGGGTCCTGCTCCGGCCCCGGACCCTTGCCGCAGCCGCCAAGGGCGGGGACCTGATGGTCTTCACGCGCGCCGATGTCGACAAGATGCGCAGGCTCGGGCTCCTGAGCGCCCATTCGCCGCTGCGCGCCGACTCCCTCTGGTCTCGAGACAAGGAGGCCGTCGCCTTGATTGAAAGGATGCTCAAACGCCGGGGGCTGGCCGCAACGGTGACCGAGATGGCCGGCCTGCGCGGGCTCCTGCTTTCGGAGGACGCTCAGCCGGAGACCCTCACCGTGGGCTACGACCGCCAAGCGCTCGAGCGCATTCTTTCCAAAGGCCTCACCCCGGTATTCTTCATCCAAGACGACGCCGACATCGAAGCCGCGGCGCTGGCTCCAGCTGCCGGAGCGCTCCTGGTGTCCCCGGCCTTTCACGGGCCGATCGCGGTCCCCGCGCTC